>CAZGRM010000072.1:0-14595 GCA_964528295.1 uncultured Lachnospiraceae bacterium
TGTCTCGTCGATGACGGTGGTGTACATGTTTTCCTTATAATGATCCCAGTGACCGGAGGTCTCCCAGAGATGGCGGCTCAGCATGATGGGAGTGGAGATCTCCACGTATCCCGCCTTTGTATGAATCTCTCTCCAGTAATCCAGCAGTGTATTTTTCAAAATCATTCCCTTGGGCAGGAAGAAGGGGAAGCCGGGTCCCTCATCCCTCAGCATAAAGAGGCCCAGCTGCTTGCCCAGCTTTCTGTGGTCGCGCTTTTTCGCCTCCTCCATCCGGGTGATGTAGGCCTCCAGATCCGCTTTCTTGGTGTAGGAGGTGCCGTAGATTCTGGTGAGCATCTTGTTTTTCTCACTGCCCCTCCAGTAGGCGCCTGCCAGGCTGGTGAGCTTGAAGGCCTTCACCGGCTTTGTGGTCATCAGATGGGGGCCGGCGCAGAGGTCCACAAACTCGCCCTGCTGATAGAAGCTGATCTCGGCGTCCTCCGGCAGATCCTCAATCAGCTCCACCTTATAGGGTTCGTCTTTTTCTTTAAAATATGCGATGGCCTCTTCTCTGGGCTTTGTGAACCGGGTGATGGGCAGCGCCTCCTTGACGATCTTCTTCATCTCCGCCTCGATCTTTTCCAGATCCTCATTGGTCAGCGGAGTGTCGCTGTCCACATCGTAGTAGAAGCCCTCCGCGATGGAGGGGCCGATGGCCAGCTTCACATTGGGATACAGCCGCTTGATGGCCTGAGCCATAATGTGAGAAGTGGTGTGGCGGAAGGCTCCGGCGCCCTCCGGGCTGTCGAAGGTCAGAATGCTCAGCTCACTGTCCTCACTTACCACGGTGCGCAGGTCCACCACCTCACCGTTCAGCTCTCCGGCTGTGGCCACCCGGGCCAGACCCTCGCTGATATCCGCCGCGATGTCAATGACAGACATCGGCTGAGCGTACTCTTTTTTTGAGCCGTCCTTTAATGTGATAATCATTTTATTCTTCCTCCTCCTCTTCTTCCTCATAAACGTGACTTACATCATAGGAATTGTCACTGAACAGATGGATCCCGTCCCGCAGCGGGGAGGTGAGCCAGCCGATCAGAACGCCCAGCAGCAGAACGTCCGCCACCAAAAGACATTTTTCGGACGGGGTCCAGTTGGAAAGGGCAAAATTTTTCAGGTTTTCCAGTTTTTCTTTCATAACGCTTCTCCTTTCTTTTTACGGGAACCGAAACGAAGCTGCCTATATCATAAAAAAGCCCCTGACAATCCTTCTCGGACTGTCAGGGGCGATAAAGTGCTCTATCGCGGTTCCACCCTGCTTGTTCATCAAACGCCGCTTCTGCCGCGGCCCGCATGCTAAACCACTCATTGGACGATAACGGGGTCACCGGGCCGGATTGGGGCCACTCCGAGGTAGTTTTCAAATGGTTCCGCATAAGGGCTTTCCAGCCTCCGCCCTCTCTCTGGATGCTTCCGCATTTTACTCTTCTCATCCGCGTGTTGTCAGTATACGCGCCGCTCCTCTAAAGCCGCGGCTTTTTGTCTGGATTCAGTATACCATTTTAAAACCGTTTGTCAACCACCTAATTTTTCTATCCGCGTTCCATATATTTCTGGAATCATGTTCTCACGGAATGTGCGTTCCTGACCTGCGATTAGTAATATTTCTTCAATATCCTTCCGAAAACCAGGCATGTCCCGGTGCCCAAAATCCCAAGAATCAGCATCATCACCGCCGCTCCGGAACCCTTTCCCGCACCAAATAAAAGGGCGGCAAGTCCATCCGCCGGCACTCCCGCCATGACGGGCTCACAGATGGTGTCCACCATCCAGCCTCCGAAGAAGAAGCCCAGGGGAATGGTGAAAAACTGCAGGGAATTCCGACAGGAGTACACCCGGCCCTGCATTTCCACCGGAATGGTGGTCCGGAGGATCACATCCAGGTTCGCGCTCATCAGCGGCACCACAATCCAGCCAACGATCTGTCCCAGGCACCACACCAGAGGCGTTCTGCCAAAGGCCAGAAGAAAATTTTCCGTGCTGAGGGAAATCAGCATTGTGATATAGATGACCCGGACCCGGTTTTTGGGAGCCGGAAGCGCGGTGGTGATCAGGCTGCCCGCCAGCGTGGCGATCCCGGCGCAGGACGTGACGATCCCCAGCACCGTCTCCCCGCCGTTTTCTCTTGGCAGCACGTAAGCCGGAAGCACCGCGTCGAAGGCGGAGGCCACGAAATTCACACCTGCCAAAAACAGGATCAAGGTGAGAATCAGGCCGTTTTCTCTCAAATATCTCAATCCCGCTCCGGCGGACTTGATCAGCGTCTCCTTTTGCGCCGTCTCCTCCCCGGTGATCCGGGGGATCGGGATGAAAAAGCACAGACTCACAAAGGCGGCGGCGAAGGTGGCCAGGTCTGTATAGATCACCGCCTCCATCCCGGCCAGGGCAAACAGCGCCGTGGCAAGCATGGGATGCAGGATCGTCACCAGGGACTGGGAAAAGGACTTCAGACCGCTGGCCCTCTGATAGTGCTTTTTCGGCAGGATCAGGGTCATTGCCACGTCCCCCGCCGGCTGCTGCACGGTGTTCATCAGGCCGTTTATTCCGTTCAGCACATACATGTGGCCGGGCCGCAGCAGATCCTGCTTTAAGAGCGCCAGCACCGCCACGGTACAGCACGCGGCAAGGGTGTCGCAGATCAGCAGAACCTTCTTCTTATCCCACCGGTCGCTGAGGGCCCCGGCAAAAATGCTGGTCAGCACGTAGGGGGCATAGGAGCAGATGGATAAGAGCGCGGTCTGGAGCGCGGAGCCTGTTTTCTGGTACAGCCACAGGGTCAGCGCAAAGTTTGTCATGGCGCTGCCCAGCTGGGACAGAGACTGGGTGCTCCAGAAGATGAGAAAGGTCCTTAATTCTTTTATTGTATTTTTCATTTTTACTTTGCTCCTTTGATTTTATTTTTTTCAATCAAGTCGCAAAGTCTGAGGACTGGGCTGGGAATCAGCCGTTTCCTCCATGCAGCGTCCTCAAACCTTGCATGGAGCCTTGGCAATCATTAAAATCATATGTTTTTCCTCTCTTTCGGCGATCCGGCTTTCTGCCCTTTCGCGGCACGCTTTTCCTGAACCGTTCCCGCCGTATTTTCTGTTTTTTTCATTTTACCGCGGATTCCGGGAATCGGCAAGATAGGATTCGCGTTGAAAATCACTGTTCCTTCTCCGCCCGGATCAGCACCCCCTCCACGCGGCCTATCCGCCCAATGAAAGCCCGTCTCCGACAGCCAGCGGCGGGGCTCCTCCATATATTGGTCCGTATTTTCCCGAATTACCATTTTTCTTTCTCCTTATATTCGTCTTTCTCTAGAATCAAAAGCTCTATCCCCCGGCCCAGCCTGCACTTCTCCAGATTCTCCCCCGCCGCCCCGCGGACGCGGCCGGATCGCGCCAGTGTCAGATATTCTTTGTTTGACAGTCCCAGCTTGTTTTGCAGAATGCTTTTCACCTTTACCGGAAGCGGCGTGTCGCAGGTGACCGTCAGATGAATCTCCTCTCCCGGCCGGATCTCCTCCCCCTCGATCTCATACCGCAGACTGCCAAGCTCCATCCCTCTTCCCGCCAACCGCCGTACATCCAGCTCATATCGCTCCGCCAGCTCCCTGTCATTCTTATGAAAGCCCTCCAGCAATTCTCCCGGGATACTCTGGGGCCGGACCCGGGAAAGGATTTCATCCTTCCAGGTAGCGCCGCAATCCGCGCATTTATAAATCAGCCAGACATCCAAGGACTGCTTCTGTGCGTTTACCCGGAACAGCCCTGAGCTGAAAAATTCTGTTTTCCTCCCACACTTTTTGCAGTACCGGATCACCGCCAGCGGCGGGACCGGCCTCACCTTCCATTCGATCCTTCTCATTTCGCCGTTTCCCCATTTTCCGAATTCTCCTCCGCCCCTGTCTGAGGGGCGGGAATGAATTTTTCAAACACACTGTAGCACAGGGACCGGCCCCTCTCCTACCTAATACTCTCTTGGGAAACAAACGCGTCCCGCCGAAAAAGGGAAAAAACGGTATCTCCCCCGAGATACCGCCTGCTTTACTCTTCTCTTTTCTTTTTTTCCTGTCCAATGATCCGCCAGATACTTTTCTCCGACAAAAAATATTTTCCGGCCAGCTCACTCACTGTGCTGCTGGAGGAATACTCCGCAAAAATTTTCTCGTTCCGCTCTCTCAGCTCCTGGCGGGTAGCTGTCTGCTCGCCCCACTCTTTCTTGCGGGACTCCAGTCTGGGAATATAGATGGCCTCGCCCTCCACGTACTCCTGCACCTCCCGCAGCAGCCTGGGGGGAAGGATATGGGATGCTTTCTTATAGCTCATTTTGCTCTCCTGTCCTTATTTTCGTACCACGGAAAAGCAAAGGCTATTGAACCTGATTAAAATTGATTGCCACAACAGCCTCTGCTATGCGGCACAATGAACCGGTTTCAGCATAAACACATCCCTCCTTTCTCTATACACTCCACTATACCACGGCCAAAACTATCCCTCAACCTTATTTTCTTTTATAAAAAATTTTTGAGATTGTTTTCTATTCTTTTGACCTATGATTCCGCCAAAAGTTCCGCCAGATAATGTTCATCCTTTGCGTGAGATCCCTTCAGACGACGATATTCCTTAATGCTGTCTACCAACAAACAGGGATCTTCGCCGTAATATTCCGTGTAGAAAGAGGTATCATTCTTATACGGTTTCCGGCCACATTTCACATTTGCTTTGGTAAATATCTTGGCCTTTTCCTTTGATTTCACCTTCTCGTACTCTTTCGTCAGGCCCTCGGAAATGATCAGCAGCATTTCCAGCTCCGGCTTTGTACAATATTTTTCCACACCAACAATTTTATCCTGATATTCCTTGGGAATCCACAGCTTCTCATTGAGCTTATCCCCGATTCTCAGTACAGTCACTTCCCCCGGATACATATTCAGGGCTGTCTGCACAACACCAGAGCTCTTTATCTGTCTGGCATGGTACGGAACCAAACCCAGCAAATCATCCTCCGTCAGCTTCAGACAGCCATGCCTTAACAGGATTTTGATGATTTCAAGCTCATTTGGTCCCTCGCACATGATCAAATACTTCATTTCATCAGCTTCCTTTTCATATTCATCAGTTCCTCATAATTAACGGCTGTCTGAAACGCATTGTTATAAAATTGTCTGCTTTTTAACAGCTCTGTACGAATCTCATAATCCTCATACATATTGCTTAGATATACCTTTGAATCTGCTTTTGCGATCCAAATATTATCTCTTCTGTTAAATAAATCCAGTACCTCACAGTAATGCGTTGTAAAAATCAGAGCCGCCTTTTTTCTATTTACGCTCCTGTCTTTATACAGACTAATCATATTCTCAACAAGTGTCTTGTGAAAATGATTCTCTATCTCATCTACGATCAAATCAAATCCGTTCTGTAGAGAGGCCACCATAAGAACATACAGTAAAACCCCCTTTGTCGTCCCACTGGAGAGAAGATGAATCAACTCCTGATCAGATACACTCCTCTCCTTCTCTTGATAGGAAAGTCGATAATTATGATCATCAATCCCCACAATCGCTTTTACATTCTCATCAAAAATACGAATGATATTCATAAAAATCTGGTCAGAAATCTTATAATTTTTCAGAGCCTTAAAAAGAATCCTATAGGTATCCGCGCCCTCTCCGAAGCTATCAAAATAAATTGCCCTCGTCTGCTTTTTCTTGAGGATGAAAAACACTTTTGATGTATCCTCCGGCAATTCTCCAAACTCCTCCATCTCCGTAAAATCTTTCATACTCCAGATGGTCTTAATTTTGCTTTTATAATACTTTTTCCTATAAATGTGCTGCTTTGTAAAAATCGCTTTGTTTCCAAGTGTAGTGTCCGCCTGTAAAGTTGTCAAATACCGATATAGATATCCTTCGTGGAAAAAGATCATATCCAATTCCACATTGTCATAATCATAGTGCTTTCCCTCCAAGCGAAACTCTCCCAATATCGAATAGCAGCAGTCCAGCAACTCCACCGCCGTAGTTTTTCCAGACGCGTTCTTTCCTACAAATGCCAGTGTGTTATACACATACAAGTCCTCCGCGACTTCGCAAAGCTCATATTCCCTATCCTCCGCGGTTTTTTTTGATTTTGCCACAAGGCTGATTTCAAAATCATTTTTCACATTCTTAAAATGACTGGATTTTACATATAATAATTTCACACTGCCTACCTCCAATTTCACTGTGCGGTTCCGCCAGAGACCCACTTCGCCATATTAGAAATATTATACCACGATATTCATTTTTAAACAATTTTTTTGTTTTAATCCCCGCATATCTCACTGAATTAGGACAAATATTCATTCAAATTCAAAAAGGACAGGTTCCGGAGGACCTGCCCTTTTCACTACTCTTCCATCAAGTGGCCGCCTCCGGCTGCCACTGTTCCCGGGCAAAGTCAAACACCCGCTCCACATTTTCCCGGGCAAATAGTCTGGCGTCCGCATGGTCGCAGCCTTCGAACAGCTCCAGGCGGCCCCGGTCTTCCCCGGCCACTGCCCTCAGCCGCTCCAAATATCCCACCGACTGGGTGTAGGGCACCACGCCGTCCGCCGTGCCGTGCTGCAGGAGGGTGGGGCAGGCCGCTTCTGTCAGATGGGTCAGGGGGCTCATGAGCCGCAGTGTCTCCCGGGCCGCGTCCAGATTCTCCACTCCCAGGAAATTTTCATAGATCCAGTCCTCCAGATCCCGCCCGTTTTCAAAGTAATCGAAGCAGCCGTACCACAGCGCCAGAGCGTTGGGCTTGGCGGAATAGGCTTCATTTCCTGACAAGTCCTCTGTCAGATAGCCGGTGTCACAGCTGGCCGCCGCCAAGGCCGCCAGGTGCGCCCCCGCAGATCCGCCCCACAGCAGAATCCGGTCCGGGTCCAGGTGATATTTTTGGGCGTTGGCCCTGAGAAAGCGGATCGCCGACTTGATCTCCAGCACCGGCAGGGGATAATGTCCCTGGGGGCTTAACGTGTAGCCAAGGGACACACAGGCAAAGCCCCTCTCCAGTCCCAGCAGAAAGGGCTCAAACTCCACCGAGCCCTTCTGTCCGAAATACCAGGCGCCGCCGTGGACCTCCACAAATACGGGAAAGGGCCTCTCCCCCTCCTTCGGATAAAAAATATCCAGCTTCTCCTTCTCCGTCCGGTCCCCGTAGGGGATATCCAGGCACTTGCGCAAATAGGCGGTGTGATCCAGCAGCGGAATCATCCCCTCCACAGTCACGATCCCCTCATCCTCCAGCCGCAGGGCCGTCTCCCGGATCTGCTCCTTTATCTTATCTGAAATGTTCATTTTGTTTTTCCTCTCCCTAGCTGTTTTTATTACTGCCGTATTTTGGACAGCGTGTGAACCGTACCTGTCTTTTTTATTTTATCCCTTTACCGCCCCCGCTGTCATCCCCTCAATAAAATATTTTTGGAAGCAAAGGAATAGGATCACGATGGGGATGATGGCAAAGAAAGAGCCCACAATCAGAAGATCATAATTGTTGCCGTAGGGCGTGATCAGTGTGTTCAGTCCGATGGGAAGGGTATACTTATTGTCCGAGCGCAGGGCCAGCAGGGGCCACAGCATGTTGTTCCAGCTGTTCATGCCGTTCAGTATGGCCATAGCCGCAAAGGAGGGCTTCATGACCGGAAGGATGAGCCGAAAGAAAATACCGTACTCCGAGGCCCCGTCGATCCGCCCCGCCTCCCCGATCTCCGAGGGAATTCCAACCAAATACTGGCGGAAGAAAAAGATGGTGGAGGCGTGGGCCAGGAAGGGCAGTATCACCGCCGTGTAGGTATCGCTCATCCGCATCTCGTTGATCTGCTGATACAGCGGCAGCATAATGATCTCAAAGGGCACCGACATGATCACCAGCACGAACACGAAGCAAAAATTTTTAAAGGGAAATTCGTAGGCCGCAAAGCCATAGGCCACGCAGGCGCTGATCAGCAGCGTCAACACCACCTGGACCACCGTCAGCACCATGCTGTTGCGGTACCACACCCAGTACCGGGCCGCGTCGCCGGAAAACAGCATCCCGTAATTTTTCAGATGCATCTCCGACAGTGTCAGCTCCAGATTCAGCCCGTGCTGGATCATATCTGTTCCATCCTTGAAGGTGGCGAGAAACAGGGCGTAGAGCGGAATCAGGATGTAAAAGGCGATCAAAAGAAACAGCAGGTAAGCCCCGGCTTTTTTCACCCAGGGAAGGGCGTCTGTTTTCCTCATCTTTGCTCCTCCTTCCTGAAAAAACCGGTCAGATAAAGCTGGGCCAGATTAATTGCCAGCACCGTCAAAAGCAGCACAATCCCCACCGCGGAGGCGTAGCCCATGGCGTTCTTTTCGATTCCCTGCCGGTACAGATAGCCCACGATGGTCAAGCCGATATTTCCCGGTGAATTGTTCCCCTTCCACAGCATATAGCTCTCCACGAACATGGACAGCCCCGCGTTTATACTGATGGTCAGCACATAGGTAGTGGTGGGCTTCAGCAGTGGAATGGAGATCCGGACAAGCTGCTGCCAGGAGCTGGCCCCGTCTATGGCGGCCGCCTCATAGAGCTCCGCCGGAATATTCTGAAGCCCGGCGATATAGTACATCATATTGACCCCGGTCCAGCGCCAGCAGGCCAAAAGCAGGAGGGCCACATACCCGGTGGAACCCTTTTTCAGCCACTTCACGGCCTCCAGCCCGAAAAAGCCCAGCACCTGGTTCATCAGCGCCGTCTCCCCCTCTCCGAACATCAGCCGGAAAATCGTGCCGGCCACCACCACGGAGGTCAACGCGGGAATAAAGTACACCGTCTTAAACACACCCGTATGCTTCATGATTTTGCTGTTCACGACGCAGGCCAACAGCATGGGAATGGGTACCAGCAAAAGCAGCATCCCCACGGTGAACTGAAATGTGTTTTTCACCGCCATGAAAAAGATCCTATCCCGGAACAGCTGCCTGTAATTTTTCCAGCCGATCCAGTCCCGCACCCCCGGCAGATAATTCTGAAAGCTCATCAGTGCGGATTTTCCGATGGGCAGGAGCCAGAAAATGAGCACAGTCAGCACAAAGGGACAGATAAAAACAAACGGGGCCGCTTTTTTCGAATAAAAAAATTTTTTCAAGATGATCAAAGCCTCCCTTCCAACACAGCTTTGCGCAAAAGAGATGCCGCAGGGGTGTACGGCAATGCGGACACGCCCTGCGGCACCCACTTTCTCACATAGGAATCGCCAGAATATTAATAGCCAAACTCGTTCTCCAGGTCTCCCTGCACCAGATCCAGTGTCTCCTGGATATCATCGCCGTTCTCGAATACGGAGTTGAATACCACTGTGTTGAAGGAGTTGCAGATGGAGGGATAGTATTTTGTCGCCTGGGAATCCAGAAGCACGATACCGTCCTTGATGGCGTTCAGGGTATCGAAGGGATTGTTTGCGTAATACTGTAAATATGCGTTGTCGGGATTGTTGGTAACCTCCTCATCTGTCCACACGGACATATTACAGGGGTCATTGCCCAGCGTATTCCACTGGATAATGCTGGCGTAGGAGGACAGCTTCGCGTATGCGATAAACTGTGCGGCGATATCCGCGTTCTCGCTGGTCTTGATCACCGCTGTGCCGGTGCCGCCGCCGCCCACGGAGAGGGCCTGGGTATCCTCCAGCACCGGAGCCGGAGCCACGGCGATGCTGCCGCTCAGATCGGACATGTAATTGATGAACCGGTTGCTCATCCACAGGGGCATGATCATGGCGGCAAAATCACCGCTGGCGTAGGCCGCGTAGCCCTCATCCGCGTCCACGTTTCCTCCCGGGACCAGGCTCACCGCATTGGCCTCCTGCAGCTCCTTCATCAGCTGCATCGCGGCCACGATGCCCTCGTTGTTTACGGAAAGATTGCCCTCCTCGTCCACATAGTCGGCTCCCATCTCCGCCACGATCAGATTGAAGAACATATTGGTGCCGGTGTCCAGGTTGCCGAAGGCCTTTCCGGTGGCCTCGTAATACTGGGAGCCCGCCTCCTTAAAGTCATCCCAGGTCTTGATGGTGGAGTAGTCGATTCCGGCCTCCTCCAGAAGGGACGTGTTGTAGAAGGCCACGGTAGCGCCCACGTGGGTGGGGCAGCCGTACAGCTTGCCGTCTCTGCTGAACAGACCCAGTCTGGACTCCACCACATACTCCCGGTAGGGATCCGCATATTCTGTCATATCCATCAACTGCACGTCACCCTCCGTAAAGTTGGCGAATTTTGCCACCTCAATATCCACCGTATCCGGCGCTCCTGTGCCGGAATTCAGCGCGATCTGCAATTTATTGTGCATGTCATCGTAGGGAAGCACATGGACGTTAATCCGGATCAATTGATCGGGATTCTCCTCATTCCACTGATCCACCATATCCCGGTAAAACGCAGTAAACAGCTCCGTGAAGGTCCAGTGCTCCAGCACAGTGGCGGACTCGTCCTCCGACCCGATCACAGACTCCTCCTCCGCCGCCAGCGCCGTCAAACCGTATCCTGACAGCAGCGATGTGGACAGCATAGTTCCGGTAAGTAACAGTGCCAAACCTCTTTTCATTTCTTTTTCCTCCTTTGTTTCGGCCTTTTTGTAGCTCTATTTTAAGCAAAAGTCCCGGAAATAGAAATGATGTATTTTGACATTAGATGTTGCTATTTTGACTTTTTTACAGGAATTTTATTGTAAATTTCCACATTTTTCCTCTGATTTTTTTATATTTTTTACCACTTTTCACCTTACTGAAGCTCAGACGGGGATTTTCGATAGTGCTTTTTGAACATCTGATAAAAGTAATTATAGTTCTGGAACCCCACCTCCGCCGCAATTTCCTTCAGGGACAGCTCCCCCTCCCCGATCAGCTCCCTGGCCCGCTCCATCTTCCGCTCATTGATGTAGGTGACCACCGTCTTCCCGGTATATTTTTTGAAAAGCCGGCTCAGATAGGCGTTATTGACATTCAAAGCCTCCGCCACATCCTGGAGAGATACCGCCGCCATATAATTTTTTTCGATGTAGGCCACCGCCTCATTCATATAGCGGTTGGGAAACGGCTCTTCGCCCTCTCTCAAAAAATCCCGGTAAAGAGCAATGACTCGGGCCCTGTGCTGGTCCAGCTCGGCGCTGGTCTGAATATCACGCAGCACCTCGTTGATTCTTTCCAGACTGCCCGGTTCTCTTTTTGAACGCAAAGTAATTCTTTGCAAAATATTGCAGAGCTCCACCGAAGCCATGGAGATCTGGGCGGAGGATCCTGAGCCTGCCCGGAGCCGGTCGAATACTCCATTCAGGTACCGCTCCACCCCGGGACCGTCCCTCTCTTCTAACAGACGCTCCAGCTCCCTGGCGTCGCTGATACGGATCATCATTTGTCCGGCATCTGTCTCCGGCATTTCTCCTCCCGCTCCGCTCTTCTCCCACAGCCTCCGGTACATATTCCCGGTATCCGAAGGCTCCCGGTAAAACGGGCTGAGCACAAACCGGAGACGGATACCGATGAACCGCTCCACATTTTCGCTGACCTGGCCCAGAATCTCCTCCATGTCCCGGCGCACCGGCTGCTCCTCCATCTGAAACAAAACCGCCAGCCCGCCCCGGAACCACTGGCACAAAATTTTCCACTCGTAAAAGAGCAAGGTCTCCGCCACGATGGATTCCATATGTCTCAGCTTCTTCTCCTCCGCGCCGGAAAGGGTCTGCTCCCCCTCGATCCTTCCAAGGGCCAGAAGGAAGCAGTGGGAGCCGCCGTCGCAGACGCCTCCGCCCTCTCCCCGCAGAAGTCTTTCCAGCAGCTCCTTGTCCTCCCAGCTCTTTTCCCTCGGACGCTCTCTGGTCCGATTTTCCCTGAGCCAGGCCATGGCCTCCCGCATCACCTGCTCCAGCCTGGCGGCGGTCAGCTGATGCTTCAGGACGTAGTCGAAGGCGCCGTATTTCAGACTGTTCCTCACATAGTCAAAATCATCATAGGCGCTCAGCGCCAGTATAAAGAGTGTTTCATAATGCTCCCTGGCATATTGAATCAGGTCCACCCCGTTCATTCCCGGCATATACATGTCCGTAATCATCATGTCCGGGTGAAGCTTCTCTATCATGGCGATGGCTTCCAGTCCATGGGCCGCCTCCCCCGCAATCTCACAGCCCAGCTCCTCCCAGCGCACCAGATTCTTCAGCCGGATTCTCATGGTGGAATCATCATCCACCAGCAGCACTCGATACATGCTCAGCCCTCCTGCTCTGTTATGACCGGCAGCCGGATGGATACCGCTGTGTAGACCTCCCTCAGGCTGTTGATGCTCAGGCCATATTCCGGCCCGAACAGCAGCCGGATCCTCTGCTGCACGTTGCTCAGTCCGATACTGTTGATCCTGCCCTTCTCCCGGTTGGCGTCCTCACCGGAAAATACGCGGCAGATCTGTTCCTGCTCCATGCCCTTTCCGTTGTCCGTGACGGTAAACACCAGATCCTTTCCCTCCACACAGCCCTGAATTGAGATCAGCCCCCTCTTCTTTTTATCAGGAAGAATTCCGTGGAGCAGCGCATTTTCCACGATGGGCTGCAAAACCATGTGGGGCATCAGATAGACGTCAAGCCCCGGCTCGATCTCCATCTGTATGGAAAACTTTCCCAGCAGCCGGTAATTCTGGATATTGATATAGCTTTGCAGCCTGGAAATCTCGTCCGCCACCGTCACAAGCCGCTCGTCATTGCGCAGGCAGTCCCGCATCAGATCCACCAGCGAATCCGACAGCCGCTCGATCCCCGGCTCATTATTGACGGAAGCGATGTAGGAAATCAGATTCAGGGTATTTGCGATAAAGTGGGGATTGATCTGGGCCTGGAGAGCCTGAATCTCCAGCCTCCGCTTCTGCTTTTCCCCGTCCCGGATGTCCTGCATCTGCTGGTTCAGCCGCAGGGACATTTGATTAAAGTTGTCCGACATAAAGGCCAGCTCATCCTTCCCGTCATCCTCGATGCGGCAGTCACTGCTGTCCTCCCCGTACCGCTTCATGGCGCTGATGATACTTCGGGTGGGTATCACAATGCTGAAGGCCACAGTCAGAGAAATCACCGTGGCGATCAGCAGGCAGAGGGCCACACTCAAAAACAGCCGCACCTGAAACTGCCTGGAATCCACCCGGAAGAAGGAGTCGGATACAACGGAAATAAAGTGCCAGTCCGTCCCCGTGACGGCGGAATGGTTCACGATCTTCTTTCCATCCGCCAGATTCACGGAAAATTCCCCCCTTCCCTCCAGGTTTTCCTGGATGATCTCCCGGGCCAGCGCCTCGTCGGGATAGCTGCCAGAGAGCATCTCGTCATTCTTTGCGGACACAATGATCCCCTTGGAATTCACCACAAAGGATTCAATGTCCACATCGGACAGAGCGTCGGGATAAATATCGGAAATGCAGTTTTCATCCACCCGCATCACCAGATATCCGATCTGTTCCCTGGTCTCCTTGTCCTTCACCTGCCGGAATAAAATGATACTGTTATTCGCGTTTGCGGAAAACAAAATATTTTTGGGGGACGCCTCATTCTCCGCCTTCATGCTCTCCAGCTCCTCCTCCGTGGGCTTGAACCGGTAGCTATAGGGGCCGTACAGATTGACCCGCTGGCCGGAAAGTGTATAAATGGTAATCTCCGTGACGATATCGTTAAAAACGTATTTTTTACTCATCTCCCGGATGATCTCTTTTGTAGTCTGATACAGCTTGATGGTATCGTAATCCTCATACCACCGCAGGATATTCTGCACGTTTTCTGAATTGGATATCTCCACACTGTCAGAGATCACCTTCAGCATCTTCTCGCTGATGTAGGACGCGGTCTGGCGGCTCATGGAAACGATGACCTTGTTAGTGTTGTTGTACAGGGTGTCGCTGGCCCGGCGGTAGATCCAGGTGCCGATCAGCAGCAGGGGCAAAAAGGAGGACAGCACAAAGAGGCTCACCAGTCTGGTACTGATTTTCATCCTGCGTACCACTCTGATCAGCCTCCGCAAAGGTCCTCGGACCCTCCGGCGCAGCTTTTCTCTCCAGCCTTCCCGTATCTCCATCCTTTTTCCTCTGTGCTTTTCTCTGTGCGCTCCTTACACCTGAATCCTTTTCAAATCGTCCAGCCACACCCTGGCGCAGGCGTCGCTGGGCATGCGCAGGTCGCCTCTGGGGGACAGGGCCACGGAGCCCACCTTGGGGCCGTCGGGCAGGCAGGAGCGCTTGAACTGCTGGGCGAAAAAGCGGCGGTAGAAGGTGGTGAGCCACTTCAGGATCGTCTCCCTGTCGTAGGCGCCCCGGAAGGCGGCCTCCGCCACCCGGTACAGCTTGGAGGGGGCGTAGCCGAAGCGCGTCACGTAGTACAGGAAGAAATCGTGAAGCTCGTAGGGGCCCACCAGATCCTCGGTTTTCTGGGAGATCACGCCGTTTTCCGGGGGCAGCAGCTCGGGGCTTACGGGGGTGTCCAGCACATCCAGAAGGATGGCGCTGGTGGCCGCGTCCCCGCAGGTGTCCGCATAGTACCGCACCAGATGGCGCACCAG
>CAZGRM010000073.1:0-14516 GCA_964528295.1 uncultured Lachnospiraceae bacterium
GACCACTACGGGATTGACTGCACCGGCAAGAAGGCCGTGGTCATCGGCCGCAGCCTGGTGGTAGGAAAACCGGCGGCCATGATGCTGATCAAGAAAAACGCCACCGTTACCGTGTGCCATACCAGAACCGTTGATATGCCCTCCGTATCCAGAGAGGCGGATATCATCATCGTGGCGGCAGGCCGGGCCGGCGTAGTAGGCGCCGAGTATGTGAAGCCGGGCCAGGTGGTGATCGATGTGGGAATCAACGTAAACGCGGAGGGCAAGCTCTGCGGCGATGTGGATTACCCCGCGGTAGAGCCCATCGTGGAAGCCATCACCCCCGTACCGGGCGGTGTGGGCAGTGTGACCACCTCCGTGCTGGTGAGCCACGTGGTGGAGGCCGCCGCAAAGAAGGCAGGGATCTGATCCTCTGCCCTTCGGCAGGATTGTTTCGGGCCGTATATCCCTTACCGGATATACGGCTCATTTTTTTGGCTCTGAATACCATTTTTGCGGCGGCGGTGATGTTATATTGACTTTTATTTTTAGAAAAGCTACAATAGGACTATCTTATGGTGAGAAAGGAGTAGGAAATGAAAAAGAATGTTCTATCATCTTTGATGCCGGTTCTCGGTCTGTCTCTGCTGATCGGAGGCGCGGCATCCGCTCAGGAGCTCTGCGAGGTGGGGTCTCTGAAAGGTCCCACCTCCATCGGGCTGGTGCGTTTTATGTCGGAGGAGGAGCAGGCGGAAGAGCAGGAGTACCATTTCAATATGGTGACAGCCTCCGACGAGCTGTCCGCGAAGCTGCTGAGTGACGAGCTGGATATCGCTTTGATACCGGCCAATATGGCCAGCATTCTTTACAACAAGACAGAGGGGAAGATCCAGGTCCTGGATATCAACACCCTGGGAGTGCTCTATCTGGTGACCGCCCAGGAGGATGTCAGCTCTGTGGCTGACCTGGCGGGCAAAACCGTTTACTCCACCGGAAAGGGACAGACTCCGGAATACGTGCTGAATTACCTGCTGGCCGCCAACGGACTGACCGAGGATGATGTGACAGTGGAATATAAGTCAGAGGCCACAGAGGTGGTATCCGTGCTGGCCCAGGACGCTTCCGCCATCGGCGTTCTTCCCCAGCCCTTTGCCACAGTGGCCTGCCAGCAGAATGAAAATCTGAAGCTGGCCTCCGATCTGACGGCGGAGTGGGACAAGACCGGCACCGGAATGCTGGTGACCGGAGTCACCGTGGCCAAGAAGGATTTTGTGGAGGCAAACCCTGAGCTGATCCGGGATTTCCTGGATGAGCATGAGGATTCCGCCGAATATGTAAATGAGGATGTGGCCGGGGCGGCGGAGCTGGTGGCGGCCTACGGCATCATTGAGAAGGCTCCGATGGCGGAGAAGGCCATCCCGAAGTGCAACATCACCTACATCGACGATGAGGAGATGAAGGCCGCCCTGTCCGGATACCTGCAGGTGCTCTATGACCAGGATCCCACCTCCGTGGGCGGAGCCCTGCCGGCGGACGATTTCTACTATATAGAAGAGGATGATTGAAAACGAAACGGATAGATCCTAAAAAAATGGCGCAAAAGGCCGGAGTCATCCTGTTCTGGCTGCTGCTGTGGCAGGCTGCGGCGCTGATATGGAAAAATTCCATCGTTTTTGTGGGGCCGGCGGATATGCTGGCCTCCCTTTTCAGTCAGATCCGCGCCTGGGACTTCTGGCTGGCCCTTTTCCGCTCCTTCCTCTGCATCATGGGAGGGTTCCTTGCCGCCTTTATCCTTGCCATCCTTCTGGCCTCCCTGACCTTCTGCCTTCCCTGGCTGGGAATTTTGCTGGAGCCGGTGGTGACACTGCAAAAGTCTGTGCCGGTGGCCTCCTTCGTGGTGCTGTTCCTGATCCTGATGGGCTCCAAATACCTGGCCGTGGTCATCGTCTTTTTCATGGCCTTCCCCATCCTCTACATCAACATCCGCCAGGGGCTGGCCCGGGTGGACCCGGCCATGCTGGAGATGGCGAGGGTCTTCCGAATGCCTCTGACTCACCGGCTTTTGTACCTTTACCGCCCGGCCCTCTGGCCCTTCCTTTTAAGCGGCGCAAGGATCGCCGTGGGCATGAGCTGGAAATCGGGCGTGGCCGCCGAGATCATCGGCATCCCGGCCCACTCCATCGGCGAGAACCTGTATCTGTCAAAAATTTATCTGAATACGGACAGCCTGTTTGCCTGGACGCTGGTGATCATTTTGCTCAGCGCGGCGTCGGAAAAACTGTTTCTGGCCCTCCTGAAACGGGCCGGCGGAAGGGCCTGGAGGGAGGAGCATGAGGATTGAGGGATTGAGAAAAAGCTACGGGGACCACCCGGTGCTGCGGAATGTGACGATAGAGCTGCGGGAGGGCGGAAGCTATGGGCTGATGGGCGCCTCCGGCGTCGGAAAGACCACCCTTCTTCATATCATGATGGGGCTGATCCCTCCCGACTCGGGCATCCTTTCCGGTCTCGCGAAGAAACGGATCTCAGCGGTGTTTCAGGAGGACCGGCTCTGCGAGTTTTTGACGGCGGCGGAGAACATCGCGATAGTTCGCCCCTGGGGAACCATCCGGGACCGGAGAGCTCTGGAGGAGATCAACTGCCGCCTGGCGGAGATTTTGCCGGAGGAGTCCCTGGACCGGGCGGTATCCACCTACAGCGGCGGAATGAGGCGGCGGGCCGCCATCGCGAGGGCCCTGCTGACGGAGTCGGATCTGCTGATTCTGGATGAGCCCTTCTCCGGGCTGGATCAGGAGACCAAAGAGCGGGCGGCCCGTTTCATTTTAAAATACCGGGAGGGCAGAACCCTGCTTTTTACCACCCACCACCAGGAGGAGATCGGGCTTCTCCGGGCGGAGCGTCTCCTCCTTATCCCATAGGTTTTCCGCGTCAATTTTTCAAAAAGGGGTTGACGCGTATGGGAGATTGTGTTATATTTTTAACGTGTAAATCATATTTGCCGTATCAAGTGAAGGATGCCGGTGACGGTATTCTGAGAGGGAATCAGGTGAGATGCCTGAGCGGTCCGGCCACTGTATGCGGGGAGCGAGACTTCATTATCCCATTGTTTACCCGATTAGATGAGAAGGGGAAGTCGAACGATGATCCGCGAGTCAGGAAACCTGCTTGGTATGTGAGAAGCGCCTCCGGTATAGGCGAAACACTCCGCTTCAGTCCTCCATGGCTGATGATGAATTCACTACGGGTAGGTGAAGGAAATAAAATTGATGGAATGTTGTCTCGAGGGCAATGAGATACACGAATATATACCTCCTTGCGTTCAGACATTGGTTTGCAGTGCCAATGACTGGACCTCTCGTACAGAGAACATTCCGCAGGCATCTGTACGATTCACATAGCTTCTGATCTGTAGTCCGCAATGCAGATTGGGAGCTATGTTTTTGTTTGGGAGAAAAGCGCGGCCTGCCGGGCTGGTGATCTTCTCAAAAAATAAGAATACCCATACTTTCCCCCGCATATACTGCAATAGGACATACAGGGGGTCTTTTCATGGAAAAATTTGATTTATACAAGGATATTCAGATGAGAACAGGCGGAGAGATCTACGCCGGAATCGTAGGCCCGGTGCGCACCGGAAAGTCCACCTTCGCCAGAAAATTTGTAGAGCACCTGGTCCTGCCTGAGCTTCAGGATCAGGAAAAAACCATGGCCGCCGACGAGATGCCCTCCAGCGCCTCAGGCCGGACCGTTACCACCGTGGAGCCAAAATTCATCCCAAGGGAGGCCGTCCAGCTCCAGGTGGGAGACGGCACCGCCATGAAGCTGCGGATCGTGGACTGCGTGGGCTTTCTGGTGCCGGGGGCGGAGGGGACCGAGGAAAACGGGACTCCCCGGATGGTAAAAACACCCTGGATGGAGCAGCCGATTTCCTTTGGCGAGGCGGCCCGGATCGGCACCCAGAAGGTGATCCGGGATCACGCTACCCTGGGGATCGTAGTTACCACGGACGGCAGCTTCGGCGACCTTCCCAGGAGCAGCTTTCTGGAGGCGGAGCGGGAGGCCATCACCCAGCTCAGGCAGATCGGCAAGCCCTTCCTGGTGGTGCTGAATTCCGCCAGACCCTACGGGGAGGAGGCGAAGAGCGCCGCCGATTTTCTGAAGAAGAATTACGGCGTGACCGCCATGATCCTGAATTGCGAGCAGATGGGGACCAGCGAGATCCACGCCGTCTTCGAGCAGTTTCTCCTGGAATTTCCGCTGACCCGGGTCGTATTCCAGATTCCGAAATGGGTGGAGACGCTGGAAAACAGCCACTGGCTGAAGCAGGATCTGTTTCAGGCGGTGAAGCTTGCCATGCAGGGTCTGAACACGGTGCGGGATATGTACGGTTCCGGGGGGACCCTCACCAGTCAATACATAAAAAAGACAAAGGTGGAGCAGGTGGATCTCTCCAATGGAAGGGCGGAGGTGTCCGTGGTCATCCAGGATCCCCTGTACTACCAGATCTTAAGCGAAATGACGGGAACGGACATCCGCGGTGAGTACCACCTGATATCCATCGTGCGGGAGATGGCAAAGCTGAAAAAGGAGTACGACTCGGTGGCCTCCGCCGTGAACGCGGTGCGCCAGACCGGCTACGGAGTCATTGTCCCCACCAAGGAGGAAATCAAGGTGGAGGAGCCGGCGGTGATGAAGCAGGGCAGCCGCTACGGGGTAAAGCTGAAAGCCACCTCCCCCTCCATTCATTTGATCCGGGCCGAGATCGAGACGGAGATCGCCCCCATCGTGGGCAGCGAATCCCAGGCCCAGGATCTGATCGCCTACATGAAGGAGAGCAGCCAGTCGGAGGAGGGGATGTGGAATACCCTGATCTTCGGCAAATCGGTGGAGCAGATGGTGGAGGACGGCATCCGCACAAAGCTGTCCGCCATCGGCGAGGAAAGCCAGCAAAAGCTCCAGGATACCATGAAGCGGATCGTGAACGAATCAAAAGGGAAAATCATCTGTATCATTATCTAACGTCCCATTTTACCCGGAACATACAGCTCCTTAGAACTGTATTTCCGGGTATCCTCCGCGAATCAAGCATTATCTCATATTGACAAATACTTTTGTTATTCTTACTTGACAAAGATGTAATATGTGGCTTATAATGTGAAGGAAATATTACAAATTAGTTAAAAGAAAATCACGGTTTTGATGGAGCCGCAAAGGAGAGAATTATGAAATCACATTGCAGGAATAAAAGGGCCTTCATTGTTTCCCTGCTGGTCTTTCTTGTCCTGTTTCTCGGCATGAGCGTTCAGGCGAAGGCAGCGTGGAAGAAAAATTCAAATGGCACCTATTCCTACTACAGCAACGGAAAGCTGGTAAAAAGCAAGTGGATTGGGAAGGATTACTACGTAGATTCCAACGGTATCCGCAAGACCGGCTGGCTGTACAAAAGTAAAAAATGGTACTATTTCACCAAAAACGGCAAGCTGCTTCGGAGCAAATGGCTGAAAGCCAGCGGCAAAATGTACTACGCCGGAAAGGACGGAGTCATCTATACCAGCGGCCGTTACAAGATCGGAGATTACTATTATGCCTTCAGCTCCCGGGGCGTGAGGCTCACCGGCCGGCGCACCTACAGCGGAAAGACTTATTTTTTTGGCACAAAGACAGGCCGGATGCTGACAAAGCAGTGGGTGGCCACCAATAAAAAATATTACTACTATGGCGAAGACGGCGTGATGGTCAAGAGCCAGTGGGTGGGCCTCTACTACGTGAACAGCAGCGGTGCGAGAGTGACCAACACCTGGAAGGGAAAGAAGTACCTTGGCTCCAACGGCAAAGCCGTGAAGGGCGTCCAGAAGATCGGCAGCGCCTACTATTATTTTAATCCTGATACATACGAAATGATGACGGACCTGACCATCACGGTCAGCGGCACTACCTACGAGTTCGGCAGCAGCGGCAAGGGAAAGATCACCGCCTCCAAGAAGGCGCCCGCCACGGACGTCAGCGTGGAGAAGACATATTACAGTGACGTATACGTGGACGATGAGACCCTGCTGGCCGCTATCATTTACTGTGAGGCGGGAAACCAGTCCTACACCGGGCAGCTGGCGGTGGGAGCCGTGATCGTGAACCGCATGAACAGCTCTCTCTTCCCGAACATGCTGCGGGAGGTGGTTTACCAGAAGCAGCAGTTCTCCCCGGCCAGGGACGGCAGCCTGACGAAGGCAGTGAAAAAGACCTCCCTCATCACCGCATCCTGCAAGAAGGCCGCCAAGGAGATCATGGCCAATTTTGAGACCTTCCAGGAGGGGCAGAAGATTTACCTCACCATCAGCGGAAAAAAGACCTCCTTCCCCTATCTGTTCTTCATGACGCCGGCCTCCTACAAAAAGCTGGGCTTGACCGCGACCTACAAAAAGATCGGCGGACATGTATTTTTCAAAACCTGGAAATAATCCCCCGAGCGATGAAAGGTGATAAAAAGGATAAAGTCGAACGTATGGTTGATTTTATCCTTTTTTTATGCTATGATGAGGAGAACAGGGGGCGTTGGCCCCTGATTTTTCGCAGGAAAGGTGACAAAATGATCGCATATATGAAAGGAATCGTGGCAGAGGTCACGGAAACGAGGCTGGTGCTGGAGGTCAACCAGATCGGATACCAGATCTTCATTTCCTCCCGGGACGCCTCCCAGATGCCGGGGCGGGGTGAGGAGGTCAAGATCCATACCTATCTCAGCGTGAAGGAGGATGCCATGCAGCTCTTTGGCTTCCTCTCTGCGGACGACCTGGAGGTTTTCCGTCTGCTGCTGAACGTAAACGGGGTGGGCCCCAAGGCCGCCCTGGGAATTTTGTCGGTGCTGACTGCCGATGA
Source organism: uncultured Lachnospiraceae bacterium (assembly GCA_964528295.1). Classification (GTDB taxonomy): domain Bacteria; phylum Bacillota; class Clostridia; order Lachnospirales; family Lachnospiraceae; genus Choladousia. The sequence goes on from CAZGRM010000073.1 coordinate 6,853, forward strand.
CCTGCGCTTTGCGGTGCTCTCAGACGACGCGAAAGCCATCGCCAGAGCCCCCGGAGTGGGAAACAAGACCGCTCAGAAGCTGATTCTGGAGCTGAAGGACAAGCTGAGCCTGGAAGACGCCTTCGAGAAAAAGCTGGCGGGAGGCGCGGTCAACGCCGCGTCCATGACAGAGGGGGACGCAAAGTCGGAGGCCGTTCAGGCGTTGACCGCCCTGGGGTATTCCAGCAGCGACGCGCTGCGGGCGGTGCGCTCCGCCGGTGTGACAGAGGATATGGATACGGAGACGGTGCTGAAGCTGGCGTTAAAGCAGATCTCGTTTCTGTAGGGGAGAGGATCAGGTATGGCGAAGAGGATCATGACGAGCGACGCCATGGAGGAGGATTACCGGGTAGAACCGGGACTGCGTCCCCAGCGTCTGGAAGACTATATCGGCCAGGAAAAGGCCAAAAGCACCCTGAAAATATTTATCGAAGCGGCGAAGCAGCGGAAGGATTCCCTGGACCACGTGCTGTTTTACGGCCCTCCCGGTCTGGGAAAAACCACCCTGGCCGGCATTGTGGCCAATGAGATGGGGGTAAACATTAAGATCACCTCCGGCCCGGCCATCGAGAAGCCGGGGGAGATGGCGGCGATTCTGAACAATCTCCAGGAGGGGGATGTGCTGTTTGTGGACGAGATTCACCGTCTGAACCGGCAGGTGGAGGAGGTGCTCTATCCGGCCATGGAGGATTTCTCCATCGACATAGTGATCGGAAAGGGGGCGGCGGCCCGCTCCATCCGGCTGGATCTTCCCCGGTTCACCCTGATCGGCGCCACCACCAGAGCCGGCATGCTGACGGCCCCCCTGCGGGACCGCTTCGGCGTGGTACATCATCTGGAATATTACTCGGAGAAGGAGCTGCAAACCATCGTGACCCGCTCCGCCTCCGTCCTTGGCGTCTCCATCGACAACAGAGGAGCCCTGGAGATCGCCCGGCGCTCCAGAGGCACGCCCCGCCTGGCGAACCGGATGCTGAAGCGGGTCCGGGACTACGCCCAGGTGCGCTATGACGGCAGGATCACCGCGGGGATCGCTGGGGAAGCTCTGGACCTTCTGGAGGTGGACCGCCTGGGCTTGGACGCCACGGACCGGACGATTCTGGAGCTGATGATCCACAAATTCGGCGGCGGTCCGGTGGGCCTCGATACCCTGGCGGCGGCCATCGGGGAGGACCCCGGCACCATTGAGGACGTGTACGAGCCCTATCTGATCAAAAACGGCTTTATCAACCGCACCCCGAAGGGGAGAGTGGTGACCGACCGCACCTATGAGCATCTCGGACTGAAATAGCGCCGGAAGAAAAGAAACTGTTGTAATTCCCGGAGATTTGTTTATAATGGAGAATAGGCAAAGCAGCCACGCAGGACAAAGGGGAGAAAGGAAGGGCATTTATGTCATCCAAAAATAGAACACAGGTAATTATAGCAGGGAAAATCTATACCTTGAGCGGTTACGAGAGTGAAGAATATCTGCAGCGGGTGGCCACCTATCTGAATGGGAAAATATCCGAGTTCCGAAATCTGGACGGTTATCACCGCCTCTCACCGGAGATGCGGGGGATCCTCCTGAATCTCAATACGGCGGACGATTATTTCAAGGTAAAGCGGAAGGTGGAGGAGCTGGAGGACGAGCTCTCCGACAAGGACCGGGAGATCTACGATTTCAAGCATGAGCTGATCACCGCCCAGATTCGCCTGGAAAACGCGGAAAAAGAAAAGAAACTGCTGGAGGAGAAAAACGCGCAGCTTGAAAAAGAGATGATCCAGCTTCAGACGCAGTTAAAGAAATGAGCATGTGGCTGCAATTATTTGCGTATCCTGTCTCCGTTGTCAGACAGGATGTGGAGATCATTGCAGCCTTTCTATTCAGCCGGAGAGAGGAAAAGCTTCCGGCGGATCAGGGGAGGAACGTATGGTAGAGTTACTGGCACCGGCAGGCTCCTATGACAGCCTGAGGGCCGCGGTGAACGCGGGAGCGGATGCGGTTTATATAGGAGGCAGGATGTTCGGGGCCCGGGCCTATGCGGACAATCCGGATCAGGATGGACTCCTTTCGGGTATTGATTACTGCCACATCCACGGCAGGCAGCTCTATCTGACGGTCAACACCCTGTTAAAGGACCGGGAGCTGGAGGGACAGCTCCGGGATTATCTCCGTCCTCTTTACCTGGAGGGCCTGGATGGGGTCATCGTCCAGGACCTGGGGGTGATGGAGCTGATCCTGCGCCATTTTCCGGGACTTCCGGTGCACGCCAGTACCCAGATGACGGTGACCGGCCCCGACAGCGCCCGCCTCTTAAAGGAGCGGGGGGTGACCCGGGTCGTCACTGCCCGGGAGCTGTCTCTGGAGGAGACCCGGGCCATCATCCGGGAGACGGGGCTGGAGGTGGAGACCTTCATCCACGGCGCCATGTGCTATTCCTACTCCGGCCAATGCCTGCTCAGCAGCCTCCTGGGCGGCCGCAGCGGAAACCGGGGCCGATGCGCCCAGCCCTGCCGCCTTCCCTATGAGACGGCGGCGGGAGACCGGGGCTACCTGCTCAGCATGAAGGATATGTGCGCGCTGGACCTTCTGCCGGATCTGGCGGAGGCGGGGATCGCCTCCTTAAAGATCGAGGGCCGGATGAAGCGGCCGGAGTACACAGCGGGAGTGGTGAGCATCTACCGGAAATACCTGGATCAGTATCTCAAAAACGGGCGGAGGGGCTATCAGGTGGCGGAGGAAGACCGCCGGGCGCTGATGGACCTCTACAACCGGGGCGGCTTCAGCGCCGGCTATTATCATGTCCACAATGGCCCTGAGATGATGTCCATGACCCGCCCCAACCATCAGGGCACCCGGGCCGCCCGGGTCACCCAGGGAAAAGATGGAAAGACCAGGCTGGAGGCGCTGGAGCCCCTCCACAGGCGGGATGTGCTGGAGTCCTCCGACGGAAGGTGGAAGCTGACCCTGGCCTCCGAGGTCAAAGAGGGAGCCCCCCTGCCGCTGCCCGCAAAGGGGCCGTCCCTGAAAAAAAATACGGTTTTGTACCGGACCAGATGCGAGGAGCTTCTTAGCCAGCTCTCGGACGCTTATCTGGAGCGGGAATGTAAAGAAAAAATTAAGGGACATTTAAGTCTTTCGAAAGGCAGGCCTGCTATACTGGAACTAAGTTGCGGGGATGTAACTGTAACGGTCCAATCCGAACAGGAGATCCGTCCCGCCCAGTCCAGTCCCGCCGAGGAGGAAACGGTGCGGGCCCAGCTGAAGAAAACGGGAAACACCCCCTTTTCCTTCGAGGAGCTGGACATTTCCATGGAGGAACAGCTTTTTCTTCCGGTGCGGGAGCTGAAGGAGCTGCGCCGCCAGGGATTGGAGAAGCTTTCCGAGGCCTTATTGGAGCGAAAACGGCGAGGGGAGCCGGAGGAAGCCTCTGATCTCCCGCAAGGCCGCGCACAGTGGAAAAAATCGGATACGGAAAAATCCGGTCAGCCCTTTTGGGAAAATGAAATGGCTCCGGCATTTACCGTCCTGGTCACCCGGCCGGAGCAGCTGCGGGCAGTGCTGTCCCTTGGCGGCTCCCGGATCCGGACCGTCTATCTTGATCTGCTGACAGTCTGCCAAAAAGGAAAGCCGGATTTTGCCCGGCTGGAGGAGCTGCGGACTCAGGTGTGCCAGGCCGGAGCCCAGTGCTTCCTGAGTCTGCCCCCCGTCTTTCGGCGCAGGGACCGGGAGCTGTTTCAGTCGGAGGAGATGGGGAGGCTGCTGGAGCGGTTTGACGGCTGTCTGCTGCACACACTGGATGAGCTGGCCTGGATCAGGGACCGCTGGCCTCGGCTTTCCGTCGCCGGCGATGACAGCCTCTACGCCTACAACCATCGAGCCGCCGCCCTTTTGGCGGAGCTTGGCGTAGAACGGCGGACCCTTCCGGCGGAGCTGAATTTCCGGGAGCTTCTGTCCCTGGTCCGCAGCCGGGACATCCCTGAGACAGAGCTGACCGTCTATGGCCGTCAGCCCCTGACACATTCCGCCCAGTGCGTGGTGAAGAATACCCGGGGCTGTACCGCCAGGCCGGAAATCACCTGGATCCGGGACCGGAAGCAGGCCCTTTTCCCTGTGATCAACCGCTGCGCGGGCTGCTGCAATACCATCTACAATTCCGTTCCCCTGGAGCTTGGGGGCTGTGAAAAGGAAATACGGGCCCTCGCCCCCTCGTACCTGCGCCTGTCCTTCACCGTGGAGACCCGCCGTGAGACAGAGGCGGTGCTGGAGCGCTATACCGGGAATCTGTTTGACCCGGATTCCTTCACAGGCGGCACCAGAGGACATTTCAGAAGAGGAGTGGAGTAGTATATGACGAATCTCATTATACAGGTTTCCAAATACCTGATTATAATTTTAATGGCGCTATATACCTTCCAGTGCTTCACCGTCTTCCACAAAAAAGACGATGAGGCCCGGGAATATCTCTTTCTGCGCCAGAATATGCTGATGTTTGTCATGCACTTTGTGGCATTCACGGTGCTGTATCTGGAGGTGGGAGAGCTGAACCTGCTGATCTTTTACGGCGCCCAGGTGATCTATCTGGCGGCGGTGCTGGTGCTGTTCCGCAATCTGTATCCCCTGGCCTCCAAGCTTCTGATCAACAATATGTGTATGCTTCTCACCGTGGGCTTCATCATGATTACCCGCCTTTCCTATGATAAATGCGTCAAGCAGTTCAAGATTGCCGTGGCGGCCACGGTGGTGGCCCTGCTGATTCCGCTGATTATCCGAAAGCTGCGGTTCATCACAAAGATGTACTGGTTTTATACCCTGGTGGGAATCGGGCTCCTGGCCCTGGTGGTGATCGCGGGAAACTCCGTCAACGGAGCAAACCTGTCCTTCACCGTGGGCGGTATCTCCATCCAGCCCTCGGAGTTTGTGAAAATTATCTATGTCTTTGCTATCGCGGGACTTTTGTCCAACGCCAGGGATTTCCGAAAAATCGTGATCGCCACGGCGCTGGCGGCCGTCCATGTATTGATCCTGGTGGTATCCAAGGACCTGGGCAGCGCGGTGATCTTTTTTATCACCTATCTGGTCATGCTCTTTGTGTCCACCAGAAATCCCTTCTTTGTGCTGGCCGGCATACTGGCCGGCTCCGGGGCCGCGGTGGGAGCCTACTTTCTTTTCTCCCACATCCGGGTCCGGGTGCAGGCCTGGCGGGACCCCTTCCAGGATTACCAGGGCGGCGGATACCAGATCTGCCAGTCCCTCTTTTCCATCAGCGCGGGGAGCTGGCTTGGGACCGGCCTGTATCAGGGCTCCCCAAAGGCCATTCCCTATGTGGAGCAGGATTTCATGTTCTCCGCCATCGCGGAGGAGCTGGGCAGCATCTTTGGCATCTGCCTGCTGCTGGTCTGCATGAGCTGCTTCATCATGTTTGTCAACATATCCATGCAGCTCTCCAACCGCTTCTACCGGCTGGTGGCGGTGGGGCTGGGAACTACTTACGCGGCCCAGGTATTCCTCACTGTGGGAGGCGGGATCAAGCTGATTCCCATGACCGGCGTGACGCTTCCTCTGGTGAGCTACGGCGGCAGCTCGGTGCTGAGCACCCTGATTATGTTTTCCATCGTCCAGGGACTCTATATGCTCCACCGGGATGAGGAGAAAAAGAGCGAAGAGAAGCTTTCCCGCCAGGATACCGGGGGCTACGCCCCGCCAGACTACCAGCAGCCCTACGGCTACGGCGGCTACAATTCATATGGAAATGGAGGATACGGACAGGATGCGGGATACCCAGACGAGAACGAAGAATACAGACAAGACCAGGACTACCTCTACGAGGACGGGTACGGCCAAAACCAGCCGTACTACCCGGAGGAGGGGGGATACTACGGAGACGGCCAGGACCCGTACGGGGACGGATACGGACCGGACAGCTACCGGTAGGATTCCCGTCAAGGTCCGGGAGGTCCGTTTTGAACAGGAGCCGGAGCCGGTGAGCGGGAAGGGAAGGAATACGGAGCTGGGGATCGTCACCTACACCTTTGTCTTTCTCTTTCTCATGATGATCGGATATCTGGTCTATCTCAATACCTTCAAGGCGGATGAGCTGAACTCCAACGCCTACAATACAAAGCAGGACGCCAACACGGATAAATACATCCGGGGCCCCATCCTGTCCGCTGACGGCAGCGTGCTGGCGGAGACAAGGGTGGCGGAGGACGGCACCGAGACCAGGGTTTATCCCTACGCCAACACCTTCGCCCACGCCATCGGCTATTCCACCAACGGCAAATCCGGTCTGGAGGCCACCAGCAACTACGATCTGCTGACCAGCCACGCCTCCGTGCTGTCCCAGATCAAGGAGGAGGCCAGTGATGAAAAGCTGATGGGTGACTCTGTGGTGGTGACCCTGAACGCTTCCCTGCAAAATACGGCCTATCAGGCGCTGGGCGGCTATAACGGCGCGGTGGTGGCCCTGGAGCCGGATACCGGAAAGATTCTGGCCATGGTTTCAAAGCCAGATTTTGATCCGAACACCATCTCGGAGGTGTGGGAGAGCCTGATCATGGATGAGAGCAGCAGCGTTCTTCTGAACCGGGCCACCCAGGGGCTCTATCCTCCGGGCTCCACCTTCAAGATCTTGACCACGCTGGCCTATATCCGGCAGCAGCCAAGCGCCTATAAGACCTTTTCCTTTAACTGTGATTCCAGACTGACGGTGAACGACGTCACCATCAACTGCTACAACAACACCGTCCACGGGCAGGAGGATTTAAAGAGCGCCTTCTCCCACTCCTGCAACACCGCCTTCGCCCAGATCGGCATGGATCTGGACAACAAGGAGTTCCGCTCTCTGTGTGAGGAATTTCTGTTTAATAAATCACTGCCCACCACCTTGCAGCACAGCACCTCCCAGTTTTCTCTGGACAGTGACTCCTCCTACGGGGAGCAGATGACCACGGCCATCGGCCAGGGCAATACGCTGGTGACGCCTCTTCACATGGCGCTCTTGACCGCCACGGTGGCAAACGGCGGGATCATGATGAAGCCCTACCTGGTGGATCACATCGAGGCCAGCGACGGCACCATGGTTTCTAAGACCAGCCCCTCCAAGTATAAGCGGCTGATGACTACGGAGGAGGCCAGGATCCTGACGGAATACATGCAGGAAACCGTATCCAGCGGAACGGCAACGGCTCTTAGCTGGTACAACTTTACGGTGGCGGGCAAAACAGGCTCCGCCGAATACGGCTCCGGCGACTCAAAGGGGACCCACTCCTGGTTTGTGGGCTTCTCCAATGTGGCAGACCCGGATCTGGTGGTGGCCGTCATCGCCGAGAACGGCGGCACCGGCAGCGAGACCGCCGTTCCCATCGCTTCACAGATTTTCCAGACCTACTACGCCATAAAGGGAACAAGTTGAGCTGGAACCTTAAAATTTTTGGAACTCTTCTTTTTGGGTTGCGTGTTTTTAGAAAAAGAGTTATACTGTTTTTAGTTTTTGGTTACACAACGCAAACAGGAGGGATTGCAATGATTGAAGCAACAAGCTGTGGCGGTGTGGTGATATTCAGAGGAAAGATACTTGTACTGTACAAGAGCTATAAGAACAAGTATGAGGGCTGGGTGCTGCCAAAAGGCACGGTGGAGG
>CAZGRM010000074.1:0-14440 GCA_964528295.1 uncultured Lachnospiraceae bacterium
CTTCAGCACATCCGAATCACTAACCGTATCCAAAAGCGACATCTGATCCATATCCACCTGATCATACTTCTTCGCCTTCCCCTTCTTCGCCTTCGCTCCATCCCCCCCAATCTCCTGCACTCTCACCGTGATATCCGCGTTCGTCAGCTCCTCCGCCAGCTCCTTCGCCCGCTGAATCACACTGTCCGGCACCCCGGCCAGCTTTGCCACCTGGATCCCATAGCTCTTATCCGCGCCGCCCTTCACGATCTTTCGGAGAAAGACAATATCATCCCCCTTCTCCTTCACCGCGATACAGTAATTATTCACCCCCGTCAGCTTCCCCTCCAGCTCCGTCAGCTCATGATAATGAGTGGCAAACAGGGTCTTCGCCCCCAGAAGCTTCGGATTGCTGATATGCTCCACCACCGCCCAGGCGATACTGAGGCCGTCAAAGGTGCTGGTGCCTCTGCCGATCTCATCCAGAATCAGCAGGCTGCTCTTAGTGGCGTTTCGGAGAATATTGGCCACCTCCGTCATCTCCACCATAAAGGTACTCTGGCCGCTGGCCAGATCGTCGGAGGCCCCCACCCGGGTAAAAATCCGGTCCACCAGGCCGATCCTGGCGCTCTCCGCCGGGACAAAGCTTCCCAGCTGGGCCATCAGCACAATCAAAGCCGTCTGCCGCATATAGGTGGATTTCCCCGCCATATTCGGTCCGGTGATAATAGACACCCGGCTCTTTCCATTGTCCAGATAGGTGTCATTGGCGATAAACATATCATTGGGAATCATCTTCTCCACCACAGGATGACGCCCGTTCTTAATGTCGATAATACCCTTCTCATTGATGGAGGGCTTCACAAAATTACTCCGCTCCGCCACCAGAGCCAGGGAAGAAAACACATCGATCCCCGCCACGGCCCTGGCCGTCTGCTGGATCCGCAGCACCTCCTTGGCCACCCGGTTTCTCACATCCACAAAAAGATCATACTCCAGGGCCACCAGCTTGTCCTCGGCCCCAAGGATCATATCCTCCAGCTCCTTCAGCTCCGGCGTAATATACCGCTCCGCGTTGGTGAGGGTCTGCTTGCGCATATAATAGTCCGGCACCATATTCCGAAAGGAATTGGTCACCTCCAGGTAATAGCCGAAAACCTTATTAAACTTAACCTTCAGATTCTTGATCCCGGTCTTCTCCCTCTCCTTCGTCTCCAGCTCCGCCAGCCACAGCTTTCCCTCGCTCTTCGCGCTGCGCAGCCGGTCCACCTCCTCATGGTACCCTTCCTTGATCATGCCTCCGTCCCGGATGCTGATGGGCGGGTCGTCATTGATGGACCGCTCAATCAGGTCATGAAGATCCGTCAGCTCATCCATCTCCGCCTCCAGCTCACAGATCAGGGGGGCCTGGAGGGACTTCAAAATATACTTAATGTGGGGCAGCATAGAAAGGGAGGTCTTGAAAGCGATCATGTCCCGGGGATTGGCGGTCTGATAGCTAATCCGGCTGATCAGCCGCTCCAGGTCGTAGACCGGATTTAAATACTCCCGGATCTCCTCCCGGGTGATGGCGTTGTTTTTCAGCTCCTCCACCGCGTCCAGCCGCCGGGTGATGGCCTCCTTCTCAATCAAGGGCTGCTCAATGTAGCGGCGCAGAAGCCTGGCCCCCATGGCCGTCTTCGTCTTGTCCAGCACCCACAGCAGGGAGCCCCGCTTATTCTTCTCCCGCAGCGTCTCGCACAGCTCCAGATTCCGCCGGGTGGAGCTGTCCAGGATCATATATTTCCCGATGGAATAGGGAGTCAGGGAGGTGAGACTGTCGATGGAGGTCTTCTGGGTCTCCATCAAATACTGCAAAAGGGCTCCGGCCGCGATCACGCCGCAGCTGTAGTCGGCGATCCCCAGCCCCTCCAGGGAGGACACATGGAAATGCTCCATCAGATTCCTGGTGCACAGACTGTCGTCAAAATACCAGGAATCCAGGGCGAAAACAGTGATTCCCATGCGCTCCCGCATATCCTCAATATCAATACCGCTGACCGAAAAGGAGTGGTTGCAGATGATTTCGGAGGGAGAATACTTGTTGATCTCATCCAGCAGCTTCCTCTCTCCGTCCAGCTCCGTAACCAGATATTCCCCGGTGGTGATGTCCGCCACAGACAGGCCGTACCGGTCTGCCATGCAGACGATACACATCAGATAATTATTTTTGCTCTCGTCCAGAGCCTGGGCGTCCAGGTTGGTTCCCGGCGTCACGATGCGGATGACCTCCCGCTTCACGATGCCCTTCGCCAGCTTCGGGTCCTCCATCTGCTCGCAGATGGCCACCTTGTAGCCCTTGGAGACCAGACGGTTCAGATAAGAGTCCACAGCATGGAAGGGGACGCCGCACATGGGCGCCCGCTCCTCCTGTCCGCAGTCCTTTCCGGTCAGCGTGATCTCCAGCTCCTTTGACGCGGTCAGCGCGTCGTCAAAGAACATTTCATAAAAATCTCCCAGCCGGTAAAACAGAATGCAGTCCTTGTACTGCTCCTTCGTCTGTATATACTGTTGCATCATCGGTGTCAGTTGTGCCATTGATATCTCCTTGTCTTCTGGTAATCTATTTTTCTTTTCCGTAGCTTATTTTAGCATCGCTTCCGCAAAAACAGTTGAGAAAATTTCTTACTTGCGCTCCAGTTTGCCCGGGATCTCACCCAGGTAATAAAAGCCCTTGCACTCTTTCAGATATACCTCCACGGTCTGTCCGATGAGGCTTTGATCCCCGGGAAAATGCACCAGGAGATTGTTGCTGAGGCGTCCGGTGACCAGATGGCTGTCCTGCTCATTGACGGACTCCACCAGCACGGGCAGCGTCTGCCCCTCCACCTTCCGGGACATTTCCTTTGAAATATCCTGTACCAGGGTCAGGAGCCGGTCGAACCGGTCCTTCACCACCTCCTCCGGCACCTGCTCCGCCATGGCGGCCGCCGGTGTGCCGGTGCGCTTGGAGTAAATAAAGGTAAAGGCGCTGTCGTACCGCACCTGTCTCACCACGTCCAGAGTCTCCAGGAAATCCTCCTCCGTCTCCCCGGGAAAGCCCACGATGATATCGGTGGTCAGGGCCAGATCGGGGATCTCCCTTCTCAGCTTTTCGGCCAGCGCCAGATACTGCTCCTTCGTATATTTTCGGTTCATCCGCTTCAGCACCCGGCTGCTGCCGGACTGGAGGGGCAGGTGGAGATGGCGGCAGATTTTCTCAGAGTGCTTCATGACCCGGATCAGATCGTCGGACAGGTCCTTGGGATGGGAGGTCATGAAGCGGATCCGCTCCAGCCCCTCGATCTTCTCCACCTCCGCGAGCAGTTGGGCGAAGGTGACGGGCTCCTCCAGGTTCTTGCCGTAGGAGTTCACATTCTGGCCCAGAAGCATGATCTCCTTCACGCCCTCCTTCACCAGGTCCCGGATCTCATTCAGGATATCCTCCGGCCGGCGGCTCCGCTCCCGGCCCCGCACATAGGGCACGATGCAGTAGCTGCAAAAATTGTCGCACCCGAACATGATATTGACGCCGGATTTGAAGGAGTAGGTCCGCTCTGAGGGCAGGTCCTCCACGATCTTGTCCGTATCCTTCCAGATATCAATGATCATCCGGTCCGACTCCAGAGCCGCCGTCAGGAGCTCCGCGAATTTAAATATATTGTGGGTGCCAAACACCAGATCTACGAACCGATAGCTTTTCCGAATCTTCTCCACCACATCCGGCTCCTGCATCATGCAGCCGCAGAGGGCGATGATCATGTGGGGCTGCTTCTTTTTGATCCCGTTTAAATAGCCCAGCCGGCCGTAGACCTTCAGATTGGCATTTTCCCGGACGGTACAGGTGTTGTAGAGGACGAAGTCCGCGTTCTCACTGTCCGAGGGCTCATAGCCGATGATCTCCAGAATACCCCGGAGCTTCTCCGAATCCCTGGCATTCATCTGGCAGCCGAAGGTTTTGGTGCAGGCGGTCAGGGGACGGCCCAGCCGGGCCGCCCGGTCCCTCACCAGAGAGCGGGCCTTTTTCATAAAATAATACTGGCGCTGGGGCTCCTCGGAGGGCACCGGCCCGGTCTCGTCGATCCCCTCCAGAATGCTTTCATAGTTTTCTACTGAATTCAATGTATGTTCCTCGTTCCTAAATGATGTAGAGTCCGGGCCGCCGCGGGGAGCGGCGCTGTCCCGGAAAACTGGCGGCTACGGCCTTACCTGGCCGTCTCCGAAGATGATATATTTCACTGTGGTCAGGGCGTCCAACCCCATGGGGCCCCTGGCGTGAGCTTCTGGGTGCTGATGCCGATCTCGGCGCCAAAGCCGAACTCAAAGCCGTCGGTAAAGCGGGTGGAGGCGTTCACATACACCGCCGCCGCGTCCACCTCATCCAGGAAACGCATGGCGTTCCGGTAACTTTCCGTGATGATGGCCTCGGAGTGGCCCGTATTGTAGCGGTTGATGTGGGCGATGGCCTCCTCGATGGAGGCGACGGTCTTGATGGAAAGGATGTAGTCCAGGTACTCTTTTCCCCAGTCCTCCTCCGAGGCCGGCATGCCTCCCTCGACAAAGCCAAGGGCCTTCTCGTCGCAGCGCAGCTCCACGCGGTGCTCATCCAGCCGCCTCTTTAAGGCTCCCAGCAGCCGCTCCTCCACCGCCTCATGGACCACGATGGACTCGCAGGCGTTGCAGACGCCGATGCGCTGGGTCTTCGCGTTGTTGATGATCTCGATGGCCATATTCAGGTCGGCGCTCTCATCCACATAGATGTGACAGTTGCCGGTGCCGGTCTCGATGACGGGGATGGTGCTGTTCTCCACCACGGCCCGGATCAGCCCCGCGCCTCCCCGGGGGATCAGCACGTCCACATATTGTTTCAGCCGCATGAAATGGGAGGTGGTCTCCCGGTCCGTGGCCTCGATGAGCTGGACGCCCTTGGGGGTCACGCCGCAGTCCGCCAGAGCCTTTTGGAGCAGGTCCACAATGGCCATATTGGAGTGGATGGCGTCGCTGCCTCCCTTTAATATCACGGCGTTTCCCGTCTTAAAGCAGAGGCCGAAGGCGTCCGCCGTCACATTGGGCCGGGATTCGTAGATGATCCCCACCACTCCAAGGGGCACCCGCTTCCGGCCGATCAGCAGGCCGTTTGGCCGTTTTTTCATCTCCTCCACGGCGCCCACCGGATCCTCCAGCCCCGCGATCTGGCGGAGTCCCTGGGACATGCCCTCGATCCTGGCGTCATTCAGCATCAGGCGATCCACCAGTCCCTCGGGCATACGGTTCTCTCTGGCCGCCCGGATATCCTCCTCGTTGGCCAGGAGGATATCCTCCCGGTATTTTTCCAGATAATCAGCCGCCAGCAGCAAAGCCTCGTTCTTCTTTGCGGTGGCCAGCTGCCGAAGCTCCGTCTCCGCCTTCCTGGCATTTTGACCGATTCCCGCAAGCAGTACTTTAGGGTCTGCCAGGATCCGCTTCTCCGTCACCAGATACTGGGGCTCAATGTCAAGGGGGGAAGCGGGTACCTCATCCACGATCTGAAACTCAAAGGCGGCCGCCACGGTGGTGTGATGGGGGTGGGCCGCCAGATAGCGGTCGTAAAAGCCCTTTCCGTAGCCGCAGCGGTGGCGGTTTTTGTCAAAGCCCACGCCGGGAACGATGAGCAGAGCCTCCTCCTCATCGGCGGGATTGACCGCCTCCGGCTCCGGTATCCGGAAATAGCCCGGCTTCACGTCCTGGTAGGAGGTGATATAATAGTAGTCCATCTCCTCCCCCCGGACCTTCGGAGCGGCCACCCGGATGCCCCGGCGCCACGCCTCCTCGATCAGCGGTCTCATCATCACCTCGCCGTTGTAGTCCATGTAGACGTAGATGGCCCGGGCGTTTTTAAACTCCTCCAGCCTCATGATCCGCCGGCAGACCGCCTCGCTTTTTTCCAAAAGCTCCGCCTCGCCAAGCTCTTTTCTCCTGGCAAATACCTGCTTTCTAATGTCCTTTTTTTCCATATCTTTCTCCCAAATTTTCGATGCTTCCGTCCTTGTTTACCACATCAATATTGTCAAGCTGTCCCCGCAGATTCCGGCGGATCGCCGCGATGTACTCCTGCCGCAGGATGGCCTGCTCCTTCAGCTCCGCCTCCGTCAGCCCCTCGGCCTTCGCTTTTCTGGCCAGCTCATTGATCCGGCCGATCTTCAATTCGTCCATATTCTCCTCCAGTGGCGCGGGTCCCTCGCCGAATGTTTTTATCCTTCCCGGTCCGGGTCCCCCGCCGGATTTATTTTTTCAGAGCCTCCTGGGGGCTCTTTTTTTGTTTTCAGCCTTCCAGCACATCCAGCAGACAGAAATCCTCCTCCGCCTTTCCCACAAACACAGTCCCGATCTGCTCTCCGCTCAGGATGCGGTGGATCACATGGAAATCCTCCCCGCTGGCGATGATCATATCCGCTCCGGCGGCTCCGGCGATCTTGGCGGCGGAGAGCTTTGTGGCCATGCCGCCCGTCCCCACGTCGGTGCTGCTGCCCTTTCCCATCCGCATGAAATGATCATCCAGAGATTCCACGATATCGATAAACTCCGCCCGGGGATTCCGCCTGGGATCGTCGGTGTAGAGGCCCTCAATGTCGGAGAGCAGGATCAGAAGATCCGCGTGGACCAGAGCCGCCACGATGGCGGAGAGGGTGTCATTGTCGCCGAACTCGATCTCGTAGGTGGCCACCGTGTCGTTTTCGTTGACAACGGGGATGGCTCCCATGCGGAGCAGCTCCTCAAAGGTGTTCACCGCGTTCCGGCGGCTTAGATTGTCCAGCATGGTGTTTTTCGTCATGAGGATCTGTGCGGCCCGGTGACCGTACTCGCTGAACAGCTTCTGGTAGGTCATCATGAGCTGGGTCTGTCCGATGGCGGCGCAGGCCTGCTTCTCCTCCACCTTTCGGGGCCGGTGATGGAAGCCCACGGCCTGACGGCCCACCGCTATGGCGCCGGAGGATACCAGGATCACATCCTTCCCCATATTTTTCAGATCACAGAGCTCCCGCGCCAGCACCTCCAGCTTGGTGAAATTCAGCGCTCCCGTCTCCTGGTGGGTGATGGAGGAGGTGCCGATCTTTACCACAACCCGTTTTTTCTCTCTCAGTTTCTCTCTGTCAAACATAATCTCTCGTCCTTATTTTGTCTCTTTTGATTTGGCTTCGTAAGCCACATAAACCGGGATACCCTCCTTCCTCAAAGGGGGATACCCCGGATCCTTTTTTATCTTAATAAGCCCAGCTTTCGCAGAAGCCGGATGATGAGATGACCCTTGGGGAAGGTGGACAGCTCCTCCACCGTGACGCCCCGGAAGGATACCAGTCCGATCCCGTACACCATCACTCCGGCCAGGATGGACAGCATCGTGGAGATGGTATTTCCCGCGAACATGTGGAAGACGGAATATACCAGATACACGGCGGCTCCCATGATCACGGAGACGATGGTGGGCACCACAAAGGTCTTATACCACTCCTGCCGGTAATGGAGAAAGCGGCCGATGGAGATGGCGTTCAAAACGCAGATCACCAGCGCGAAGAAAATATTGGAATAGATCACCGCGTAAATATTCAGATTCCCCACAGTCAGCAGCCCGTACAGTAAAATCAAGTGAAGCACCAAGGCGATGGCGCAGTGGATCAAGGGCTGCTTTAGCTGCCCCAGCCCCTGCAGGATGCCGGCGCTCAGCGTGGACAGGGCCAAAAAGATGATCAGCAGGGCGCCGGACTGCATGATCCCCACCGCCAGGGGCACGCCTGTGGTGGAGGTAAACAGCATGGTGATGATGGGCTCCGCCAGCGCGGCCATCCCCACCGCGCAGGGGATGGTGAGAATCATGGTAAAGCGGATGGAGGTCTTCACCTGCCGTCTGGCCTCAGCCTTGTCGCGGTTTGCCATGGCCGCCGTCAGGCTGGGTACCACCGAGGGGGCGAGGCAGGAGGCGAGAGACAGGGGCACATTCATCAATACCCGGAATTTGCCAGAGTAGATGCCCCAGATCTTTCCGTACTGGGCCTCCGTGTAGCCCTGAGCCTGCAGGACCTTATTGAAAATACCCTGGTCCACCACGTTGCTGATATTGTAGAGCAGAGTGTGAAGCACGATGGGGATGACGGTGATGAGCAGCGTCCGGTAGATGACGTATTCCGACTCCCTCCTGGTGCTTACGTCCCGGCGCATCTGACGCCGGACCACAGAGCGCTGTCCCACATACACCACCATGACGAAAATCATGGCTACGGTGATGCTGGCCACCGTACCGAAGGTGCCTCCCGCGGCGCCCCAGGCCGGTCCCAGCAGCTCATTGCCGTTCTCCTTTGCCAGGGCGGTTCCGTAGCTGTACATGATGTTCGCGCATACCAGGGTCAGCACCGCGTTGACGATCTGTTCAATGACCTGGGATACCGCTGTGGGTACCATGGTGGAATATCCCTGGAAGTAGCCCCGGAAGGTTCCCACGATGGCAAAGATAAAGATGGCCGGAGCCAGCACCCGGAGGGCGTAGACGGCCAGCTCGTAGGACAGCATGTACTTCGTAATCACACCGGCGAAGATGTAAGTGAGCAGAGCCAGAGCGCCGCCCATCACCAGGGCGAACCGCATGGCGCAGAGAAATACCCGGTGGGCGTTTTTGTACTCTCCCTTGTTCAGCCGCTCGGAGATCAGCTTTGACACCGCGAGGGGCAGGCCGAAGGTGGAGATCATCAGGGCGATATTGTAAATTTCATTTGCCGTGGAATAATAACCGATTCCCTCGTCTCCCAGAATGTTGGTCAGAGGGAACCGGTAGATCATTCCGATGATTTTCGCTATGATGGTGGCCGCCGTCAGGATGCTTCCCTGTACTAAAAAGTTTTTACTGCTTTTGGTATTTTTTTTCTCTTTCACTTCAGACCTCTTAATCATCAGACGCCTCAGGCGGGATTTCCCGCCTGAGGCTGTTAGGTTCAGCCGGTAAAGGAAGCGGTGTCAGGGTACAGGGTCACGCTGTCGCTGTAGGTGTCCAGCACGATGCACACCCAGGTCTTGCCCTGATTCAGAGTGATCTCATTGCCGTCCGAGTCATAGTAGTGGGTCACATCGAAGTTCTGCTCCGCCAGAAGATTTTCCAGGTCAACGGAATTTTTGCTCCAGGTGATATCGATGGCCTTGCCGTTGGTGATGAACTTTCCGGCTCCTCCGGAGAGCACGTCAATGTTCAGATAGCCGTTCTCATCGAATTTTTCCCAGGGGCAGTACTGGAGAATGATGTTGTCGTAGGTCAGGGCCCTGCCTGTGAGGTAGTCGATCTGTACGTCGCCGTACTGGTAGCGGGTGTACTTGCCCGTCTCAGGGTCATAGATGAAGTAGGCGTTATTGTACTCGTAGCCCGGCTTCACCACAGCGGCGTCCTGTCCGCCCTCCAGGGTCACTCGCTCGCCGTCCGCCGCGAATTTGTAGTGGCCGTCTCCGGAAACGTACTCGCTGGCGGTGTATTCCTCCGGATAGTTCATCAGATCCAGTCCGGCCTGGATTCTCTCGTAATTCGTAAATACATTGTGGGGAGACTCAAAATCATCGGAACGGTAGTAAACCGTCTCTCCCTCGGAATCCAGCCCGCTCAAATTGTAGGTGGAGGGCAGATTCAGAAGATCCAGGGCGTAGACCGCCTGGCCGAAGTGAAGGTAGGTGGTGTTGAACTCCCGGGCAAAGTATACGTAGTAATTGCGGCAGCTGCGCACGGAGCCGATCCGCTCCACATCCTGATAGTCCTCCAGGATTCCCATGAGACGGGTGATGCCGCCCTCCACGGGAGCCTCGTAGACCACCTCGGCATTGCTGATGCCGGACTGGGGAAGGGCCGCCTGGATATTGTTGAACATGACGGAGATGGCCTTTGTCCGTCCGATGGACTCCGGTACCAGCTTTCCGGTGAGGAAGCTGCGCACCATGCCGTTTGATTCCTCGGCGGAGGCGGTGAAGCCGCCTGCCAGGCTGGCCGTCATCATGGCGGCCGCCGCCAATACTGCCGCTGCTGCTTTTCTGTTCTTTCTCATCATAGTAAATCCTCCTTTTTCTATCTTCTTTCTATCTTGAGATGCCTAACTGCTGTAAAATCTCCTCCTGAAGCCGCTCCATGACCGCCGCTTCCTCCACCGTCATGTGGTCGTAGCCCATGAGGTGGAGCATACTGTGGGCGATCAAAAAGGCGTACTCCCGTTTTGCGGAGTGACCGTACTCCCGGGCCTGCTCCGCCACCTTGTCCGCGGAGATCACGATGTCGCCCAGCATCAGCTCGCCGGAATCCGGCTCAAAGCAGTCATCGCCCTCCTCCTCCAGAAATCCGAAGTCCCCCGGCGTCTCATACTCCACCATGGGGAAGGACAGCACGTCGGTGGGCCGGTCGATGCCCCGCTGCTCTAGATTGATGCGGTGAATCTCCTCGTTGTCCGTGATCAGGATGCTGACCTGCGCCTCGTAGGGGCACTCCATATAGTCCAGGGCACAGCTCACCACGTCCCGGGCGATGTCCTGAAGCTCCAGGCCCAGATCTTTCCCGCTCTCGTTTTCAAAATCAATGGTCATGACCTTCCTCCGTTCTCCCCTCTGCGGCGGTGGCCGGAGCTTGTCCTGGTCTCCCGCCGGGCCTCCCGTTTCTCATACTCCTCATAGGCGGTGACGATCCTCTGGACCAGGGGATGGCGCACCACGTCCTTGCTGGTGAGCTGGCAGAAGCGGATCCCCTCCACCTGATTCAGCACCTTCATCGCGGTGTCCAGTCCCGAGGGCGCTCCCGGCGCCAGGTCCTTCTGGGTCTGGTCCCCCGTGACCACCACCTTGGAGCCAAAGCCGATCCTGGTGAGGAACATCTTCATCTGGGCCGGGGAGGTATTCTGGGCCTCATCCAGGATGATAAAGGCGTTGTCCAGTGTCCGGCCCCGCATGTAGGCCAGGGGGGCCACCTCGATCAGGCCCTTTTCCATATTTTTCAGAAAGCTGTCCGACCCCATGATCTGGTACAGGGCGTCGTACAGGGGCCTCAGATAGGGGTCCACCTTGCTCTGGAGGTCGCCGGGCAGAAAGCCCAGCTTCTCTCCCGCCTCAATGGCGGGCCGGGTCAGGATAATCCGGCTCACCTCATCATTTTTAAACGCGGTGATGGCCATGGCCATGGCCAGGTAGGTCTTCCCCGTGCCGGCGGGACCCACGCCGAACACAATCATATTTTTCCGTATCGCGTCCACGTAAGCCTTCTGGCCAAGGGTCTTTGGCTTGATGGGCTTGCCGTTTATGGTGTGGCAGACGCAGTCGCTGTCGATCTCCACCAGGGATTCTGACTTTTCCTCCCAGGAAAGGGCGATGGCGTAATCCACATTCTGTTCTGTGATGGACGAGCCCCTCTTCGACAGCTCAGACAGGCTCTCGAAGATCTTTTTCGCCCTCACCGCTCCGGCGGGACTGCCAAGGATCTTGATCTCCCCGTCCCTGGAAAGGACCGTGACCTGGAGGGCCCGCTCCACCTTCTTCACATACTGGTCAAACTGTCCGAAGATGTTTTTTTCATGCTCTGCCGGAACTGTCAGTGACATTTCAACCATACTCATTTTCCGGTAATTCCTCCTCATTTGCCGATAGTGCGACGCGGCGGACGGCTTCCTTTCCCACCGTCATGGCGCCTGACGCAATGGCAGACTTTTCAGTCAGCTCTATTTTAACATCATTTTCAAATATTTGAACCCCTTTTTCCTCTAATTTTTTTATAAAATATTGTAAATTTGACGTAAGAAGGGATTCCAGCTCCTGATCTGTGTAGGTAATATCCGCCAAATCATACTCCCGGGCCGTAAATACCTTGAAATACAGGGGCAGGTAAAAATTTTCCATGAGGCGAAGCTGCCTGGTGTCTCCGGTCACGTCGTACCGGCTCAGGCCGTCGAAGGACGCGGGCAGGGCAAAGGGGACGTCCCCCACCTCCAGCAGGTACTCCCGCTTTTCTTTTCCGGTATAACGCTTCTGCTGTCCCGCCCGGGGGATCTCATCCCGGTAGCTGAGCTGGTTTTGGATGATGATATCCGCGTCGGCGGCTACATACTGGTAGCTGCTCACCTCGCCTCCGTCATTATATACCGGAAGGGCTCCTGTGACAAGTACCTGTCCCTTCTCCACTGTCTCACCGGCCTCCACCTGGGGCAGGCCCTTTCTGGCGTAGATGGACACCACCACCCCATCCTCGGAGGCGGCCAGGCTGGAGGGCGTCAGGGCGGCGTCCGCCTCGGCGGGATCTGAGAGAATTCCCTCCGTCACATGAATTTGCAGTCTGGTCCCCTTCAGCTCCACCGCCACCCAGGAGAACTGGGTGAAATAATTGCGGATCTGGGAGGCCAGCGCCTTGCAGTCCACCCCCGCCTTTGCCATCCCGTGGCAGATGCCCTCCTGCTCCAGATATTCAAAAATGATATCGTCGGTCTGGGACAGATTGCCGTCGATGGTGATTTTCCAGATGTGGGAGGAAAGCCAGGTCATAAAGAGAGCCGCGGCAAGGATCCCGGCGGCGTAGATTTTCCGCTTCCGGTAGCGGTGCAGAAAAAAGGGCAGGCCGTGGCGCTCGGTGATCCGGATTTTGACATGGCTTTTCCTCACCAGACCTTTCAGCCTGCGGAAGTCCCTGTTTGTGACGCAGGCCTCGTAGGAGACGCCGCTGGGAAGCAGCCTCCACAGACGGATGCCGTGGTGGGCGCAGAGATTCAGAAAACGGTCGTAGGAGCCTCCGGTGATACGGATGCGCACGTAGCCCCGCAGGGCGTCCGGGATAGATGGATTTTTCATGGAAAACCTCCTGGAAAGAATGGAAGGGATACGGGGGAGCGCTGTCTTAACGTCTGTTTTCTCCCCGGGGTCCCGCTTTGGCCAAAAAGCTGACGCTGTGAATAGAGCCGCCGATCTCGATTTCATCCCTGGTGTAGGATACGATTTCCAGACGCTTTCCTGTGACGAGAATGTTTTTATTTCTGGTAAGCAGGCAGATTTCCTCCGGGGAGTAGGAGGAAATTCCCTTAAAATTTTCGATCCAGACCCGCTCCTGTCCATGCATGGTGACAAGAGTGTTTCCCTTTACAAAATCATCCGGCAGCTGCAGGGAATGAAGCAGCCTGGCCGCCGGGGAGGAGGAGTTCTCCCGTTTTTCCTTCATGGATGGGATGCCTCGCGGTGTTTATTACTTTATCTTATGAGGAGGCGGGGGACGGTATGACTTTTCCATGCGGCTTCTAACAGAAACAGGGAGACGAGTGCTCTCATCTCCCTGCCGTATTCCGGGGTTTTATTTGTCCTTGATTTGCGCGTGAAGCTCCTGCAGGGACCGTACCTGGCCGCAGCCCTGCTTTTTCATGGACTGGATGCCGCTGACGGTGGCCTTGGCGGCCGCCATGGTGGTCATGTAGGGAATCTTCTTTTTGATGGCCGCCTTGCGCAGATAGCTGTCGTCCCAGAGGCTGGCCTTCCCCACGGGAGTATTGACGATCACGTCCACCTTTCCGTTGGTGATGAGATCCAGCATGTTGGGGCGGCCCTCCTGAAGCTTGTTGATCATCTTGGCCGGAATGCCCGCCTCGTTCAGAAGCTTGCAGGTATTTCTGGAGGCGATGATCTCAAAGCCGGTGTCGGCAAAGTCTCTGGCCACCTCGGCCACCTCGGCCTTATCCTTGTCGCTGACCGAGATCAGAAGCGTTCCGGTGAGGGGCAGCTTCGTCTGGGTGGCCTCCTGAGCCTTGAAAAATGCCTCGCCGTGGAACTGGGACAGGCCAAGAACCTCTCCTGTGGAGCGCATCTCCGGCCCCAGTACCGGGTCCACCTCCTGGAACATGTTGAAGGGGAACACCGCCTCCTTCACCCCGTAGTAGGGGATCTCCTGCTCCTTCAGCCCGGGAACCGGTGAGGGCCGTCCGGTCAGCTCGGAGGTGACGATATCGATGGCGAGGGGCACCATGCGGATGTTGCACACCTTGGATACCAGAGGTACGGTGCGGGACGCTCTCGGGTTGGCCTCCAGCACGTAGACCTTGCCGTTCTCGATGGCGTACTGCATGTTCATCAATCCCTGTACGTGCATCTCCTCCGCGATTTTCCTGGTGTATTCCTTGATGGTGGCCACGTTCTCCTCGGAGAGGTGGCGGGAGGGAATGATGCAGGCGGAGTCACCGGAGTGGACGCCGGCCAGCTCGATGTGCTCCATCACCGCGGGCACGAAGGCGTGGGTCCCGTCGCTGATGGCGTCCGCCTCACACTCGGTGGCGTGGTTCAGGAAACGGTCGATCAGGATGGGGCGGTCCGGCGTCACACCCACCGCCGCGTTCATGTATTCTGTCATACTTTCATCGTCGTAGACCACCTCCATGCCGCGGCCGCCCAGCACGTAGGAGGGGCGTACCATGACGGGATACCCGATGCGGGC
>CAZGRM010000075.1:0-6695 GCA_964528295.1 uncultured Lachnospiraceae bacterium
GAAAGGTGGCCATGGTGGGGGACGGCATCAACGACGCCCCGGCCCTGACCCGGGCTGATATCGGTATTGCCATCGGCGCCGGGACGGATATCGCCATCGATGCCGCCGATGTGGTGCTGATGAAGAGCCGCCTCAGTGACGTGCCTGCCGCCATACGGCTGAGCCGGGCCACCCTTCGGAATATTCATGAAAACCTGTTTTGGGCATTCTTCTACAACGTGATCGGAATTCCGCTGGCCGCCGGCCTGTGGTATCCCCTCTTTGGTTGGAAGCTGAACCCCATGTTTGGCGCGGCGGCCATGAGCCTATCCAGCTTTTGCGTGGTGTCGAACGCGTTGAGACTGAATTTCTTCTCCATGTACGACGCCAGAAAAGATAAAAAAAGAGCACAAAAAAAGGCCCTTCCGAGAACGGAGCAGGGGCCGGAAAAAGAAAAGGAGACAGACAAGATGGAAAAAACAATGGAAATCAAAGGTATGATGTGCGGTCACTGTGAGGCCAGAGTAAAGAAGTGCCTGGAGGCGCTGCCGGAGGTGGCGGAGGCGGTGGTGAGCCATGAGGCGGGAACCGCTGTCCTGAAGCTGAACGGCCAGGTGGCGGATGAGACGCTGAAAAAGGCAGTGGAGGATCAGGACTACGAGGTGGTGGCCATCCGCTAAAAGCGGGAGATGGGATAGAGCGGTCCTTTCTGAATGGGACAAGCTTACATTGCCGCGTTGAAGCG
Source organism: uncultured Lachnospiraceae bacterium (assembly GCA_964528295.1). GTDB lineage: Bacteria > Bacillota > Clostridia > Lachnospirales > Lachnospiraceae > Choladousia. The sequence goes on from CAZGRM010000075.1 coordinate 725, forward strand.
GAAAAGATTTTTCTGAAAAATGTGGAAATTTTTTCTCCTACATGGTAGAATAGACCCGGTGTCCTTTAAAGCCTGGTTCCGGACCATGGCAGAACAGCGACAGGAGAGGAGATTTACAAATGAAAGAAGTATCAAAGCTGATGGAGTACCGTCCCGGTGTAAAAGTGGTGGATGCCACGCTGAGAGACGGAGGACTGGTGAATGATTTTTACTTTACGGACGAGTTTGCCCGGGATCTGTACCAGGCAAATATCAAGGCCGGTGTGGACTATATGGAGTTTGGCTATAAGGCGTCCCGGGATATGTTTGACGAGAACAAGTTCGGAAAGTGGAAATTCTGTAAGGACGAGGATATCCGGGCCATCGTGGGAGAGAAGAAAGCGGATATGAAAATCGCCGTGATGGCGGATGTGGGCCGGTGCGATTACCGAAATGATATTTTGCAGCGGTCCGAGAGCCCCATTGACCTGATTCGGGTCGCCACCTATCTGAATACCATCCCGGCCGCCGTGGATATGATCGAGGACGCGGCGAAGAAGGGATACGAGGTGAGCTGCAATATCATGGCCATCTCCAATACGCAGGAGCAGGATCTTGGCGTGGCGCTTGATATTTTGGGACAGACCCCCGTGGAGGTCTGCTACATCGTGGACAGCTACGGCGCTCTTTATCCCGAGCAGATCGCTCGCATCGCTGACATTTACATGAACTTTGCGGCGAAATACGGAAAGAAGGTGGGGATCCACGCCCACAACAACCAGCAGCTGGCCTTTGCCAACACCATCGAGGCGGTGGGAGACGGAGTGGACTGGCTGGACGGCACCTGCGCCGGAATGGGCAGAGGCGCCGGAAACTGCGCCATGGAGCTGCTGCTGGGCTTCCTTCGGAATCCCAAGTACAACGTGTTCCCCATCATCCAGTTCGTGGAGAAGCACATGAACAAGCTCCGGGCGGAAGGAGTCGTATGGGGATACGATTTGCAGTATCTGATGACCGGCCTTCTGAACCAGCATCCCCGCACCGCCATCCAGTTCACAAAGGAGAAGCGGACGGACTACGCGGAGTTTTACCGGGAGGTAGTGGCCCTGGATTAAAGGCCCGCCCCAACACATTTGGCCCCGCGTTTTTGCCAAGGAAAGACATATTTCTCCAAAATAGGATTGTGTTCTTACCCCTGCTGAATTATAATTCAGGTAAAATGATTTTTGGGAGGTATGTTATGGATTGGAGAGAAAAATGTTTTGCGGCCCTGGACGCGGAAAAAATGTTTGAAAATTCCGGGCACCGCACCCGGTTCAAGGAGCTGATGGACTGCTTTTCCAGATATCCCTTTTTCAACAAGGGCGTTTGTAAATGCGTCTACCTGTCTGCCTGGGATGAAAAGCATTTCTGCATCATGCTGGAGACCCTGACCGATATGAGCCTGGGCAGGGAGACCAACACAAAGGAAATGAGTGTGAAGGGGGATGCTCTTGCGGAGGAGCAAAGTGACGGAGAATACTACGTCTACCAGCTGTCACTGGCCCTTCTGAACGATCAGCCCTTCCGGCTCGACACGATCGCCAATGTCCCCTCAGAGATCCGGTATATCATTCGGAGAGCGCTGCGGGCCTCGGAGATCATAGAGGAGCAGTAAAAGAAAAAATGCCGCAGAGCCTGACAGCGATAAGGTAAGGATGAGAGACTTATCGCCGCTTGGGCCCCGCGGCATTTTTATTTCAGCAAATAGCCGTAGGCGTTTCGTGTTTTAAGCCTTTTGCTTCTCTGCCAGCATCCCTGCGATCTCCCGATACGCCGGCAGCTGAAGCTGATACTGCTCTCCCAGCCGCACCACCTGGTAGATCAACCCATCCACCTCGGACGGTCTGCCGCCGCAGATGTCCCGCTGCATGGAGGCGGTGGCGCCGGGGGTCAGGTCGTCCATGATTTTCAGGTTGATCTCCACGATGTCCTCCGGGAGGCCGACGCCCATGGCATCGGAGAGCGCCTTGATCTCTCGGACCAGGGAGACAAAGGTATGGCGCAGCCTGCCGCCGGGCTGCATGGCGGCGGCGGTGACGTCGTAGCAGGCGCCCACAGCCGCCATGGGGGACACGAAAGAAAACTTCTGGAGGGCGTCACGCTCCACGCGGGAGGAGAGCAGCGGTGTGATGGCCGCGTCGGACAGGTCCTTTTCTATGATCCGAAGCGAGGGTAAGAGCGCCTGGCGGATCTCCTCCGGGGTATCCTTGCGCAGACCAAAGACCACCCGGAAAATTTTGCCCGACAGCAGCAGCGTGCCCGGCTTTTGGATCTGGGACGCGATGTAAACGCAGCCGTCCAGGACCGGGATATCAGGAAGCCTTTGCTGGAGCATTTTCCCCGTGCCGTAAATATTCAGGATAGGAATGACCAGCGTGCGGGGACCGGATATTCTGGAAAGGAAGGGGATCACGTCCGGCAGGGAATAGCCCTTGACGCAGACGAACGCCGCGTCGGGCGTTTCTTCGTACTCCTCCATGGTACAGGCTCTGACCGGGACGGTAAAGCGGTCATCCGGCATTTCAAAGCGCAGTCCGTCCCGCCGCATGGCGGCCAAATGGTCGCCCCGGGCGATCAGAGTCACATCCTTCCCGGCCCTGCTCAAAAATCCCCCGATGGCTCCTCCGGTACCTCCAGCTCCGATTACAACATATTTCATAGCGATTCACTCCATTCTTTTTTTAACTCCGAATGGGAAGCTCACATATCGAATTTTATCGATACGTTCATGAAAAAATAGCCATATCTTGCGAAGGCTTTACAGCGGGCTCTCCATTCAGACATAAATCTACTCTCTACTATAGCGTGACCGAAGAAAATAGTCAATCTGTGAGGAAAGAAAAATCTTTGCCGGATGTCTCTTGTATTTTACAGGAAACTGAATTATAGTATTAGAGCGTGTTGGAAAATTTCTTGTGCCTGGATGGGGGCGGCGGGCACGAGGCTACTGTCAATATGATTCCGGAGGAAGAAAGAAAAATGGGAAAGACAACGAAAGAGGAATGGGCGCAAAAAACTCTGGTGGTCTGGCTGGGGGCCATGCTGTGCTGCGCACTGTGGGGAAGCGCCTTCCCCTGCGTCAAAATCGGATACCGGCTCTTTGAAATCGAGGCGTCGGATACGGTCGCCCAGATCCTTTTCGCAGGCTGCAGGTTTACGCTGGCGGGGATATTTACGATAATATTTGGAAGCGTTTTAGCGGGACAATTTCTCCATCCCACGAGGGACGCCCTGGGGCCGGTGCTGTGGCTGAGCCTTTTGCAGACCGTGCTGCAATACCTCTTTTTCTATATCGGCCTCGCCCACACAAGCGGTGTGAAGGCCTCCATCATCGGCGCCGTCAATGTATTTGTGTCAATCCTGGTGGCAAGCCTGCTGCTCCGCCAGGAAAAGCTGACGGCCCAAAAAATGGCCGGCTGCGCGGTGGGCTTCGCCGGAGTGGTTTTGATCAATATGAGCGGAATGAACCTGGAAATGAGCGTCCGGGGAGAAGGATTTATTCTGCTCTCCACCGTGGCCTACGCCTTTTCCTCGGCGTACCTGAAGCGCTTTTCAGCGAAATACAACCCGGTGATGCTGAGTGGCTGCCAGTTTACGGTGGGTGGGCTGATCATGGTCTTGATTGGCTGGATGGCAGGAGGAAGAATCACCGCGGTCTCCCCGCAGGGAGTGCTTCTGCTGCTGTATCTGGCGCTGGTTTCCGCCGCGGCCTATTCCGTATGGGGAATCCTGCTGAAATACAACCCATTGTCAAAGGTGGCGGTATTCGGGTTTATGAATCCGGTATTCGGCGTTTTGCTGTCCGCCCTGCTGCTGGGAGAGCAGGCCACCGGGGTGACCAGCCTGATCTCGCTGGCCCTGGTGTGCGTCGGCATTTATGTGGTAAATTCAGAAAAAAGATAATGGGGGATTTGGAAGATGAAGACAATTTATTATAACGGCAGTGTATACACCGGCGCCCTTCCCTTGACGGAGGCCTTTGCGGTGGAGAAGGGCAGCTTTATCTTTGCCGGAAGCACAAAGGAGGCTAAGGCCCTGGCCGGCAGCGGGGATGAGTTGGTGAATCTGGAAGGAAAATTTGTCTGCGGCGGTTTTAATGACAGCCACATGCACGTAATTTCCTTCGGCCATGCCCTGACCATGGCCAGGCTGGATGAGCATACCTCCAGCCTGGAGGAGCTTTTGAGGTATCTGGAGGAGTTTGGGAAATCGTGTCCCCATGGGGAGGGAAGCTGGCTGGTGGGTCGGGGATGGAATCAGGACTATTTTTCCGATGTGGACCGGATGCCGGACCGCCATGATCTGGACCGGATCTCCACCCGGATACCGGTCTGCGCGGTGCGGGCCTGCGGGCACTGTCTGGTGGTGAACACCAGGGCGCTGGAGCTTTTGGGAGTCACGGCGGAGACTCCCCAGCCGGAGGGTGGGGAGATCGGGATGGAAGACGGCGAGCCGGACGGGCGGTTTTACGACAGCGCGATGACCCGGGTCTTGGAGGCCATACCGGTTCCGGACAAGGAGGCGCTGAAAAACATGATCCGCAGGGCCTGCGGGATACTGAACGCCTACGGCGTCACCAGCTGCCACTCGGATGATTACAGTGCCTTTCGACAGATCCCGTGGCAGGTGGTCAATGAGGCGTACAGAGAGCTGGAGGATTCCGGCGAGCTGACCGTCCGGGTCTATGAGCAGAGCAATTTTACGGATCTGGATTCGCTGAGGGACTTTGTGGAAGCGGGACAAACTACCGGTACAGGCACGAGAATGTTTCGGATCGGGCCGCTGAAAATGCTGGGAGACGGAGCTCTTGGCTCCCACACCGCTTTTTTGAGCCAACCCTACTCGGACGCGCCGGATACCCGGGGCATTCCGGTATTTACCCAGGAGGCATTTGATGAGATGATCGGATATGCCAACGAGCATCAGATGCAGGTGGCGGTCCATGCCATCGGGGACGCCTGCCTGGACTGTGTGCTGTCCGCCTGTGAGAAGGCTCTGGCGGCCCATCCCAGGGAGGATCACCGCCATGGGATCATACACTGCCAGATCACCCGGCCGGACCAGCTGGAGAGGATCGGAAATTTGGGCCTCCATGTGTACGCTCAGAGTATTTTTCTGGACTATGACAGCCACATCGTGGAGCAGCGGGTGGGCAGCGCCCTGGCCTCCACCAGCTACAGCTGGAAAACCCTGATGAAACAGGGCGTCTCCGTCAGCAATGGCAGCGACTGTCCCGTGGAGCTGCCGGATGTCATGGCCGGGATGCAGTGCGCGATCACCAGGGCCAGTCTGCAAGAGGGCTCTGTCCCCTATCTTCCGGAGCAGGCCTTCACGGTGCGGGAGGCTCTGGACAGCTATACGATCCGAAGCGCCGAGGCCAGCTTTGAGGAGGGGATCAAAGGAAAAATTCAGCCCGGCATGCTGGCGGATTTTGTGGTTCTCGGTGAGAATCCCTTCGAGACCAGGGCGGACCGCGTCAGAAATATTCCGGTGCTGGCCACGTATCTGGGGGGCAAAAGAGTATTTTGCGGGAAATAAAAAATAGGCCATTCCGCTGAGTGGCAGGCGTCTTCTTTACCGGAGAAACCGGCAAGGAGGACGCGGATCAGGGGCGGAGCGGCCTGTTTTTTTATGCGGTGATGAGGAAAAACAATTACCGCGAATCTGTTCCAAAATAGTGTTGACATTGATATAAGACTATGGTAGTCTATATGCAGGTAGACTACCATAGTCTTATAAGGAGGATCAATTCAATGAAGAAAAACGAGGGGCCCCTTGCTTTGAAACGTGCTCCGTCTCAGTGAGACAGTCAGGGCGGTTTTTCACACCGCTGACCTACGGCGTATTTCATCCTGTTATCCTGATGCCCGCAGGGACAGACTGGGAGGCCAGGGAGCGGTAAAAAAGCTGATCCTGGTTCTGGCGGTCTGCCTTCACTGGTTCAATCCCT
>CAZGRM010000075.1:6795-14416 GCA_964528295.1 uncultured Lachnospiraceae bacterium
GCGGTAAAAAAGCTGATCCTGGTTCTGGCGGTCTGCCTTCACTGGTTCAATCCCTTTGTGTGGGTGATGTACGTCTTATTCAACAGAGATATCGAGCTGGCCTGTGATGAGAGCGTGGTGCGCCAGTGCGGGGAAAAGGCCAGATCCGCCTACGCCCTTATGCTGATTGATATGGAGGCAAAGAAAAGCGGTCTTGCTCCGTTTTGCAGCAGCTTCAGTAAAAACGCAGTGGAAGAAAGGATTACAGCGATTATGAAAATGAAAAAAATGACAGTTACTTCTTTGATATTGGCCTGCGGCATTGTCGCCGGGACCACCACGGTATTTGCCACCTCCGTCCGCCCGGCCGGTGACGCCTGGGAGACGGATGAGGAGATGACGGCGACGGCGCTTCGCCGTCTGGGAGAAAAGCATCCGAATATGATAGACTGGCTCGATCAATGCTATTCGGAGGAGATCGTTTGGTGGACCTGGGAGGCCTACGAACAGATGATGAACACGCGGCTTGAAGAGCTGGAGGGGATGATGGGAGAATACATCGGCTGGACTCCCTCCACAGGAGATATCTATGTGACGCCGGACATGCTGGAAGAGCAGAAAAAGGAGTACGAGGAGATTCTCACGAAGCTGAAAGACGGCTGGCTCATCGCCAAATCTGTGGATGGAGGCGAGAATCTATTGATGGAGATCGATCCCGATCTCTGGGAAGCCGGGAGGGGGATGAGAGAATTCCAATGCTCCATTTCGCTGAAGGACGGGACAGAGGTCGTGTTCGGACCCTATGACAGCGAAGAAAAAATGCTGGCTGCGGTGGAGCCCTTCTGCCGGGAGCAGGTAAAAAAGGGAAATATGGAGCAGGACGAGATGGATGAGATTGTGAAGCGGTATTCGGAGAAGGCGGATTGATCCCCGCGTTTCACCTGCCGTTTGGCCGGCTAAAGCTGTCATATTATGAAATTAGAGATGGCGCTGACATGAATAGCCGGTAATTCTCCCGCATACACTGTAAAAACGGCTTTCCGGGGGAAATTCCTTGAAAGATTACATAGAAGAGCGTGTACTCAGTGTAGCGGATTATATTATTGAGAATGGGACAACGGTGAGGGAGGCGGCGAAAAGGTTTGGGATCAGTAAGAGTACGGTACATAAAGATGTAACAGAACGCCTGGAATTCATCAATCCTTCTCTGGCCACTCAGGTGCGGAGAGTCCTGGACGTGAACAAGCAGGAGCGGCACATCCGGGGCGGGCTGGCCACCCGGGAGAAATATCTGCATCAGCATGGATGAGGGCGAAGACGGTGACAGGCCGCGGAGGGACCGCGGCCTGTTTTTCCGCGGCGAAAAACACCGGCTTCAGAGCTTTACAAAATGACAGAATGTCCTATAATAGATGAGAAGGATTCTATTATTAAAGGAGGCAAAGTATGCCTGAGAGAAAAATGAAGCGGGTGGAGGACTCTATGACGGAGCAGTCCCACCTTTTGATGCCGAAATGCCTGAACGCCGCAGGCTTCCTGTTTGGAGGACAGCTGCTGGCATGGATCGATGAGACCGCCGGGATCGTGGCGAAGCGCCATGCGGAGATGAATGTGGTGACCGTGGCGGTGGATAATATGTATTTCAGGACGGGAGCCAGGGTGGATGATACCATTGTGCTGATCGGCCGCTTGACCCATGTGGGGCGCTCCTCCATGGAAGTGCGGATTGACACCTATGCCGAATCCCTGAGCGGGGTCAGAAATATGATCAACCGGGCCTATTTTGTGATGGTGGGAACGGACGAGCATCAGCGTCCCGTGGAGGTACCGGGGCTGATCCTGGAGGGCGTGACCCAGCAGATTGAGTGGGAGGCGGGAAAGAAGCGGGCGGAGCTGCGGAAAATGCGGCGCCAGGAGGGATTTTGAGTATGTGTACAAAAAGTGTCCCCCGGAGCGGAGAAAAAGGAGGAGAAAGAGATGGCTGAGTATCAGAAATTGAAGCATGAATTTGCGCCGGTGTACGATGAACACAGCCGGATCCTGATTTTGGGCAGCTTCCCCTCCGTGAAATCCCGGGAGCAGCAGTTTTTTTACGGCCATCCTCAGAACAGATTCTGGAGGGTGATTGCCGGGCTCACAGGTTCTCCGGTGCCCCGGACGGTGGAGGAGAAAAAGCGCATGCTCCTGAGTCACCGGATCGCTGTCTGGGATGTGATCGCCGAGTGCGAGATCATCGGCTCCAGTGACAGCAGTATCAAAAACGTAGTTCCCACAGACCTGAGCCAGATTCTGGACACCGCGCCCATTCAGGAAATATATGCCAACGGAAATACGGCGAAAAAGCTTTTTCAGCGGTTTCAGCAAAAGGCCTGCGGCCGTCCGGTCACAGGGCTGCCCTCCACCAGCCCGGCCAATGCCGCCTACTCTCTGGAGCGCCTGACGGAGGCCTGGAAATGCGTTACGGAGAAGCTTTAATGCCGGAAGGTCAAGCTAGAGCATGTTTGAAAATTGCTTTCCGCGCTCCCCGGTTTGCGGAAAGCAATTTTCAAACACGCTCTAGCTTTTTTCAACAGCGATATTGACATTCTGTCCCATGCGTGTTATACATAAGTTAAACAGTATAACGCATTTGGGTTCCAGACTGGAGGTGAAGGCTTGGAATTTCAAAATGAGCAGCCAATCTATATACAAATCGCGGATTATATAAAGGAACAGATCGCCAGCGGCCAGATCACACCGGGAGAAAAGCTTCCCTCCGTGCGGGAATATTCCGTATTTTTTGAGGTTTCGGCCCTTACCATTCAAAGGACCATGGAGTATTTGGTGAGAGAGGGTCTCGTGGCCTCAAAAAAGGGAGTGGGAAATTTTGTCCGCAAGGACGATGCGGAAAACCTGCGAAATGTCCTTGCGGAAACCCAAACCAGAGCATTTGTGAGGAAAATGAAAAACTGCGGGCTGTCCGCGGGAGAGATCAAGGCATTGATCCATCAGATTTTAGAGGAGGATGCGTGAATGGAGAATTGTTTGATGGAGCTGAAGGGCATATCGAAAAAGCATCATGCTCTGCCTGTATTGACGGATGTGAATGTGAGGATATTCGGCGGGCGTTTCATCGGTGTGGTGGGGGATAACGGCCTCGGAAAGACCACCCTCCTCAGGCTGATGGCAGGAATCTGGAAACCGGACCGGGGAAGCATCGTGAGAAATGTGCCGAAAATTCCCTTTGTCCCCGCCAGGGAGGAATTTTACAGCTGGATGAAGGTGAGAGACGCACTGGATTTTTACCGGACCTACTATGATAATTTCCGTTTCGAAAAGGCCGGACAGCTTCTGCGGGACGGTGGAATCTCCCCCAACGATAAAATCGCTGCCTTGTCCAGGGGACAGCAGGAGCGGCTGTTTTTGATTCTCGCCATCAGCCAGGACGCGCGGCTTTATCTGATGGATGAGCCGCTCAGTGGCATGGATCCTTATTTTAAAAAGGATGTCCGTCAGTTTCTTCTGAAAAATCTGCCGGAGGACGCCACCGTGGTGATGGCGACTCACCTCCTGCGGGAGCTGGAACAGCTTTTTGACGAGGTGATTTTTGTGACGGAAGAAGGCGTCCTACAGATGGAAGCGGATGAAATTCGCCAACATTTCGGAAAATCCATAGAACAGTATTATCTGGAGGTGATAAAGCATGGCAAATAGCTTGCGGAAGCTGGGCGGAGCAGTTTGGTGGGAAGGAAAAAAGCGGTTTTACAGCTGGCGTTTTCCCGCCGCGATTTATCTGTCCATTTTATTGGTGGTATGTATCCTGCCCCCCGGGGCCTGCGCTTTTTTGAATGCTCACACCAGCTGGCTGGTGGTGGCGGTCAACACGTTTCTGGCTCTCTTTGTCCTTGCCGGACTTCTCATACTGCCATATTCCAGTCTGTCGGCTCCCTATGGTTCCCTGGAATATCAAAAGGAGCGGGCGGGAGATATCGGTACGAGCCTCAGGCTGCTGGCCCGAATGTTCGTAAATTTGATTCAAAGCGGCCTGATTCTGGGGTGCGGTTATCTGACAATGTGGGGGATGGAAAAGTTTTCCGACACGAGTCACAGCTATTTTCAGCTGAACATTTCCGACAGCCCGCCCCGGGTACTGATGATGTACGGGCTCTTTGCGCCCATGGTCTATTTGGCTTTGTTTTTAAGACAGTATAAGAAATACGGTCAGGGTCAGCACGTTTTCCCCTATATTGGAGCCATGCTTGTGGCGGAGCTGGTGACAAAGGTTATTGAAGATTTCCAGAGAACGCTGCGAATGGAGCGGGGCATTTGGTCAGAGGGACTGTGGTATTTAGGAGTCTTGCTGGTGATAGGCTTGTGCTTCTGGAGGTGCCGCAGGCTGGAGAACGAAATTTGAGGAAGCTGTTGACCGTGGGAAAATCCGGAGGAAAACAGCTTCCAGATATGTAGCGGATTAAAGCTTTGCTGGTATGCGCATGGATCAGCGGGCAGAATACTTGCGGGGGCGCGTGAATCAGCGAACGGAGTTCTCACGGGCATACGCCTGGATGAGATGGTACATTTCGGGAAAACCGGTATTAGTCTGAAGCGCTAATCGTTTTACGCTGTCATTTTCCGGATAGTAATAGATATCGTTCCCATAAGTACAGCATTTCACATCCGCCATGCCCCAGGGCGTTTCCAGAGTCAGAATCCGGCGGCTCAGTTTGGCGCGCCGCATTTCCTGAAAACGGACGCCGATGGTGGTGGTATTGCGAAAGAGAATCGATTCCATTTTGGCGCGGCTGTCCCTCTCACAGATCACCTTCAGCAGATAGGCGGGACGGTTTTTTTTCATATAAATCGGGAGAAAGAAAGCATCCAGAGCCCCGGCCTCCATGAGCTGGTCCAGGGTGAAAGCGAGGGCTTCGCCGGTGCAGTCATCGATATTCGTCTCCAGCACCAGCACCGAGTCCTGATTTTCCAGTTCCGCCGGCTCCACCAGCATGGCGCGTAAAAATCCGGCGCAGGCGTAATTCCGTTTCCCGGCCCCAAATCCCATTTTCTGAATACGAAATTCGCCGGGAAGGTGATCTTCTGTGCGGATGGCGGCGGCGATGGCCGCTCCGGTGGGAGTCACCAGCTCCCCTTCCACAGAAGAAATTTTCAAAACCAGCTGCCGGGCGGCGGCGATGGCAGTCACTGCGGGAACGGGAACGGGAATCAGCCCATGCTGGCAGCGGATCTGCCCGGTACCGTCCGTCAGCGGGGATACCACCACACGCTCCGGATGAAGATTGTCCAGACAAACAGCCGCCGCCACGATATCCACGATAGAATCCACAGCGCCCACCTCGTGGAAATGAACCTCCTCCACCGGCTTTCCATGGACAGAGGCCTCCGCCTCTGCCAGAATGCGAAAGACGCGGATCGCCAGCTCCCTGGCGCCCGGGGTGAGCCTGCCGGCAGTAATGATTTCCACAATGTCGTTCAGGTTGCGGGCGTGGTGGTGGGAATGCTGTGCCCCGGGACCGTGGTCATGGAGATGGGAATGCTGTGCCCCGGGACCGTGGTCATGGAGATGGGAGTGCTCTGTCTCAGCACCATGGCCATGGAGATACTCCATGTCATGGTCATGATTATCATGTTGCAAAATCACATGAAAATCACAGGCCCGGATTCCCGATTTAAAAACATCCTTTATCTCGATGGAATATCCGGAAAGAGGCAGGCTGTTCAATGCGTCGGTCAATACCTGCCGATCCGCCCCAAGATCCAGCAGAGCGGCCACAGTCATATCGCCGCTGATGCCGGAAGCGCATTCCAGATATAAAATGGAATTTTTCATAAATAAAGCTCCTCCTTTACAAAGCTACGGACAGTATATCACGAAGTCACGGCCAGGAAAAGAACTTTCCGACTTAAAAAGTGGAGCATACCAGATTATTTGCCCGAAAAAACCGCCCGGGTCTCAGGCATATCGCCAGAGACAGCGCCGTCCAGATAGTATGCGTAAAGAAGCTCCAGTTCTATCCAATTCCCCTTTGCCACAGAGGCCATTAGATGGCAGAAGCGCCGGATTGTCCCCCGACCTCCCTTTTCCTTTGAAAAAAGATAAAGCCGGATCACTCGGAATAGTCCCCGGGTGTTGCCGGGCTGAAGCAGTCTTCTCCTGGCATTTTCATTTAAAATACCGCACACCTCACTGTTTTCCACCATAATCTGCCGCAGCATCTCACTAATTTCATCACGTTTCATAATAATTCTCCTTTTTTTGTGGTGTTTATACATTATATGCGGGTATGCTGTCAAAATATGCAAGAAAAATAAAAAAAATTGGAAAAAATTTTTGCCTGCATATTTTCAAAGAATAAAATCGCCCCCAGAAACAAATACTACTCATAAATATCCAAAGGAAGGAGAGCTGAAAATGCTGGTAATCAAAAGTCAGGAACAATTTGAGCGGGAGGTCCTGGGAGCGGACAAGCCGGTGCTGGTAGATTTTTATGCGGACTGGTGCGGACCCTGCCGTGCCCTTGCGCCGGTACTGGAGGAGCTGGATGATCCGTCGAACCCCTATTACATCGGAAAAGTGAATGTGGATGAGGTGACTGGCCTGGCCCGGCAGTATTCCGTTTTTTCCGTCCCCACCGTCATGGTTTTCCGAAACGGTGACTGCGTAAAGCGAAGTACGGGTCTGAAAAACCGCCGGGAACTGGAGGCCCTGCTTTAAGATTTTTTCACATTGGATATTGCCAAGTGAAAAAAGCTACATTATAATAAGGAATACTGAAAATACAATTGACAGCGGAGCCCCTTATTGGAGCGCACGGAAGGGAGAAACGATGGAAAGAGAAATGGTCATTGTTCTGGACTTTGGAGGACAGTACAATCAGTTAATTGCACGTCGGGTCAGAGAGTGTAATGTATACTGTGAAATCTACTCATACAAAACAGATCTGGCAAAGATCAAGGCGATGCGGCCGAAAGGAATCATCCTGACAGGCGGCCCGAACAGCTGTTATGAGCCGGGCGCTCCTACATATACGAGAGAACTCTTTGACATGGGAGTGCCGGTGCTGGGCATTTGCTACGGTTCCCAGCTCATGACGCGCCTGCTGGGCGGCAGAGTGGAAAAGGCTCCGGTGCGGGAATACGGCAAAATCGAAGTTACAGTGGATCAGCAGTCCAGGCTCTTTGCCAATGTCTCAAAAAAGACCATCTGCTGGATGAGCCACAATGATTATATCTCTGCCATGGCCCCCGGCTTTCAGGTCATCGCCCGCACAGCCGACTGCCCCTACGCCGCCATGGAGAACCCTGAGAAAAAGCTGTACGCCACTCAGTTCCATCCGGAGGTGCTCCACACAAAGGAAGGTAAAACCATGCTGGCCAACTTTGTGCTGGGTATCTGCGGCTGTGCCGGTGACTGGAAAATGGACTCCTTCGTGGAGCAGACGATCCGGGCGATTCGGGAAAAGGTGGGAAGCGGCAAGGTGCTCTGCGCCCTTTCCGGCGGAGTCGATTCCTCCGTGGCGGCGGTCCTTCTCTCCAAAGCGGTGGGAAATCAGCTCACCTGTGTGTTCGTGGATCACGGCCTCCTGCGCAAAAACGAGGGAGACGAGGTAGAAGCCGTATTCGGCCCCAGCGGCCCCTACGACCTGAA
>CAZGRM010000076.1:0-14126 GCA_964528295.1 uncultured Lachnospiraceae bacterium
GTGTGTTTCTTTTTGCCCTCTCTAAAATCGGAATTTCCTATAAAGTAAAAAAAGAACATTTCTGTTTGGAAATGTTCCCTTTCTGTTTAGATCAGGCTTCCCCTCCTCACGTTCTGGAAAGCTTCATATTTCGAACGGTACTGCGGATCACCAGCCTGGGGCATACCTGGGTTTTGGTGATGATATTGTCTCTCTGACTGATCAGCTCCACTACCCGGCGCACCGCGATTTTTCCCATCTCGGCGTTGGGCACTCTCATGGTGGAGAGGGCCGGAGAGCTGATTTCAGAGAAGGGAAGATCGTCAAAGCCGATCAAGGAAATGTCGTCGGGGATCACAAAGCCCTTCTCCTGCAGAGCCTTCATCGCGCCCAGGGCGATCATGTCATTGTCCGCAAAAAGAGCGGTGGGCATCTCGCCTCCCCTTTCCAGGTGCCTCAGCATATCCTGGTAGGCTCCGTTCAGCGTGGTGGAGACGGTGAACACATATTCCTCCCGGTATTTAAGATCATGCTTTTTCAGCGCGATCTGATAGCCGGAAAATCTGGAGCGGAAGCCCTTGATCCGGTAGGCTCCCCTGAGATATCCGATCCGCTGGTGGCCGTTTTCGATCAGATACTCCGTGGCCATCCGGGCCGCGTCCGCATTGTTGATCAGGACGGAGTTAAACTCCATCCTTTCGTTCCAGTGATCCAGGATCACGATGGGACAGGAGGCCTTCTTGAAAATATCCAGATCCCCGTCCAGCATCTCCGTCGCCAGCACCACCGCGGCGCTGCCCGCCTCCGACAGGTGATTCTTTACCTGCTTTTCATAATCTTTATCCCTCTGGTCCACGTTGCACAGCACCATCTCATATCCGAAGTGCCGGCACTCCTGCTCAAATCCATTGATCAGGGATGGGAAAAACGGCGTGTCATCCACGATGGAGCCATTTCTTTTGAACACCACCAGCTTAATTTTCGTCACAGAGGTCTCGCTGATATATCCGCTCTCCCGGGCGGCCTTGAAAATCGCCTCCGCTGTTTCTTTATTTACTCCTCTTTTGTGATTCAGCGCATTAGATACGGTAGCCGGAGAAAATCCCGTCATTTTACTCAAATCCCGTATGCTCACCTTCATCCGAATCCGCAACTCCTCTCCCCTTCTGCATTGCGCCCCCGGTCAGCGGAGCGCCTGATTAAATTCATTATAGTATATGTTACTATTTTTTTCCATCATAATTTTCCAAAAAAGACACAATTTGTTTCAATTTCGACCCATTTTTTCTTCGTGAGAAATTTTTTCGGTATTGACACGGGCACATTTTCAGGGTTATAATGTCGAAAGTGAATAAGTATAAGTTTTTTTGAAAGGATCAGCCAGGCGAAGCTGCCCGGACTGATTTTTTGTTTTTCTTTCGCTTTTCCATGTTACAGTGATACTGCGAAATAACTTTATTGAGGTGATGCTATGGTTAAGTATTTTGCGAAACGGTTTTTGATTATGCTGGCGGCTCTGTTTATGATCGCTCTGATTACCTTTATCATCATGCACGCGGTCCCCGGCAGCCCCTTTACCACGGATAAAAAGATATCCCCGGAGATCCAGGCCGCGCTGGAGGCCAAGTATAATCTGGACGATCCGCTGCCGGTACAGTTTTTCGACTACATAAAGGGACTGCTTCGCGGAGATTTCGGTCCTTCTTATAAATATACAGGCAAGACCGTCAATGATTTCATCTACAACGGCTTTCCCGTGTCGGCGAAGCTGGGCGGCATCACGATTATCTTTGTGCTGCTCACCGCCATCCCCATGGGGATCGTGGCCGCCATCAAAAACGGAAAATGGCAGGATATGACCATCATGGCCATCGCCACCATCGGGGTGACCATCCCCTCCTTCGTTATCGCCTCCGTGCTGATCTACGTGTTCGCCTACCGGCTGAACTGGCTGCCCACCTTCGGTCTGGACAGCTGGAAGGGCTATGTCCTGCCGGTGGTGACCCTGGGCGGCTACTCCATGAGCTACCTGGCCCGGCTGATGCGCAGCAGCCTGCTGGAAGTGATGGGTCAGGACTATATCCGCACGGCCAGGGCCAAGGGTCTCTCCGAGACAAAGGTGATCCTGAAGCACGCCATGCGCAACGCTCTGATTCCCATCGTCACGGTGCTGGGCCCCACAGTGGCGGGACTGCTGACGGGAAGCTTTGTGATCGAGAAGATTTTTGCCATTCCGGGACTGGGTGTCCATTTCGTCAACAGCGTTTCCCAGCGGGATTACACCACCATCATGGGCGTGACGATTTTCTACGCCACCTTCCTGCTGGCGATGGTCTTTCTGGTGGATATTTTCTACTGCCTGATCGATCCCAGAATTAAGTTTGAATAGGAGGACGCCGGTTACCATGGAAAATGGAATGGAGCATGAAATGAAAAATACGGAAGCAATGAATCTACCCTGCGAAAATCCCTGGGGACTGCTGCCGGAGAGCAGTCAGGACCGGGAGAAAATCTCAGGCAAAAACCGCAGCTTTCTCTCGGATGTGTGGTTTCGTTTTCACAGAAAGCCCACGGCGGTGGCGGGACTGGTGATGATCTTTCTCCTGCTGGTATTCGCCCTGTTTGGCCCCTACTTTACGAACTACAGCTACTCCGACCAGAATCTGGATCTGGTAAATATCCCCCCTTACCTCTCCGTCTTTGAGGCGGAGGACGGCTCCTGCTATTTTTATATTACCCAGAGCCTGAAGGTGGTGACAGTGAATAAGGACGGCACTCTGGGAAGCCAGCTGAAACGGCTTCGGGAGGAAGAGAGCCAGAAAATGATTTATTTTGACTACAACGGGGAGGAGATCGCCATCTTCTACGGCATGTCCCCCTACGTGATCGCCAACCCGGTGGCCCGTACCATCATGACCCGGGCCAAGGTCTGGAACCGCTCCTATATCCTGGGCACCGATACCCTGGGCCGGGATATTCTCACCCGCCTCATGTACGGCACCCGGGTGTCCCTGCTGGTGGCCTTCATCGCCGTGCTGGTGAATATGGTCATCGGCATCATCTACGGGGGCATCTCCGGCTATGCGGGAGGGGCTGTGGATAATATCATGATGCGTATCGTGGATATCATCAGCACCATCCCTCTGACTCTCTATGTGATCCTGATCATGGTACTGCTGGGCAGCGGACTGCACAGCATCATCATCGCCATCGGCACGGTGTACTGGGTGGATATGGCCCGGGTGGTCCGGGGCCAGGTGCTGACCCTGAAGGAGCAGGAGTTCGTCATCGCCTCCAGGACCATCGGCTCCTCCACCAGGACCATCCTATCGCAGCACCTGATCCCCAACGCCATGGGCTCCATCCTGGTGACGGTGACCATGCTGATCCCCTCCGCCATCTTTATGGAGGCCTTTCTTGGATACCTGGGAATCGGCCTGCAGCCGCCTCTGGCCAGCCTGGGGACCATGTGCAACGACGCCACGGAAAACCTGAAATCCTGTCCCCATCAGCTCTTCATCCCCGCGCTGGTGATCTGCCTGATCATGTTCGCCTTCAATTTCGTGGGAGACGGGCTGCGGGACGCGCTGGATCCGAAGCTGAAAAAGTAGTTGGAGAGGAGACACATGATGGAACATATATTAGAAATAGAAAATCTTCGGACCTCCTTTCTCACCAGCAGCGGCGAGGTCCAGGCAGTAAGAGGGATCTCATTTCATGTGAACCAGGGAGAGATCCTGGGGATCGTGGGAGAGTCGGGCAGCGGAAAAAGCGTCACCTCCATGTCGATCCTGCGGCTTCTGGCCGCCACCGCGGTGATCAAGGAGGGCTCCTCCATCCAATTTGAGGGGCAGGAGCTGACAAAATTAAAAAAGAAGGAGCTGCGGTCCATCCGGGGAGAAAAGATCTCCATGATCTTCCAGGACCCCATGTCCTCCCTGAATCCTCTCATTCCGGTGGGAAAGCAGGTGGCGGAAATGATCAAGGAGCATCACCCGGACAAAAAGAAGGACGAGCTGAAGTCCATGGTCCTGGAGCTCTTTGACCGGGTGAAGATCCCGGAGCCGGAGAAGCGCTACGGCGCCTATCCCCACGAGTTTTCCGGCGGCATGCGCCAGCGGGTAATGATCGCCATGGCGCTGGCGAACCGGCCCCGGCTGCTGATCGCGGACGAGCCCACCACGGCGCTGGATGTGACCATACAGGACCAGATTTTAAAGCAGCTGCGGCAGCTACAGCGGGAGTCCGGCACCAGCATCATCTTTATCACCCATGACTTGGGCGTGGTGGCAGAGCTGTGTACCAGGGTGGCCGTGATGTACGGCGGCCTGATCATGGAGGAGGCGGATATCGACGAGATCTTTGAGAATCCGAAGCACCCCTATACCCTGGGACTTTTGTCCGCCATCCCGGATATCAAGCAGGATAAGGGGAAGCGGCTCACGCCCATCGAGGGCACACCTCCGGACATGACAGACCCGCCCAAGGGCTGTCCCTTCGCCGCCCGCTGTCCCTACGCCAGAAATATCTGTGCCGTGAAGCAGCCGGAGTACGTACAGGTGAAGGAGGGGCACCGTTCCATGTGCTGGCTGCTGGATGAGAGAGCCCCCAGCGAGAAGAACCCCTTCCGCTGACCAGCTTTGGCCCCGGATACCTCCGGGCGTCCGCCATCGCATTACAGAATAACGCCGGGCCCCGGCACGGCGAAAGGATTGGATGTTTATGAGTGAAAAAATCATGCTGGAGGTCCAGGACCTCACAAAGCATTTCAAATTAAAGAATTCGAAGAACCAGGTGGTCCACGCGGTGGACGGCATCAGCTTTCAGATCCCCAAGGGAAAGACCCTGGGGCTGGTGGGCGAGTCGGGCTGCGGAAAAAGTACCTGCGCCCGCACGGTGATCCGCATCTACGAGCCCACGGCGGGGCGGATTCTCCTGGACGGGCAGGACATTACGGACCTGTCCCAGAAGGCGCTGAAGCCGCTGCGAAAGAAGATGCAGATGATTTTCCAGGACCCCTACGCCTCCCTGAACGCCAGGATGGTGGTCAGGGATATCATCGCGGAGCCGCTGATGGCCCACGGTATCATCCGAAGCAAGCGGGAAGCGGGGGAATACGTTTATCCCATGCTGGAGCGGGTGGGCCTGACCAGGGAGCACGCGGACCGGTACGCCCATGAGTTTTCGGGAGGACAGCGTCAGCGGATCGGTATCGCCCGGGCGCTGATTTTGCAGCCGGAGCTGGTGATCTGCGACGAGCCCATCTCCGCGCTGGATGTGTCGATTCAGGCCCAGGTGGTGAATCTTTTGAAGGATTATCAGGAGGAAAAGGGACTTTCCTATCTGTTCATCGCCCATGACCTTTCCATGGTGCGGTATGTGTCGGACCAGGTGGGAGTGATGTACCTGGGACAGATGGCGGAGCTGTGCGAGGCGGAGGAAATTTACCGCAGGCCGCTCCATCCCTACACAAAAGGGCTTCTGGGAAGCATTCCCATCCCCAATCCGAAGCTGGCAAGGGAAAAGGAGAGCTCCGGGATGCAGGGAGATATTCCCAGTCCCGTGAATCCGCCCAAGGGGTGCCGGTTCCACACCAGATGCCCCTACGCGAAGACGATCTGCGGGGAGGAAATCCCCTGTCTGAAAGAGGTGTCTCCGGGGCATCAGGTGGCCTGCCACTTGTATTAGAGCGTGTGTCAGCTGCCCAAAAGCGAAACGCGCTCCGGGCGGTTCACATAAATCTTGCACTATATTGCTCCCTTTGGGGGAGCGGAAAGAGAGGAAATTTTATGAAACTGAAAAAACTTGCGGCATTACTTCTCACAGGATGCATGCTGGCTTCCGCCCTTCCGGTGTACGCGGCGGAAATGCTCCCGGATCTGGAGGAGGTGGCCGCGGAGGACGCGGCTCTGGCCGATACCCAGGAGATCACCTACCTGCTCAGCAATGAGCCGGACGGAATCGACCCGGGCATCACAAACAACTCCTTCGCCTCCATTTTCCTGGTAAACTGCTTTGAGGGCCTGTCCACCTATGACAGCGACGGAAATGTGGTTCCCGGCGTGGCAGAGTCCTGGGACATCAGCGAGGACGGCACTGTGTACACCTTCCATCTGAGAGAGGGTCTGAAGTGGAGCGACGGGTCTGATTTCACCGCCAATGATTTCGTTTATGCTTACAAGAGAGTGCTGGATCCGGCCACAGGAGCCCAGTATGTGAATATGCTGACGGATTACGTGGCCGGCGCGGCTGAGCTGTACGCCGGCGAGGGCAGCGAGGAGGACCTGGGGATCAAGGCCCTGGATGATCAGACCCTGGAAATTACCTTGATGCAGCCCACCTCCTGGTTCATCGATATGCTGACCATGTGGGTATGGGATCCGGTACAGGAGGCCACCATCACCGCCAACGGCGACCAGTGGACCAACAGCCCGGACACCTACGTCTGCAACGGTCCCTTCGTGATCTCCGATATGAGCATGGGCGAGTATGTGGTACTCTCCAAGAATGAGAATTACTGGGACGCGGAAAATGTGACCCTCGATAAGGTGACTCTGCGCTACGTTCTGGATACGGCCACAGCGCTCAGCGCCTATGAGTCCGGTGAGGTGGACGGCATCAATTCCATCCCGGCCTCCGACGTGGCCCGCCTGAAGGCGGAGGGCGCGGGTGTGCAGACCGCGGCCAACTTCGGTACCACCTACTACCTGCTGAACTGCGCCAAGGCTCCCTACGACGATCCCCTCGTTCGTAAGGCTCTGAACCTGGCCATCGACCGTCAGGCCATCATCGACAACGTTATGCAGGTAGAGGCGACTCCCGCCTACAACCTGATCGGACCGGGATACATCGTGGACGGCGTGGATTTCTCCGACGGTGACAGCAGCTGGGATCTGAGCGCTACCGCGGATGTGGAAGCGGCACAGGCGGCTCTGGCTGAGGCCGGATATCCCAATGGTGAGGGCTTCCCCACCCTGCAGCTTTCCTACTACTCCTCCGACACGGTGAAGAAGGTGGTGGAGGCTCTGGCTGAGATGTTCGAGACAAACCTGGGCATCGATGTGGAAATTACCTCCGCTGACTGGGCCGTATACTATGAGGATGTGCAGGCCGGCAATTATGAAGTGGCCGCCATGGGCTGGAGCGCGGATTACCTGCATCCCATGTCCTTCCTGCCTCTTCTGAAGACCGATGACGTGAGCAACATCTCCTTCTACAGCAACGCGGACTACGACGCTCTGGTGGAGCAGGTGATGTCCGAGACAGACACCTCAAAGGCTCTGGAGCTGATGAAGGAAGCTGAGACTCTGGCTATGGCAGATTATCCTATGCTGAACCTGTTCTACAAGTCCACCAACTATGCTATGAAGGACCATGTGACCGGTTACTTCATGAACGCCTCCTCCAGCCTGTTTTTGAAGGGCGCGAAGGTAGTCGTGACGGAGTAAATTTTGACTGCGAAAAACCCCTCCGATGTCAACCGGAGGGGTTTTTTACGCCGTTCATTTTGCCGCTCATTCCGTGCCGATCTGATACTTCCGCAGGAATTCGTCGGACAGAGTGATCCTTCCGATACAGTCCGCGGCGCCGGTCAGATAGGCGTTCATCTTTTCGTCCACCCGGACCGTGGTTTTGCCGCCGGGCATGTGGACGTAGACGCAGGGATCGATGAGCCCCAGCTGGTAGGCCACCCCGGCCGCCGCGCAGCAGCTGCTGCCGGAGGCCAGCGTATAGCCCGCTCCCCGCTCGTACACCTCCGTGTAAATGTTGTTTTTGTCGCCGATTCGGATAATCTGGGTGTTGATCCCGTCCGGGAACCGCTGGGAGCGCTGAAGCTTCTCCCCAATCTCACAGACCGCAGCCCTGGAAATCTCCTCCATGGGGATGATGCAGTGAAGATTTCCCATCCACACACAGGTGCCCTGGTAGCGCCTTCCATTGTAGTCCACCGGAACGTATTCGCTCCTCTGCTCTCCCCCGCTCTCCGTCTGGCCGCAGTACAGCCGGCCCATGGAGACGGTCAGCTCCTTGGCCTCCTCGTTGTGATAGTGGATCGTCACCTCCCGGCTCTGGGTCTGGAGCGTATAGTCCTTCTTCATCACGTAGCCCGCATCCTTCAGATATTTGGCGAAGATACACAGACCGTTGCCGCTGATGGCCGCCTCGCTGCCGTCCGGATTGTAGATCCGGACCCCCAGCTTGCCAAACATCCGCATCGGCCCCACCAGGATGCCGTCGGAGCCCGCGCCGAAGCGGCGGTGGCAAATATTCCGAATATCCTCCGGTTTCAATTCATACTTGTTTTTCTGGCAGTCGTACACCAGATAATCGTTTCCGAAGCTCTGATACATACTCAATGTCAATTCCATTTCATTACCCCCTGTTTTTATTCCGGCAGTGTAAGCTCTGTGCTCCCGGCACCGGCTTTCCTGCCCTTCTGTCTGCCTCCATTTCGATGCCCTTATTCTACAGAACATTTTCCACAATAAAAACTCAAATTATGCTGGTTTTCTTTCAGATCGTGCGGTATACTTGAAATAAGTATATCCATCTCACACCCTCTTTATGAATCACGCAAAACGATTTATTGGAAACGAGGCTGATTTCAGAACATAAAAAAGGAGCGCTTTATGAGCCGTCACACCGCCTGTCAAAAAACCGGATACCTGCACAGTGATTTCCGCCTGTTTTACCTCACCAGCGCGGAGGCCAGAGATTTTCAGACCCACTACCACGATTTTCACAAGCTGCTGTTCTTTGAGAGCGGCCGGGCCAGCTACTATATCGAGGGGGAGACCTTTGAGCTGCGGCCGGAGGATATCGTGCTGGTGCCCGCCGGAGAGGTACACCGGCCCATTCTGCACGACGATTCCCCCTACCGCCGACTGATCCTCTACCTGTCCCCCGATTTTTTTGACAAATACGCGGACAGGAGCCCCGGCCTTTTTCAATGCTTTTCCCTCTGCGGCCAGCGCCGCTCCCACGTACTGCGCCCCAGGAAGCTCCGGGACAGCCGGCTGTATCCCTGCCTCCGGGAGCTGATCCGCACGGTCCTGGAGAGCCGGGAATCCGGCTCCCCGGCGGATGTCCCCGGCGAAAAAAGAGAGCAGGACGACGGCCTGCTCTCTCTCTACCAGGAAGCCCTCCTGCTCCAGTTTCTCATTCTCCTGAACCGGGCCGCCGCCGGGAACGACATCTCCTGCCCTCCCGCCTCCGGCTCCAATCCCCAGATCCTACGGGTGATCTCCTTCATCAATGAGCACCTCCGGGAGGACCTGCCGGTGGACCGGATCGCCCAGTCCTGCTACCTGAACCGCTCCTACCTCATGCACCTGTTCCGCCAGGAGACGGGCGACACCCTGGGAAGCTACATCACCGAAAAACGCCTCTTCACCGCCCGCACCATGATCCAGTCCGGCACCCCCGTCACCGAAGCCGCCGCCCGCAGTGGCTTCTCCAGCTACACCACCTTTTACCGGGCTTACCGGAAAAAGTTCGGGGAGGCGCCGAAGGAGGCGCGGGGAGGGTGATAGGAGGTATGTTGATTCCCGTATCAAAGCTCCCTATTTACACTCTGCCTTCCAAAGCCCATGCAGATTACAGTAGGCGTATACCGCCACGGGCTCATCTGTGTCGGACAGGACAAATTCTACCCTGGGTTCCATGCCGGAGGTCAGCTCTTTTCGCTGAACGCCCTCCTTTGTCTCCAGGCTGATCTGCTCGATGAAGTGCTCGTCCAGCATGGGGTGCGTCACGCTTCCCACATCAACGATGACCTTCTTCCCCTCCACTTTAAAGGTGGGCACATGCTTTTCCACTGCGGCGTCCACCACCCCGGGAATCAGCTCTCCCATCTTTTCGCCACAGCACAGGATGGGTACCCTTGCGTCCTTTACCACAGATACTATATTGCCGCAATGATCACATTTTAAATATTTAATCGCCATATTTTACCACTCCTTTTTCTGGAAACGGTCTTTTTATTTTATGTCCCCGGCCGTCTCCCTGTTTGCGGGACATTTTGTTTGGTTACATTATACATCACGGCTATAGTTTGTCAAGGCTAACCAAGCTTTTTACTCTGCCCTACTTTCGGTACTGGCTCTAGAGCGTGTCCGCATGCCGGAGAAATTCCTCCGTCTTTGACCAGTATTTGACGCCCCAGTTCTCGAAATTCCATTCCTCCATGTAGTCGTTGCACTCGTAATCGACATAAAATATTTGATCGTTCCTCACCACAAAGTTGGTGGGAAAATAGTCGATGTTTGTGCCTGACCTATAGAGGGGGACACACATGGCCCGCATCTGGGAAAGATAGTCCTCCTTCATCTCATCCTCCAGCACCAGATCGTAGATGGTCGGCCCGTCGACGTACTCCTTCAAAATCCGCTCGGCCTTCCGGTCCACCTCCAAAAGCTCCGGCATGGGAATGCCGATCTCCCGCAGCCGCCGGTAATCCCGAAGCTCCGACTCCAGCTTATCACCGAACTGATAGTAGTCACAGGGTTCATGATGGATCTGCTTCAGCACCAGCCGCCTCGCTCCGTCTGTTACCAGATAGGAATATCCGCCCTTTCCCTTCCCCAGCAGCTTAAGTACCTCATATTCCGTCCCATTTACGCCCATTCTCTCTATGATCTTCGGATCCTCCCTGGCATTCCATCTGACTTTTCACCAGCATACCACACCGCTTCCCTCAGAGCAAATGTTTTCCGCCGCAGATTTCCGTCAAGGGTGGGGACCGTCTTCATCTGTACTCCTTTTTCATGGAGAAGCCCCTGCCACGGACCTCGCTGACCCGGCTCACCACCATGAAGCTGTCGGGGTCGATCTCATGGATGATACGCTCCAGCCGGGGGAGCTCCCGGTTGGAGATGACGCTGAAAATCATCTGAGTCTTTTCTCCCAGGTAGCCGCTCTCGGCGGACAGCATGGTGACACCCCGGTCCAGCCCCCGGAGAATCTCCCGGCGGATCTCCTCGTGCCGGGAGCTGACCACCTTAATTTCCGTCCTGGTAGTGCCCATCAAAAGCATTTTGTCCAGAACTACCGTGTAAATCAGCATCAGCAGGATACCGTACAGCAGCTTCTCCACCGGATGGTACAGAGCCTGGGCCAGCAGGATAAGGATATCAAAGACCAGCAGGCCAACGGATACGGGAATCCGCAGATAATGATTCAGAATCAGGGGCGGAATGTCCATGCCCCCGGTGGAAGCCCCGGCCCGTATCACAATCCCCAGAGCGATCCCCACCCCCAGTCCAAAGAAGACGGCGCACAGCCAGGGATCCTCCGTGGGAACGAAATCTCCCAGCAGACGGTCGAAAAATTCCAAAGCGACGGGGTAGACGAAGGAGCTGAGCACAGTGGTAAGGGCGAACTGCTTCCCCAGCACAGCCAGACCCAGGAGCAGCATAGCGATATTGAAGGCCAGCACGAAGGAGGACACAGGAAGACCCGTGCGGCGATTGACCACCAGAGCGATGCCTGTGGTACCTCCGGTCATCAGATCGGCGGGAAAGAGAAACAGCTTTACGGACAGAGCATAAAGAGTATTTCCCAGGATTACCAGAAAAATCGTGAAGCACTTTTCCAGGGTTTTGTTTTGTCTCATGTTTTGATTACTCCTTTCTCAAAAGCCCGGATCATTTACAAAAAGAAAACGCATGTTAAGGTTTTCCCTAACATGCGTGGATCGAGGCACTGCCTAATACATTTTTATTTTACCCCATTCTCGTCAAAATAACAATCCAATTTTTCCCATACAGCGGTCTGTTTTGCGGCCCCCGGCTCACTCCGCAGCATGGTCCTTCTCAATCAATACCGTTTTTCCCTGAAAAGCAAAGCCGTAACCCCGGATGCGCTCCTTCGCTATCCCCCGGGACTCCAGCTGTGCTCCATATTTCTTTTCTCTGATCTGGCGAAGGGCGGCCTCCACCGTATCCTCCAGGCTCTTCTCTTTCCGTTTGTTGAACACCTTAAATTCCAGAATGATAGCGTCGTTTCGCCCGGGATCTCTGGGTTCCAGCACGACATCATATCTGCCAAAGCCGCTCTCCCTGTTGGAATTGATCACATACCGGTCCTGCAGCTCCACCATCAACCCCAGAACAAATCCGTGATAAAAACGCTCCGGTTCCTCACCAAAGGGACCCCGGCCTGTATCAAAATAGCTGAATGTGCCAAGCGCCACCCGGTTCATATATTCATTCATAGCGTCGATGTCGTCCACCAGCATTGCCTTCACGAAATCATTGTAGTCCGACCGCACCTGAGAAAACCACTGCCGCACCATGCCCGCAAACATACGGCGCACCTCATAATTCGTCAGCATCAGCTCATATTTTTGCTCCTCCCCGTATTCCAGCAGCTCCATCCGCTGGCAGGAGAGCACCTTCAGATATCCGCTGGCCACCAGGAGACCGCACACCGCCTCCTCGCTGCTGTCCAGCTGACTATACACAATCTGTTCATCGATGGCCACACAAATAGTCTCTCCTTTGAGAAGGATCTCGAATTTTTCCTTAATTCCCCGGCCTCCTTCTCTGAGCAGCTTGCCTACCAGGCTGTTGGAGCTGGTGTTGGCCCAATAGGCGGCAATTTTCCCCGTAGCTAAATAATTTATAATGGACCATGGATTATAAATATCTCTGTGTTTGCCGAAAATAAAACCGTCATACCACCTCTTCACCGCCTCTTTCTCTTTTTCCAGCCCGCACTCCTCCAACGCTTCAAATACTTCCCGCTCCGTAAAACCGAAAGAGAGCGCATATTCTTCCGATGTAGAAGTCACCACTTTAAGATTATTCAAATCCGAAAAAATCGACTCCTTGCTAATCCTCGTGATCCCCGTCATCAATCCTCGTTCCAGCCATGGATTCGTCTTAAAAGCAGCGTTAAACATGCTTCTGATAAAGAATACCAGCTCATTCCAATAGCCGGCCACATAGGCCTCCTGCATAGGAGTATCATATTCATCCAGCAGAATGATCACTTTCTTTCCGTAATACCGGAAAAGATAATCAGAAAGCTGATACAGGGAAAGCGTGGCATCCGTCTCCCTCATATCCACCGGTGACATCATCCGATCAAAAAATGCCCGGTCCGCATCCGCCAGCACATCACTCTCCATTAAAAAAGAATATTTCACATACAGATTCGTAAGAAGCTGGCAGATCCTCTCCTTAGCATGCTGATAGGTGGATTCCTTCACATTCGCAAAGGACAGGCTGATCACCGGATATGTTCCCTGAAGCTCTCGGTACTCCTCATCCTCCCAGATCGAAAGTCCCTCAAACAACTCTCCTCTCCCCGCATAATCCACAGAAAAAAATTGCTCCGTCATGCTCATATTCAGGGTTTTTCCAAAACGGCGGGGCCGGGTGATCAGGGTGACGCTGTCTCCGCCCTCCCACCATTCCTTTATGAAGGAAGTCTTATCAATATAAAAATATTTTTTCTGAATCAAATTCTCAAAATTCTGTATTCCGATCGCTACCGTTCTCGCCATAAACACCTCCCCGGCAGCCTGTCTCTGTCAGACTATACCTGATATCAGCATATCACATCTCCCTTCTCAGAGCAAATCATTTCTGCCCGCAAAAAAACCGCGGAGCCCCCTCCCTTCCGCGGTTCGCAATTGCTTTCCAAACAAATCATACACACTGTCCAACGGCACCTGCTCCGGCTTGGAATTGTGGGACACCATCAAAATCGTATACTTCTTTTTCAGCTCCAGCGCCAAGTCTTCAATGCGGGAGGTGGAGATGAATGTGGGTTTATCCAAGATTTTGGATGGTGCGCCCGTAAACTCATGAAATATGCGGCTTGTATCACATGCAATAAAAAATAAGGCAGACACGCACTTGGCTCACCTGCCCCCGTTAATGGAATATTTGGATTCAGGCATTACCCACGCCTTCCTACGGTCTCTATTATCATATGCGGCCTTGATCTTAAAATTCCTTAATATGATCTATTAATTCTTCCCATTTTGCGGGAAGAATGTTTAACTGATAAATGTCAAGTTTTGTCCTCTGAATCATCTTTTTCAGTTCCTTTTTCATCTGTTCCGAATCCTTCTCAGGTAAAATCTTTTTCAATGCATATAATCTGGAAAACAAATCTGTATCTTTTGGCAAAACATC
>CAZGRM010000077.1:0-13944 GCA_964528295.1 uncultured Lachnospiraceae bacterium
AGCCGGGTCACGGACAGCCCTCCTTTGACAAGCAGTTCGCCCGGGACTGGCTGAAGGCCAACCCGGACAACAACTGGACCCTGCCGGAGGAGATCGTGGAGAAGACCATCGGGAAATACCTCCAGGGCTACGAGATGCTGACGGGAAAGCGGCTGGCATAAAAGCGGCCGTCCCTCAGACAGAGGGCGCTTAGCCTGGAGGCTGACCGGACCGCCAGGAGGGAGTACGATCTCTTCCCGCGGAAAACCAAAGACAGTGAGAGTGAAAAAATCCGCCTGCCCCCGGAGTACGGGAACGCAGGCGGATTTTTTATCGGGCTTTATGCCTGGGGAATCACAAGAATGGCGACCGAGTATTTCGGCAGCTCATAGGAGAAGGCTCCGCTCACCTCCAGGGTGGAGGACTGGGGAGTGATATTTTCCGGGCTTTCCGCACTGTTGCGGTCACCGGGATCCTCGGCGGCCAGCAGGGTTACCTCCGCGGTGGAGGCCAGCGTGTCCGCATTTTCCACAGTCACGTCCAGCGTCCTGCTCTCACCGGTGGTGTTTACCAGCTTCAGTGTCACATTTCCCTCCTCATCCACCGTGGATACCTGATACAGGCCGTCGGTGTCTCCGGTGAGCTGGCTGTCCAGCACCTGGGAGCCCTGGTGGGTGGAGAACATCTGCTGTACGTAATAGTTCACGGTGCCGTAGACGGAATCGTTGGAGAAGAAAATCATATCCGGCTCCCACTGGTTCGCCCCGTCGTTGCCAAAGAGAGGAGCGTAGCAGGCCAGCTTCACGATGTCACCGTTTCGCTCCAGGCCGGTCATGAAGGCCGCCTCGGCCAGCGCCGCTTCCATGGTGTTGGATTTGGCGGCATACTCGCCCAGAAATACGGGAACGCTGTCGCGGTCATAGCTGTCATAGCGCTCCGTGTTGGACAGGAACCACTCCGGCAGCTCATAGTAGTGCTCGTCCACCAGCCCCGCATAGTCGCTGCCCTTTTCCGCGATCGTATTCCAGGCGTAGCGGTCCGTGGAGAGAGGACCGTTGGCCACGATCAGCTCCAGGCCTCCGTAGATTTCGGGATTCTCCTGGGCGGCAGCCTCAAAGGCCTCCTTAAATCTTTCGTAGTGGCTGTAGTATTCATCCTGCCACTGCTCATTGCCGATGCCGATGTACTGAAGCTCAAAGGGCTCCTCGTGGCCCATGGCAATGCGGACCGCGCCCCAGGTGGTGTCGGCGCCGCCCCGGCAGAATTCCGCCAGGTCAAGGGCGTCCTGGATGTAGGTCTGGAATTCCTCACTGTCCTCATCCAGATAGGTGTAGCCGTCACCGGACTGAATGGGGCAAACCATTCCGGCGTTCAGCACGGGAACGGGCAGACAGTCCAGATCCTCGCACAGCAGGAAGTATTCATAAAATCCCATGCCGTAGGTCATGTAGTAGGGATTGGAGGTGCTGTTGTTCCAGATATCCACGCCGAGAGGGCGGGCGGCCACATCCCCCACGGTCTCCTCGCCGTTCACGGTGAAGGTCAGGCCGTTGCCGATAGAATCCTTCCAGCTGTACTGGTTCATCTCATTGGTTCCCTCCACGGCGCAGCCGCCGGGGAAACGGAGGAATCTGGGGGAGAGGGCTTCCAGATACTCACCGATGTCCTTTCGGATGCCATTTTCACGGTCCTTGTAGGTCTCCTGGGGGAAGAGGGAAAGCATGTCAGCGGCCACCGCTCCGGTGTCGATTTTCAGCCAGAGGCGCAGCCCCTTGTTGGCGGTGGCGGAGGAGGTCAGGGCGCACTCGTATTTCCACCATTCCTCCGTGATCTCCGGAATCTCGGCCTGGGCCAGGATATTGCCGTCCAGATCGTCGATGAGGAGCTCCACCGGGCCGGTGTAGCCATCCAGCCCCTTCAGATAGACGGAACAGCTGTAGGAGCTGCCCTCGGAGACCGCCAGCCCCTTGAGATACCCCTTATTTCCGATGCCCTCCCGGGTGGAGCCGGTGTTGGTGATGATGGCATAGTGGGGATTGTTTTCGTTCAGACAGGTGCCGTCCTCACTTCCGTCCGCCACCTCCAGGGTCAGGCCTTCCTTGGAGCTGAGGGAATAGCCGTGCTGGCCGGCGTTTTTTGCCAGCATTCCGTACTCAAAGGAACCGTTTTTCACCAGCTGGGCGTACATGCCGCCGTCCACGGCGAAATTGATGTCCTCCAGAAAGATGCCGTAGAGAAGCGGGCTGATCTGGGACGACTCATCGAGACCGGAGGCGTCGGCGTTCACGGTCAGTGCGGCGCCGGTCTCGGCAGCCATGCAGGCAGTCCCGGAGAAAAGCAGGGAACCGGAGAGGATGAGGCTGCCCATTGTGGTAAGCATTTTGTTCATAATAATGCCCTCCTGTATAAATTTGATAGTTCTATTCTAACATATAGTTTAGAAAATACAATAATATTTTAGGATGAATAAAATGAGTTTCTTGCGGTTTTAGGTGAAACCGTATAAGATAAGTATCGTTTCAGAGAGATGCCGCATTCCGCCGTAGGGACGGCGGGATTGTGAGAAAGAAGCAAAGGAAGAGCAAAATGGTTACAAAAGAAATATTGAATTTTAGTCTGGAGGAGATCCGCGCCTCCGGTCAGTGCTTTCGAATGGAAAAAATAGAGGAGGACAGGTTTTCCCTGGTGGCCCTGGGCCGGTATCTGGAGATGGAGCAAAAGGGGAGCGAAGTCACCTTTTTTTGTGAGCAGGAGGAGTTTGATTCCTTCTGGAGGAATTATTTTGACCTGGACGCGGACTATGGCGGCTATCTCCGGGCCATCGACCCGAGAGACCGTTATCTCCTTGAGGCGGCCAGGCTTGGGAGCGGGATTCGGATTCTCCGGCAGGAGCTGTGGGAGATGATTGTCTCCTTCCTGATTTCCCAGCAAAATCATATCGCGAGGATACGGCGCTGTATCAACAATATTTGTGTCCGGTACGGGGAAGAGCGGAGTGCCGGGCAGGGTCTGTATTACACCTTCCCCTCCCCTCAGGCTCTCGCCCTGGCCCCGGAGCAGGAGCTCAGGGACTGCAATCTGGGCTATCGGGCCAAATATGTGAGCCGCGCTGCCCGGGCCGTGGCCTCCGGGGAGGTGTCTCTGGAGGAGATTCGGGCCATGGATTATCCCCGGGCAAAGGAGGCCCTGCTGGCCTTCTACGGCGTGGGGGAAAAGGTGGCGGACTGTATCTGCCTCTTTGCCCTTCATCAGACCCAGGCCTTTCCCATCGACACCCACATCCGCCAGGCGTTGGACGCCCACTATAAAAAGGGCTTTCCGCGCCAAAAATACGAGGGAATCGAAGGGATTTTGCAGCAGTATATTTTTTATTACGAGCTGTCGGGCGGCCCTGTCTCCGGGGATCGGGATCACAAGGATGACTTTACTTTATGACAATTTTTGATTATAAAAAGTAAAATATAGTTGACAAAAAGTCGCAAAGGTGATAGGATATCCACAACAGATAAGGAAACACCCGGAGCGATCCGGGGGAAGGAGGTTTCAGATGGGAATCATTGGTGGTGTGGTTGTGGCGCTTCTGATCCTGGCGTCTGCCTGGGTCCTTCAGAAAAAAGGGCCGTGCGGGAAGCAGTTTGACGAGAGACAGCGCGAGGCGCGGAGCAGGGGGCAGCGATATGGATTTTTGGTCCTGGTACTCTGCAATCTTTTGTACGGCACGGCATTGCTCTCCGGGGTGAAGCTGCCGGTTGACAGTGCGGTGGTCATCTTTTGCGGTCTGATCGTGGCGCTGACTGCGCAGGTATGCTACAATATCTGGAACGACGCCTATTTCACCCTGCGGGATAATAAGAAAAAGGTGATGACCGGAGTGGGGCTTATCGCGGTGAGCGACGCTTTAAATACCTGGAGTCTGTTTCGCAGGGGGGACCGCTTTTTCCAGGTTTATGCCCTCCTGGCGGGAGCTTTGATCGTGATGTTCGGCGTCATGCTTCTGCGTCAGACGGCGGAAGGGAGGAACCGGGCATGAATATCCAGTATACCTTGGGGATCCTGATCGGAGTTCTGTGTGGATTGATCCTGGCGGTGATTTTGTTGAAGGCCACGAAGAGGGATGGGAAGATAAAATGCAGGTACGACGAGCGCCAGGAGCTGGCCAGAGGGCGGGCGTTCAAATATGGATTTTTCACATTGCTGATTGGCGACGCGGTCTATGCGCTGCTGGATGAGGTCGGTTTGGGGCTGCCTTTGACAGGAGGAGGCGCGGCGGCTATTATTATAGTGATCGGCGTCGCGGTGATGGTCTCCTACAGCATATGGCAGGACGCCTATTTTTCCCTGAATGAAAACAGGAAGAGGCTGATGGTGGTCTTTGGGGCGCTCGGTCTGTGCAATCTGGTGATTGGCATCCGCCATATTTTGGACGGAACGATTCAAAGGGATGGTATTCTGGATTTCCGAATCATGAATCTGCTCTGCGGAGGGCTGTTTCTGCTAGTTTTCGTGGAGCTGGCGGTGAAGCAGATAGTGGACAGTCGGGCGGATTAAGGAGGGACCTCGCTGGTAGTGAATGTGGGGGAGCAGTCAGGAGGACTGATATTTTGAAAAATTTGAGATTAAAATCTGCCCGGGCGGCTCTGGATCTGTCCCAGCAGGAGCTGGCCGACGCGGTGGGGGTATCCCGGCAGACGATCAACGCCATCGAAAAGGGAGATTACAATCCCACGATCCGCCTCTGCATCGCCATCTGCAAAACCGTAAACCGGACGCTGGATGAGCTGTTTTGGGAGGAGTGAGGTGGGCCTTGTTTTTCCCGGTTCTTTGTAGTATGATGATCAGAGAACAGATACGGGGGCCGGGAGAGTGCCGCTGATTTGGCGCGCGGATCGGCCCGGGAAGAGGGAATCGCGATGCGGAAGGAAGCGGAGCTGACGCAGGCTTTTTTATATGAGAGGAGGGGAAACAGCGCAGTGATTTGGCGCTGTTTTTCTCGTGATACAAAGGCGGTGGTGCCGGAGGAGATCGGCGGGCTGAGGGTGGAGCGGGTGGCGCCCTACGCCTTCTCGGCCCATGGGGATGAGGCGGAGCTCTGGAAAAAATACTCGTCCCATGCCCTTCATCTTTCATCCTCGCTGCTGTTTGAGGATCAGGAGGATATCAGAAAGCTGCCGGTTCTGTGCGGAAACCAGCTGGAGGAGATCGTGCTGCCTCCCACTGTGACCGGGGTGGGGCGGTACTGCTTTTACAATTGCGCCAATCTGAGGCGGCTTTCCTTCACGGGGCGGCTGGCTGACTGGGGCAGCGGTGTGTTCACCGGCTGCCACCGCGTCGAAAAAATCCGCCTGAGCGTCGGGCCGGAGGGCACCTCATTTCTGAAGGATGTGCTGGACGAGGTGCGGGAGGAGCTGATGGTGGAGTATGTGGAGCTGGCCAAGGAACGGGACCCGGCGCCTGCGGCCAGGCTGATGTTTCCGGAATTTTATGAGGAGGGAGTGGAGAATACTCCGGCCAGGATTTTGGAGACCCACGTTCATGGCTCCGGCATTTTGTACCGGAATTGTTTTCAGAGCAGGCGGCTTGATTTCCGGCAGTACGACGTCCTCTTTCCCCACGCCAAGGCCCAGGAGTCGGAGGAATTTTTGATCCGAATGGTGCTGGGAAGACTGCTTTTTCCATATCAGCTTACCCCGGCGGCCCGGGAGCAGTATGAGACTTACGCCCGGGAGCACCAGCGGGAATTTGCCCGCTATCTGACAGCGAAGCAGGACGCGGAGGGGATCCGGTGGATGCTGGAGCTGCTGGGAGATAAGGGGGAGGTCTTCGCCTCCCAGGTGACAGAGCAGGCCGGGCATAGAAAATATGCGGAGGCGCTGAGCCTGGTGATGGAGTACCGCCGCAGACAGGGCGGAAGAGCCGGAAAGCGGAGACGGCTGGAGCTGTGAGGCGGGCCGAATGGTGGATTTGGAAAATTTGATTCTGGTGTGGATCAGAGGCCGGTTTGGTGGTAGGATTATGATAGAAAGAGAATGAGGGACAGGAGGTGAGGGGATGAACCCGGTCTATGAAGAGAAGGAGCAGGGAATCGCCTATGCGGAGATTGGGGCGGATATTTTGCGAAATGCCAGAAATGAGCTGTATTTAAATATGCGGTTTTTGGATGTGGCCCTGTCCAGCCTGGCCCTGGTGCCGGACGGCCAGATCGCGGGCACGGCCACCGACGGGGCGGCGCTGTATTTCCGGCCGGACTGGATGATTACCCTCTTCCGCCGGGGCAGGGTGGCGGTGAACCGGACTTATCTTCACAGCATCATTCACTGCCTGTTCGGACATCTGTGGCGGCGGAAGGAACGAAATCAGGAATATTGGAGCCTGGCCTGCGACATTGCGGCGGAATATATCATCGACGGCCTGAATCTCAGGGCGGTCCACGTACCGAAATCCATGATCCGCCGGGAATATTACCGGAAGCTGCGGGAGATGGGCGGGGCGGTGACGGCGGAGCGGGTATACCGAAAGCTTTGCCAGGAGTATCCGCTTCGGCTGCGGGAGAGCGGAGGGGATGTCAGAGCGGGAGGAGAAAACGCCTTCCTTCTGCTGAGGCGGGAGTTTACGGTGGATGATCATGCCCTCTGGGAGCAGCCGGAGCAGAATCGGAACAGCCCCCAGCCCAGGCGGCAGAAGTGGGATGATATCCGGGATCGGATGCAGACCGAGATGGAAACCTTCTCCAAGGAGGCCTCCGATGACGTGAGGAGCCTGGAGGAGCAGATCGCGGCGGAGAACCGCCAGAGGTACGATTATAGGGAATTTCTGCGGAAATTTTCTGTGCTGAAGGAGGAGATGCAGGTGGACATGGACTCCTTTGACTATATTTTCTACAATTATGGCATGGAGCTGTACGGAAATATGCCTCTGATCGAACCGCTGGAGACGAAGGAACAGCAGCGGGTGGAGGACTTTGTGATCGTGGTGGACACCTCCATGTCCTGCAAGGGAGAGCTGATTCAGAGCTTTCTGGAACAGACCTACAGCGTGCTCAGTGAGTCGGAGAGCTTTTTTCGGAAAATCAATATCCACATTCTCCAGTGCGACGACAAGGTGCAGGAGGATGTGGTGATCACGGACCGGAAGGATCTGGAGCGGTACATGAAAAATTTCACGGTCCGGGGATTTGGCGGCACCGACTTCCGCCCGGCCTTTGGCTACGTCCGGGAGCTGCTGCGAAAACACAGCTTCGGAAAGCTGCGGGGCCTGATCTACTTCACGGACGGCTACGGGACCTTCCCGGTGAAAAAGCCGCCCTATGAGACCGCCTTCGTGTTTATGAAGGAGGATTACCGGGACGTGGATGTGCCGCCCTGGGCCATCAAGCTGATCCTGGATCCGGAGGAGCTGTCAGGGCAGGATGTGGCTTATGACGGGATGGCCGGGGAATGAATTTTTAGGCCGGAATATAAAATAGAACGAGGAAGCAGACCATGAATATCAAACGAGCAAAACAAGAAATTAAGGATACGATCGAGTCTTACCTTTTGAAGGACTCCTATGGTGAGTACGTGATCCCCCAGATCCGGCAGCGGCCGGTGCTGCTGCTGGGGGCTCCGGGGATCGGCAAGACTCAAATCATGGAGCAGATTGCCAGGGAGTGCGGCGTGGGTCTGGTGGCCTACACCATCACCCATCACACCCGCCAGAGTGCCATCGGCCTTCCCTTCATCTCAAAAAAAGAGTTCGGCGGCCGGGAGTACGCGGTGACGGAGTATACCATGAGCGAGATCGTGGCCTCCATCTACAATAAGATGGAAAAGACCGGACTTTCGGAGGGCATTCTGTTCATCGATGAGATTAACTGCGTGTCGGAGACCCTGGCCCCCGCCATGCTGCAATTTCTCCAGTGCAAAATGTTTGGAAATCATCAGATTCCCCAGGGCTGGATCATCGTGGCGGCGGGCAATCCGCCGGAGTACAACCGCTCCGTCCGGGAATTTGATGTGGTCACCATGGACCGGGTAAAAAAGATTGAGGTGGAGCCGGATTTCGGAGTGTGGAAGGAGTACGCGGTGAAGGAGCAGCTTCACCCCGGAGTGATTTCTTACCTGGATACCCGGACGGCCAATTTCTACCGGATGGAGACCACCGTGGACGGACGGAAATTTGCCACACCCAGGGGCTGGGAGGATCTGTCCCAGATGATCATGGTCTATGAGCGCCTGGGCAAGACGGTGGACCGGGAGGTGGTGGTCCAGTACATCCAGCATGAAAAGATTGCGAAGGATTTTGCCAACTACCTGGAGCTTTACCACAAGTACCAGATGGATTACCAGCTGGAGGCGGTGCTGGATGGCCGGATCGATGATCTTCTGCTGAAAAAGGCCGCCCACGCCTCCTTTGATGAGCGCCTCAGTGTGGTGAGTCTGCTGCTGGCCCGGTGCCGGAGCCGTTTTGCGGAGATTTCCCGGAAGGAGAGTAAGCTTGACTTGCTGTTTGAGCAGCTGAAAACGCTGAAGGAGGGACTGCTGGGAGCTCAGGGCGGCCAGCCGGAGGTGCTGCTGAGGGAGACCGCAAACGCGCTGCAAAGGGAGTATGAGCGGAAAAGGGCGGCGGAGCTGCTGACCCGGCGGGAGGCCGGAGTGTACCGCGGTGTGATCGCTACCCTGGAGGAATATCTCAGGAGAGTAGAGCTGGGAGAGAACGGAGAGTTGGATTCCGGCGCTGCCGTTTTTGCCCGGATAAAGGAATGGTTCGACCAATCCCAGGATGAGCTGGACCGGGAGACGGAGGCGGCCGGGGAGATGCTGGAGCACGCGTTTGATTTCTTGGAGGCCGCCTTCGGGACGGGACAGGAGATGGTGATTTTCATCACGGAGCTGAATAGCGATTACTACAGTGTGAAATTTCTCCAGCAGTATGAGTGCGAGCGGTATTACCGGTACAATCGGGATCTGCTGTTTGAGGAGGGCAGCCGGGCCATCGAGGACCGGATCCGCCGGCTTTCAGGCCGGATATAGACAAACGATAAGGAGGAAAAACTATGGCACTGAGAAGAGATGTATTACTGTTTCCTGAGGGACGAAAGAGAGCTTTGACCTTCAGCTATGACGACGCGGTGACCCAGGACCTGCGATTCCTGGAGATGCTGAACCGTTACGGGCTGAAGGGCACCTTCAATATCAATACGGGACTGCTGGGTCAGGAGAGCCTGCACCGGCAGGAGGGAAGGACCGTGACTCACAACAAGCTGGCGCCGGAGAAAATCCCCGCCGCTTACCATGGTCATGAGCTGGCGGTCCACGGCTTGACTCATCTGGATCTGGCCCAGGTACCCGTCTCCACGGCCGCCTATGAGATATCGGCGGATCGCCGGAACATTGAGGAGATCACGAAGACTCCGGTGCGGGGGATGGCCTATCCCTTCGGCACGGTCTCAAAGGAGCTTCACCAGGTGGTGGAAAGCTGCGGGATCGAGTACGCAAGGACGGTAGTCAGCACGGGCACCTTTGAGCTTCCCCGGGATTTTCTGATGTGGAACCCCACCTGCCACCACAATGATCCCCGGCTTTTTGAGCTGGCGGAGGCCTTTCTGGGGGAGGAGGAGCGCTACGACGCGCCCAAGCTGTTTTACGTGTGGGGACATACCTATGAGTTTGATGTGTATGACAACTGGGAACGGATGGAGCAGTTCATGGAGCGGGTGAGCGGCCGGGAGGATATCTGGTATGCGCCCAATATCCACATTTGCGACTATATAAACGCCTCAAAGCAGCTTCGCTACTCCGCCAACGGAGCCTATATTTTCAATCCCACCATCTACGATATCTGGCTGAACATCGGAGGCGGCGCCGTTCGCGTCCGCTCGGGAGAGACCATGTGCCTGGAGCAGGTTTAAACATTCCTTTGCATTGACAAAAAACAGGCCGCGGTTTCACTGCCCTGAGGCAGTGTCCGCGGCCTGTATTATGTTTATAGAAAAATTATTTGATCACCTTGATCCAGCCCTCGGGCGCCTGGATGCGGCCCATCTGGATGCCGGTGAGGGTGTCATACAGCTTTTTGGTAACGGGTCCCATCTCGGTCATGCCGCTGGGCAGGCAGATCTCCTTGCCGTGGTCCACGATCTTTCCCACCGGGGAGATCACGGCCGCGGTGCCGCAGAGACCGCACTCGGCGAAGTCCTTCACTTCCTCGAAGGGCACCTCCCGCTCCTCCACCTCGAGACCCAGATAATCCCGGGCGACGGTGATCAGGGAACGGCGGGTGATGGAGGGAAGGATGCTGCCGGACTTCGGCGTAACCACCTTGTTGTCCTTTGTGACGAAGAGGAAGTTGGCTCCGCCCGTCTCCTCCACCTTGGTTCTGGTGGCCGCATCCAGATACATATTCTCATCATAGCCCTGGCGATGCGCGTCCATGATGGCGTAAAGGCTCATGGCATAGTTCAGTCCGGCCTTGATATGGCCTGTCCCGTGGGGGGCTGCCCGGTCAAAATCACTTACCCGGATGGTCAGAGGCTTCACGCCGCCCTTGAAGTAGGGGCCTACCGGGGTGGTGAAAATGCGGAACTGGTACTCGGTGGCCGGCTTCACACCGATCACCGCGTCGCTTCCGAACATATAGGGGCGGATGTACAGAGTAGCGCCGGAGCCGTAGGGCGGAACGTAGGCCTCATTGGCCGCCACGGTCTCCACCACGGCCTCCACGAAGCGCTCCTTCGGGAACACCGGCATCTCCAGTCTCTTGCAGGAGTCCTCCATGCGCTGTGCGTTCAGGTCCGGACGGAAGGTAACGATATGACCGTCCTCAGTGGTATATGCTTTCATTCCCTCAAAGCAGGTCTGGGCGTACTGGAGTACACCGGCACACTCGGAGATCGTCACGGTGGACTCGGAGGTAAGAGCGCCCTCGTCCCATGCGCCGTTCTTGTAGTTGGATACGAAACGCTTCTCCGTCTCACAGTAGGAAAATCCCAGGTTTGCCCAGTCGATATTTTTCTTTTCCATAATTTTAATCCTTCTTTCTTTAAAGCTATTTGTAGTTTACCGCCGCTTTTTCACTGTGTCAAGAAAAAGTTGGCGGGAACGATTCTTCCTCCTTTTTTGACAGCAGAGATCCCCGAACTACGGCGTCCGCCCCGTATTTCCGGCGGATTTTGTCCATGGCCAGATCCAGCCTCCGCTGCTTTTCCAGGTCCGGCTTGGGGCGGCCGGGGGCGGAGGCGCTCTGGGAGGGCTCCCGCAAAAGGGGGGAGTCCGGGTCGAAGAGGGAGAGCTGGACCGGAGTGTCCTCTGGCAGCAGCTTTGTGGCCCGCAGACCCAGCAGGCGGATGGGGGTTCCGTTCCACAGCTCGTCGAAGAGACGGCAGGAGCAGTCGTAGAGTGTGTCGGAGGTGGAGGCCGGGGTGGACAGCTGAGTCTGGCGGGAGCAGGACCGGAAGGTATTGTATTTGATCTCCACCGTGACGGTCTGGGCCAGCAGATGGGACTTGCGCAGCCGTCCCGCCACCTGCTCGGCCAGCTCCAGCAGCACCCGCCGGGCCTCCTCCGCCGTGGCCGCGTCCGCACTCAGGGTGGTGGAGTTTCCGATCCCCTTGGCGTCCCGGCCATCCGGCTGCAGGTCGGAGTGGTCAATCCCGTTGGCGTACTCCCACATCATGAGACCGTGGCTTTTAAAATGGGCCTGGAGAAACAGAGGGTCTGTCCGGGCCAGATCTCCGATGGTGTGGATGCCCAGCTGGTTCAGCCGGGTCACGCTGCTGCGGCCCACCATGAACAGCTCACCCACGGGCAGAGGCCACATCTTGGTGGGAATCTCCTCCAAAAAGAGCGTGTGCACCCGGTCCGGTTTTTCAAAATCGCTGGCCATCTTTGCCAGCAGCTTGTTTGGGGCGATCCCCACATTCACCGTGAAGCCCAGCTTCTCCCGGATGTGGTCCGCAATGGTTCTGGCGGCCTGCTGGGGGGAGGAAAAGCGGTGGCTGATGGGGCTGTAGGCCATGTAGCATTCGTCGATGGATACCTGCTCGATGTCGGAGGTGTAGGAGTGGAGCAGGTCCATCAGCTCCTGGCTCCGGCGGTGGTAGAGGCCGTGGTCCGGGGACACCATTTTCAGTGTGGGACATTTCTTCAGTGCCGCGGCCACCGGCTCCCCGGTGCGCACGCCAAACTTCCTGGCCGGGATGGACTTGGCCAGCACCACCCCGTGGCGAGTCTTCTCGTCTCCGCCGATGATGGCGGGAATGGTCCGAAGATCCGCGGCGGAGGGATCCTTCCTCAGCCGCTCCAGGGCCGTCCAGCTGAGAAAGGCGGAATTAACATCAATATGAAAAATCAGATTCATGGCGCCGCTCCTTTGAATGGATAAAATACGAACATAGATTCGATATCCCCAGTTTACCACCATTCCTAAAAAAAAGGAACAGGAATCTTACCGAAACACGCGCTAATCATCGCGGAGTAATTCGTCTGCGGTAGTGTGTAAAATCTGTGCGAAGGCCTTCAGTTCACATGCTCTAGTGAACAGCAATCTGATTTTTTTGTGGCGACAGAGTTTTTTGCGGGCAGGCTTGCGGGATGGGAATGGGTGTGCTATCATAGAGTCGGTGCCTGGACGGCGCCGTTTATTTGATGAAGAGGAGGAAAAACAGATGTTGTTTATAGAATATCCGAAATGCTCCACCTGCAGAAAGGCGAAGAAATGGCTGGAGGAGAAGGGCGTGGCTTTTGAAGACCGGCATATTGTGGAGCAGAACCCCACGGAGGAGGAGCTCAGAGCCTGGTGGGAGAGAAGCGGGCTGGAGCTGAAGCGGTTCTTTAATACCAGCGGAAATGTGTACAAGGACTTGAAGCTGAAGGACCGCCTGCCGGAGATGAGTGACGAAGAAAAGCTGGCCCTGCTGGCCGGAAACGGGATGCTGGTGAAGCGCCCCCTGGCGGTGGGGGAGGATTTTGTGCTGGTGGGTTTTAAAGAGGCGGAGTGGGAGAAGACTCTGCTGTAGAAGCAAAGCAGCCACCTGGCGGATGGCAGAAAAAGCGGCGGCCACCGCGATAGAAAAGCAGGTACAGTAGAAAAAGCGGCGGCCACCGCAATAGAAAAGCAGGTACAGCAGAAAAAAGCGGCGGATACCGCAATAGGAATGGATGAGAGAGTATGGAGCATGATTTTTCAAATGGAAGTGTGAGCAGGCATATTATGGCTCAGGCGGTGCCGCTGATGGTGGCCCAGGTCCTGCAGCTTTTGTATAATGTGGTGGATAGAATCTACATCGGCCATCTGCCGGGGGAAGATGGAATGGCGCTGACCGGCATCGGTCTGGTCTTTCCCATTGTGGCGCTGATCAGCGCCTTCACCAACCTCTTTGGCATGGGAGGCGCCCCTCTTTGCTCCATCGCCAGAGGAGCGGGAAAAACGGAGGAGGCAGAGAAAATCATGGGAAATTCAGCGGTGCTGCTGTTTTTCTCCTCCTTCCTTCTGATGGCGGTCTGCTACGGAATCCGGCGCCCCATGCTGTACCTGCTGGGGGCCAGCGACCAGACCTACCCCTATGCGGACACCTATCTGGTGATCTATCTGACCGGAACCGTATTTTTCATGATGGGAAACGGAATGAATAATTTTATCACCTCCCAGGGCTTTCCCAGGACGGCCATGTGCACCACCCTTCTGGGAGCGGTGATCAATCTGATCCTGGATCCGGTACTGATCTTCGGCTGCGGGATGGGGATCGAGGGGGCGGCCATCGCCACCGTCATCGCCCAGACGGTGTCTGCCCTGTGGGTGCTGCGGTTCCTCACCGGGAAAAAGGCCATTTTGCGGCTGCGCCGGAGACAGTTTCGCCTGGAGGGACGGCTGGTGGGAAATATCGTCTCCCTGGGGCTGTCCGGCTTCATCATGGCGGCCACCAACTCCATCGCCCAGATCGCCTGCAACGCCATGCTGAGCATCTACGGCGGCGATCTCTATATCGGCATC
>CAZGRM010000078.1:0-13870 GCA_964528295.1 uncultured Lachnospiraceae bacterium
TCCCTGTGTTTATTTTTAAACTTTGTGCCAGTGCGTATGCTCTGGTATTTTTTTGTATTTTTCAGCCGGAAAGGA
Source organism: uncultured Lachnospiraceae bacterium (assembly GCA_964528295.1). GTDB lineage: Bacteria > Bacillota > Clostridia > Lachnospirales > Lachnospiraceae > Choladousia. The sequence goes on from CAZGRM010000078.1 coordinate 76, forward strand.
AAGGCGGTCCGCGGCTTGCCGGCTGAATGGAATGTTTTAAGGAGAAATGGAAATGAAGAGATTGACGAAGGGAGCCCCGGCGCTGGTGATTTTGGGACTTTTGGCGCTGTGGGAGCTGGCGGTGCGGCTGATGGGGATTCCGCTGTATGTGCTTCCGGCGCCCAGCGATATGATTCGTACGTTTTTTGAGGAGCTGCCCACCCTGGCGTACCACGGGGCGGTGACGGTGCTGGAGGCTCTGGCCGGGATGGGGATTTCCTTTGTGGTGGGGATCGTCATCGGAGTTCTGATTGACGCCATGCCCACCTTTAAAAAATGCGTTTACCCCATTCTGGTAGTGACGCAGACCGTGCCGGTGATTGTGCTGGCGCCGATCTTCATTATTTATATGGGGTTCGGGTATGCGCCGAAGATTCTGACGGTGGTACTGATGTGCTTTTTCCCCATCGTGATCAGCTTCAGTGACGGGCTGGGAGAGATGGAGGCCGGGTATCTGAATCTGGTGCGGACCTACGGAGGCTCCAGGGCGCAGGTGTACCGTCTGGTGAAGATTCCGGCGGCCATGATTTCTCTGCTGTCGGGGCTGAAGGTGGCGGCCACCTACAGCATCAGCGGCGCTGTGGTGGGGGAATGGATCGCCTCCCAGAGCGGCCTTGGCTATTATCTGATCCGGGCAAAAAACGGCTATATGCTGGACAAGGTTTTCGCCTGCGTGCTGATGATCATCCTGCTGAGTCTGCTGATGAACGCTCTGGTGAAGCTGTTTGGATACGCGGTGCAGCCCTCCAGGAGGCGGAGGAGAGGATAAGGCGGATCCGAGTTAGAGATGTAAACTTTAAGAAAAAATAAAGGAGGATAAATTTTATGAGAAACGGATGGAAAAAAGGAGCCGCGGTCCTGGCGGTAGCTGCCGCGGCGGCGATGATGACGGCCACGGCAGGGGCGGAGGAGCTGAAAGAGGTGACGGTGATTCTGGATTACGTGCCGAACACCAATCACACGGGCCTGTATGTGGCGCTGGATAAGGGATATTATGAGGAGGAAGGGCTGGATGTGGAGATCATTGAGCCCACCGACGGAGCCACGGCCACGCTGGTGGCCCAGCAGAAGGGGACCTTTGGCATCAGCTATCAGGAGGATGTGACCATCGCGCTGACGGCGAAGGATCCGCTGCCCATCAAGGCCATTGCCACCATTATCCAGCACAATACCTCCGGCTTTGTGAGCCTGGCGGACAGCGGGATCGAGTCCCCGGCGGATTTTGAGGGAAAGACCTATGCGGGCTGGGGCGGTCCGGGTGAGTCCGCGGTGCTGGAGGCCTGCATGACACAGGCCGGAACGGATTTCTCCCAGCTGAATGTGGTGATTTCCGACGGAAGCGGCTTTGAGGCTCTGGGAAAGAGCTGTGATCTGATGTGGTTCTTTGAGGGCTGGGACTGCGTGATAGCGGAGATGAATGGCTGCGCCCTGAATTATATGGAGCTGCGCCAGCTGGATGAGCGGCTGGACTACTACACGCCGGTGATCATATCCAGCGACGCGGTGCTGGAGTCCGATCCGGAGATGGTTTCCGCTTTCCTGCGGGCCACGGCGAAGGGGTATGAGGATACCATCGCGGACCCGGACGGGGCGGCGGAGCTGCTTTCTGCCCATGCGCCGGACTACGATGTGGAGATGCTGAAGAAATCCCAGGAATATCTGGCCGGGAAATTCAAGGAGGACACAGAGGTTTGGGGTGTGATGAAGGATGAGGTGTGGGACAATTACACCAGCTTTTTGAAGGAGTACGGTGTGATCGAGGAGGAGCTGCCCGCCGCGGAATGCTACACCAACGAATTCCTTCCCCAGTAGCCCCGGGCTTTTTGTGGGGCCTCGCGCATCTCAGAAAATGGAAAAAGATAGGATAAAACGATGAAGCTGAGAGTAGACAATCTGAATTTTTCATACGGAGACCGGGCGATCCTGAAAAATCTGTCCTTTGGAGTGGGGGAGGGGGAATTTATCAGCATTCTGGGGCCCTCCGGCTGCGGAAAATCCACGCTGCTGAACGTGCTGGCGGGGATTCTGGAGCCCCAGGGCGGCCAGATCTGGCTGGACGGCGGCCAAATTTCCGGCATCACCGGCAAATTTGCCTACATGCCCCAAAACGATCTGCTGTTTCCCTGGAAGACCATTCTGGATAACGTATGTCTTTACGGGGAGATCCATCACTGCAAGGAGGAGCTGCGGCAGCGGGCCAGGGAGCAGATGGCCCGCTTCGGCCTGGAGGGCTGCGAGAATAAGTACCCCGGGGAGCTCTCCGGCGGGATGCGGCAGCGGGCGGCATTTCTGCGGACCACCCTGTGCGACGCTCAGGTTTATCTGCTGGATGAGCCCTTCGGGGCCCTGGATGTGATCACCAGGGGGGACATGCAGGACTGGCTGCGGGAGCTGTGGGTCGGTATGAAAAAGACCATTCTGCTGGTGACCCATGACACGGACGAGGCCATTTACCTTTCGGACCGTATCCTGATTCTGGGAGCGCCGGGGGAGGGGATCCGCAGGGAAATCCCCGTGACGGAGCAAAACCGGAGCCGGGAATGGCTGTACCAGCAGGGGAACCTGCGGGGACAGATTCACCGGATTATTCAGGCGGGGCCGTGAGGCAGGCGATCGTGCCGGCACCGTCAGATACCGCAAGGCGAGAAAGAGGTGGCCGGAAATCATGATGAGAAGAGTGATGAATACGGATATAGAAAATAAACTACAGAAGCGGGGAACAATGCGCGTGCTGGATATGCATGCGCATTTGTACTGTCTCTCCGAAGAATTTGAAATGCAAAGCAGAGCAGTCCGTGAAGAGGAGCGGACTTTGAAGCTTTGCGGAAAGGAAGGGGAGGGCTTGTCTCCGGGCCCGGCGCAAGGAGGCACCGCCCGGCTGGCGGCCGCGGAGCGGGAGCTGGCTTTGCGGAAGGAGCATGGCATTCGGACCTGTTTTTCCGGCGGGAACCCCATGGAGTGGGAATTTCTGTCCCGGTTGCGGGGACGGGAGGAGCTGCTTTTTTGCTTTGGGGTCCATCCCTGGTATGCGGACCGGTATGATCCGGAGCGGTACGGGGACCTGTTAAAGAGCTGCGACATCCTGGGCGAGATCGGAATGGACTCTGTCTGGTGTCAGGTGGATCTGGGGCGGCAGCGCCGGGTGCTGGATCGTCAGCTTCAGATGGCGGCGGATTTTCATAAGCCCGTTGTCCTCCACACCAAGGGACAGGAGGCGGAGATCGCCGGGGCGATCCGGGGCTTCCCAAACCCGGTGTGCGTTCACTGGTATTCCGGGGATGAGGAAAGTCTGGAGGCATTCCTGGCCCTGGACTGTTATTTTACGCTTGGTCCTGATTTCGCCTCCCTGTGCCAAAGCGATCCGGAGGCTCTTTCAGATGAGGAAAAGGAAAAACAGCTCCTCTACCGCCGGATGCTTTCGGAGATCCCCCGGGAGCGGCTGTTTCTGGAGACCGACGGCATCACCGCCGTGGCCTGGGCCAGAAATACAGCCCATCTGGAGCTTTCGGAAATCCCCGCGGTGCTGGCGGAAAACCGGGCGTATCTGGCGGCCCAAAAGGGGAAGACAGAGGAGGAAATCCAGTCTGTCATAGAAGAAAATCTGGAGAGATTTCTGGGACGCGTGTGAAAATGTATTCCGGTGATCCGTAAAAAAGGCAAGAGATACCGCGGATCTCTTGCCTTAAATTTTGGGACTTCGGCCGTGAAAAGCCGATTTTAATCAATCCGAAATCAGCTTTATCCCCTCAATATTCGGATCAATCATCAAGGAATAATTGGTGTAGTAGACCACAAAGCCCGGCTTTGCCCCGTTGGGCTTTTTCACGTGCTTCTTTTCGATGTAGTCGATCTCCACCTTCTCCGAATTCCGGTTCTTGGAATAGTGGGCGGCCAGCCGGGCGGCCTCCTCAAAGGTGGAATCCGGCAGCTCCTCCCCCCTGGCCTTGACGATGACATGGGAGCCGGGAGCGCCCTTGGCGTGGAACCACCAGTCGCTGTTGGAGGCGATCTTGAAGGTCAGCTCATCATTCTGGTAATTATTTTTCCCCACATACATATCGTATCCGTCCGAGGAGAGATAGTGGAAGGGGCGGGAGGTGATCTTTACCTTTTTGCCCGTATATTTCCGGCGGATGTAGCCGGCGTCGGTGAGCTCCTCCTTCACCTGGACCAGGTCGTCCTCCGAGAGAGCCAGGTCCATGAAGGTGCAGATGGATTCCAGCTGGGTGATCTCCGCCTGGGTCTCCCGGATATGCTCCGACAGGGCCTCAAAGGTCCGTTTTAGCTTATTATATTTGTCAAAATACTTCTGAGCGTTCTCCTGGGGAGTCAGGGTCTTGTCCAGAGGAATGGTCATCATCTCGTTGGTGTAATAATTCAGAGCCTCAAATTTCTCCATGCCCGGCTCCAGACCGTAGCCGTAGGCGTGGATCAGCTCCCCGTAGATCTTAAATTTATCCCGCTTTTCCGTATCCTTCAGCTGGCGGAGCTGAAGGTCATATTTCTTCCGGCACCGGTCCAGGGCGGTGGTGGCGATCCGGCGCAGGTCAGAGGATTTCTGGCGGATCCGGGTCACCGTATTTTTCATGGCGTAATACTGCTCCAGCACCTGGGAGATGGTGTCGTACCGGGTCACCGTCATGTCACTGTAGAGGGTCAGCGGCAGGGCCGAAAATTCCACCGGGACGCCCTGCTCATCACTGATGATGGCCGGCTCAAAGCGCTTCTCCCTCACATCCTCCATCATCAGATCAAAGAGATGGTACAGATGGGTCTGCTCCAGGTCCGGGATGGAATTGGCGCTCTGGGCGGATTCCAGGGAGGCCCGGTGGCACAGCTCCTCTGCGATCACGGGACTGATGCCGGTATAGGAGGAGTAGATGGCCTTGGCCAAGGGCATGGGTTTGGAGAAGACCGTCTGCCGAAACTCCTCCTGGCAGGTGTGGAGGGGATCCGCCTTCTGCTGGGTCTGAGGGATGAAATATTCCCGCCCGGGCAGCACCTCCCGGACGGAGCTGGTCTGGGCCGATACCCGCTTGATGCTGTCGATGATCACGCCCTGATCGTCGCAGAAGATGAGATTGCTGTGCTTGCCCATCAGCTCCAGGATCAGATCCTTTCGGCACAGGTCTCCCATTTCATTGTAGTGTTCAATCTCAAAATGCAGGATGCGCTCCAGCCCCGGCTGCCAGATCCGCACAATCTTTCCGCCGCCGATGTGCTTGCGCAGCAGCATACAGAAGGCGGGGGCGGTGATGGGGGAGGGCTTATTTACCGAGGTGAGGTAAATGAGGGGCAGGCTGGCCCCCGCGGAGAGCAGCAGCCTGTACTGCCCCGCCGGACTTTTCAGGGTGAGCAGCAGCTCATCCGCCTCCGGCTGGCCGATTTTTGCGATACGGGCCCCTGTGAGCTTCTCCGAAAGCTCCCAGGTCATATCCGAAAGAACGATACCGTCTAATGCCATGATCAAAACCTCCGATCTATCATGAAAGCCGCAAAAAGGGCGGCGTTTTTTCCTAAAGATTAATTATAAATTCCAAAACACAGAATGGCAAGGGAAAAATGGGCGGAATTTTCAAAGAAACAGGTCGTAGAATTTCAGACAAAATGATAGTTTTACCGACTTTTTAAGTTTGTGTGGCTATTGTACAATACAATCATCAAAAAAACGAAAAAACAAAAAGCAAATCAGGAGGAATAAACATGGGTAAAAAATTAATTTCAAGTGTTCTTGCGGTATCGATGGCGGTGGGCATGACGGCAGGGATGGCAATGAGCGCCAGCGCGGAGGAGGAAATCACCATCACACTGATGGATCAGTTCGTGGAGGGAGAGGGCTTATCCGTGGCCTTCCGGGAGCGCCTGGAGATATTCAAGGCGGAGCATCCCAATGTGACCATCGAGGAGGAAACCTTGAACACGGCGGATATGGGAACGAAGGTTCAGACCCTGGCGGCGGCGGACGAGCTTCCCGATATCTTCCAGTTGAAGGGCCAGATGGCGGAGAGCTTCGCAAAGAACGGATACGTGATGGATCTGACCGATATTTTGGCGGAGAACAGCGACTGGGTGGCCGGCTTCCGGGAGGGAGTGTTCTCAAACTTTGAGATCGGCGACGGCACCTATGCGGTTCCCTATCAGATAACCAACACCTTTGCGTTCTATAATACGGAGCTGTTCGCCCAGGCCGGTATCGAGAGCTTCCCCACCACCTGGACCGAGCTGATCGAGGTTTGCCAGCAGCTAAAGGACGCGGGCATCACCCCCATTGAGCTGGGAGACTCTCCCCTGTGGCCGGCGGAGTCAGTGATTATGTCTACCCTGGGCAATCGCTGCACCGGCGACGAGTGGTACGCCAGTATCCGAAACAACGACGGTGCGGCATTTACGGATTCGGAATTCGTGCTGGCTCTCCAGAGTCTCTACGATCTGGCCGAGTCCGGCGCCTTCAACAGCGATGTGAACAGCATCGACGGCGACGCGCAGCGCACTGCGTTCATGAACGGTCAGGCGGCTATGATGTTCGACGGAAGCTGGGCCGTGGCGTCCCTGGATGCCAATATGGATCAGGACATGAAGGAGAAGATCGAGCTGGCCGTGATGCCGGCAGTGGAGGGCGGCAAGGGTGATCCCGAGACAATGACCGGCGGCAGCGGCTGGGGTTTTGCGCTTAATCCCGGCCTGGATGAGTCCAAGAAGCAGATCGCTGTGGATTTCCTGACCACCATCGTGGGGACCGAGTTCTCTAACTCCTGTGCGGCCACCGGTACCGTTTCGGCCTACGCCTCCAGCGACTTTGAGCTTCCGCAGGAGAACGTCATCGCCCAGAAGTACATGGAACTGATTGACGGCCGTGTGTTTATCCCGGTATACGATCATCAGCTTTCCTCCGGCCTTATGGACGTATTGCAGTCCGGCCTTCAGGAGATTCTGAACAACACCAAGTCCCCGGAGCAGTTAGCCTCCGAGATGCAGGCGGAGTATGAGCTGGAGCAGGGCTGACCGGGCCTCTGGCTTCAATCGATGAAAGTTTCTGAACGTGCCACACGACCTTTCGGGGCGTGTGGCATTTTGACTAGAAAGAGGAAAAAAGAATGGAAGGCAAAATCAAGACACGGCGTTCGACCTTGATCGGACTGCTCTCGCCGGGTGTGCTGCTGTTTGTGGTCTGCAGCATCGTCCCGCTGGTGATCGCGTTTTACTTCAGCCTGTTTCACTGGGACGGCGGAATCGAAAAGACCTTCATCGGCATGAAAAATTATCGGGAGCTGCTGAAGGATTATAATTTCTGGCAGGCATTTAAAAACAATATTCTGTTTGTGGTGTATTCTGTGATCGGTCAGATCGGCATCGCCTTCATCGTATCCATGATGCTGACCTCCAGGATTGTGCGGTTTAAGGGGTTTCACCGGACGGTCATCTTTTTCCCCGTGATCCTCTCCAGCATCGTGGTGGCCTACCTGTGGCAGATCATCTACAATAAGGACTACGGCCTTCTGAACCGTTTCCTGGAGCTGCTGGGCCTGTCGGGGCTGATCCGCCCTTGGCTGGATGATGTGAACATCGTGATCCAGTCTCTGGCGGCGCCGAAGATCTGGCAGTGGATCGGCTACTACATGGTGATCCTCATCGGCGCGATCCTGGGGATCGATCAGGGCATCCTGGAGTGTGCGGAGCTGGATGGAGCCACAGGCTGGCGGAAGTCCTGGTATATCGTCATGCCAATGATCCGCAGTACCCTGATCGTGACCATCATTCTCTGCATTTCCGGCAATATGAAAACCTTTGACCAGATTTACGCCATGACGGGAGGCGGCCCCGGCACCAGCTCCATGGTGGTGGCGCTGTACGCCTACAAGATGTCCTTTGTGCGCCAGAGATACGGCTACGGCAGCGCCTGCGCCATCGGTATTTTGATCCTCAGTCTGGCCCTGGTGGCGCTCAGCAAGATCGCGGGAGGGAGGAGCAAGAAAGATGAATAAGAAGGAAAGTCGAAGCTACGCGGTGTCAAAGGGGAAGAGAATCCTGGCCACGGTGGTCTGCAACGCCTTTTGCTGGTTGCTGTCATTAAGCTGTATTGTTCCGGTGATCTGGATGATCTATTCCTCATTGAAGACGGATAAGGAGTTCGCGTTGAATATCCTGTCCCTTCCCGCAAATCCCCAGTGGGAAAATTACGCCAAGGCCTTTGCGGCGGGCAACATGGGAACCTATGCCGTCAACAGTCTGACAAACAGCGTTTTGACCGCCGTCTTTACCCTGCTTCTGGCCTTTATGATCGGCTACTGCCTGTCTCGCTTCCGGTTCCGGGGAAGAAACGCAGTGTACTTCCTGTTTATGGCCGGAATGCTGATACCGATTTACGCGCTGCTGCTTCCGATCTTTATCGAGTTTAAATATCTGCGCCTGCTGAACAAGGCCTACACCCTGCTCCTGCCCTATATTTCCTTTGCCCTTCCGGTGTCCATCTTCCTCATCGAGAGCTACGTGGAGGGAATCCCCATCGAGCTGGAGGAGGCCTCCTATATCGATGGCTGCGGCACCGTGCGGGCCATGTTCACCATCATCCTGCCGGTCTGCAAGCCGGTATTGGCCACATCGGCGATTTTGACCTTCCTGAATACCTGGAATGAGTTTCCGCTGGCCCTGGTGCTGATCAGTAACAATGCCTACAAGACCGTCCCCATCGGCCTGACCTTCTTCCGGGGGGCCTATGCCACCAGCTATCCGCTGCTGTTCGCGGCGCTCACCATCGCCTCCCTCCCGGTCATCCTGATCTATCTGTTCTTCGGAAAACAGATCATGGGCGGTATGGTATCGGGAGCCGTCAAGGGCTGACCGGTTGCGGCGGCCCGTCAGGTTTGCTATAATGAGACACATTGAAGAAGGATATTTCGATAGCAAACGACAGGGGGAGAGAGGACTGTGTTGTGGAAGAGAAAATTTAGCGGGCTTCAATATCAGCTGTTGAGGATGATTCTGGCGCTGGTGGCCCTGCCCATTATTGTAATCTCCGTTACCGCGTATATCATCAACGCCAGATATATGGAGAATCAGGTGCGGGTGTCCCAGGATAACGCCATCAGCAAGACGGTGACGGCCCTGGAGCATGTGCTGGGGAGCCTGCGGGACGACAGCCTGGAGATTTTTCAGCAGGATGTGGTCCAGAGCTACCTGACGGCGGAGTCAAAATCGGCGGCCGGGAGGGCCCAGAAGCTGCTTTCCTATCTGAATAATCATCTGAGCTATAACAATTACATCGCGGAGATCCATCTGGAGGGAATAAACGGTCAAACCGTCCGCAGCGCCTCTGTCTACCGGGATCTGACCGGGGAACAGAAGGAGCTGGCAAGCCAGGGCAACGGACGGTTGACCTTTGTGGGGGAGGCGGAGCCCACATTCACCAGCCGGTATCAGGAGGCCTACGTGTTCGCCAGGCTTCTGAAGGACAGCATCAATGATTTCCGGGACATCGGCTATATGCAGATCCTTGTACCAAAGGAGGTGTTCGATGAGATCCTTGGGAGCGGGGAGGAAAATCTGCTGGAGAATCTGCTGGTGTGCGACGGGCTGGTGATCCTGGCCTCCGATCCCGAGTACCAGGGACGGACGATCCGGGAGCTCTTTGGCGGGGAGATCTCTTCCGACAAGGCGGAGGGCTACTTTACCGCGGAGTCAGGGCTTAGGATCCGGTATTCCAGAATCGACCAGTTCGGCTGGTATCTGGTCAGCCGCATCGCCCCGAAGGGACTCCGGGAGGGCTTGTTCTACAATACGCTTTTCTGGATGCTGCTGGCGCTGGGGCTCATGCTCTTCGTCGTGTGCGCGGTGCTGGCCCGGCGGTTTTCCACCCTGGTGCTGCGTCCCCTGCTGTTTGTGTCGGAATCCATGAAAAATCTGGAGAAAAACGACTACGATCTGCAGATCCCGGAGCAGGGAAACGACGAGATCACCGTGCTGACCAGGAGCTTCAACAAGATGTCTCGCCGGATCCATGAGCTGCTGAATGATGTGTACCTCTTCCAGATCAAGGAGAAGGACGCCCAGATCAAAGCGCTTCAGGCCTATATCGATCCCCATTTCCTGTACAATACCCTGGACACCATCTGCTGGATGAGCCGTATGGAAAACGCGCCGGAGACGGAGCAGCTTATCGAGGCGCTGGCCTCCCTGCTTCGGGCGTCGGTGCGTGCGGATGACGGAATCACGAATGTGGATAAGGAGCTGGAATACGCCCGTAATTATCTGATGCTCCAGGAGTGCCGTTATGCGGATTCCATCGAGTTTCAGTTTGAGATCGAGGAGCACCTGGCGGATTGTAAGACCGTGAACTTCGCGTTGCAGCCCCTGATCGAAAACGCGATTGTGCACGGCATCGATCACCGCAGGGAGCTGGGGCATATCAATATCCGGGTGTACCATGAGGAGAACCGGCTGATCTACAACGTCTCGGACGACGGGGACAGGGCGGATCCGGAGGAGCTGAATGAGCTGATTCGAAATTACAGCAGCGGCCAGCGGGGGCTGGCCATCGCAGGGTTGAACACGAGGATCCGGCTCTGCTTCGGAGAAGACTACGGGCTGCGCTATGAGAAAGGTTCGGATGGAGGATTGATGGCTGTGGTGACTCAGCCTCTGCTGAGAGAAGGTAGGGATGATGTTAAAGCTAATGATTGTAGATGACGAGGTGGCGATCCGCAACGGGATGGCCGCCATCGTGGATTGGGAGGCATTGGGGATCGAGCTGGTGGCGGAGGCAGGCAACGGCAGGGACGCCTTGAGCCAGGCGCTGCTCTCGGAGCCGGACATTGTGATCACGGACATCAAGATGCCTCTGGTCAGCGGCGTGGACTTTGCCAGAATGCTGCTGGAGAAGCGTCCCAAGACCAGGATTGTTTTTCTGACGGGCTACAGTGACTTTGAGTATGTGCGGAAGGCTGTCAGGCTGGGGGTGGATGATTACCTGCTGAAGCCGGTCAAGGTGTCGGAGCTGGAGGATCTGATCCGGAAGATCAGCGCCGACATCACGGAGGAGCGAAAGAAAATGCGCCAGGAGAGCTCCGTCACCAAGCTGCTGGCGAGAAACAGGCCGATCCTGCGGGGCAACTGCTTCCAACTCTTCATGAACGGCAACTGCTCCGCGGCCTTCTTCGAGTCGGAGGCCGCTCAGATCGGCATCCCCTTAAAGGGCTGTCACTATGTAGCGGTGGCCCTGGATATCGACGATTACCGCAAGGTATTCGCCCAGGAGGAGAGAGACTACCAGATGCGCTATGCGGTGCTGAATATTGCGGAGGAGACTCTGGAGCAGATCGGCGGGGCGGCGTTTGGCTATTTACCCACGGAGAGCGTCCTGCTGGGGATCGTGAATCTGGAGAACGGAAGTCTGGAGGATGTGGCGGAGGCCTGCCGGCAGCTCCAGTTCTATATTCAGCGGTTTTTCAGTTTCACGGTCACCGCCTCCATCGGGACAGAGGTGGCAGAGCTTTCGGAGTTTCCCGCATCCTGCCAGGTGGCCTGCCAGGCGCTGAACCGGAAAATCTATGAGGGGAAAAATCAGGTACTGCTGTCGGACGGGAAAACGCCGGAGCTGGTCCAGAGGACGATCCTGCTGAAAAAGAAGCACGAAGACGAGCTGAAGGAAGCCTTTCAGATGCGGAACAACCTAAGGCTCCAGCGCAAGCTGGATGAGGTCATCACCTCCTACCTGACCCGAGAGCAATATTCGGCGCTGTCCATCCGGCATTTTGGGTTTACTCTGCTGATGCTGGCCTTGAGAATGCTGGAGAACGAGCAGATTTCCCAGGAGGAGGCCTACGGGCAGAATACCCGCCTCAGCGAGGAGCTGGCCTACTATGAGACGGTGGACGAAATCCGCATGTTTATCAAGAACGTCTATTTCCGCACCCTCCAGGCTCTGCGGCGCCAGGACGAGGGGGGACAGCATAAAATCGTGCGGGAAGTCGTGCGGTATGTGAAGCAGAACTACGCAAAGAGTATCCAGGTGGCTGATGTGGCGGCGGCGGTACACGTGACGCCCAACTATTTCAGCAAGGTGTTCAAGCAGGAGATGGGAGAAAACTTTACTGAGTGGCTGAATAAGTTCCGGGTGGAGAAGGCGAAGGAGCTGATCCACAGTGAGCCCGGCGAGAAGATCTATGAGATCGCGGAGCAGGCGGGCTTTGGCGATTATAAATATTTTTCTTTTATTTTCAAGAAATACACGGGCTACACGCCCCTTACCTATAAAAAACTGAACCTTTGAGAGCGGAGGAAGAACAATCATGAAGGAGTTTTTATTTGGCGCCGTTTATATCATTGAGCAGGACTACGCGGACGAGGAGATCTGCCGGGATCTGGTCAATATGAAAAACTGTGGCTTTAATCTGATTACTCTCTGGCCGGTGGCCAACGCCTGGCTGGCCAGGAGCAGCCATGAGTGGGTATTTACAAAGACCCGCTACGTGCTGGACATGTGCCAGGAGCTGGGAATGAAGGCGATCCTGCAGCTTTTCGGCCAGAACCAGGCCCAGGAGTTTATGCCGGACTCGGCACAGACAGCGGAGATGGAGTCGGCGGATCTGTACGGACCCTGGATCAACGAAAACAGCCTTTGGGCCAACCTGAATCATCCTGTGGTCCGGGACTATTTTGATACGTATTTCCGGGAGGCCATTACGGCGTTGAAGGATCACCCGGCCCTCTACGGGTGGGATGTGTTCAACGAGTCCCACCACCGCACCGACGATGAGTGGACCACCAGGAAATACCAGAGATGGCTCAGAGAGAAGTACGGCACCATCGAAAAGCTGAACAAGGAGTGGTACCGCCGCTACGAGAGCTTCTTCCAGGTCCGTCCGGAGAAGAGGAGGGCCAGCTACAGCATTTGGTCCAGCCTGCTCCCCGCCGTGGACTACGAGAAATTCCGGGCGGAGAGCCTGACGGAGACCTGCCGCTTCCTCTATGAGACGGCGAAGAAGTATGACAGTGATCATCCCATCATCATCGACGGCACCTCCTCCATGATCCTGGTGGACGACCTGACGCTGCGCAACTGCGATGAGTTTGAGACAGCCCGCGTGCCGGATATCTACGGGGCCACCTTTTATCCAAAAAGCTGGGGCAAAAACTACAAGGAAAAGCCCTGGGCTCTGTCCATGTACTACACGATCCCCTCCTCCGCGGCCCGCAAGGCCCACCGGCCCTATCTGGTCAACGAGCTCCAGACCCATACCCAGTCGGTGCTGACGCCGGGCAGCGAGGTGACCTGTCAGGAGCTGACCAGCTGGATTTTGATGTGCCTTTTCACCGGGATAGACGGGATGCAGCTGTGGCGGTGGCGTCCCTTTCTCCACGGCTACCAGGCCACCGGACGGGGGCTCACCAGGATGAACGGCACTCCGAACAAGCGCGCCGCCGCTGTCCAGGATTTGCTCCAGGTGATCCGGGAAAACGAGAGTCTCTTTGGGGGAATGAGGATCAGCAAGCCTGCGGTGAAGTTCGCCTACAGCTATGAGGGGAGGCTCTTTTTTGACAGCCTGCTAAAGTTCGGCGCGGCCGGGAAGACCTTCTGGGCGAAGAATATGGAGGGCTGGTACAAGCTGTTCTGGCATCTGGGGCTGCCGGCGGATATGACCGATTTGGAGCGGCTGAATGAGGATGACATGGACACGCCGGTGCTGGTGCTGCCGGGGGCGGTGCGGGTGACCTCCGCCCAGGCGGAGAAGCTTTGCCGGTACGTGGAGCAGGGAGGAAT
>CAZGRM010000079.1:0-13812 GCA_964528295.1 uncultured Lachnospiraceae bacterium
CTTCCATGTGGCAATGAACGGCATGGCGGCCAGTGACAAGATCTTTCGTCTTCTGGACCTGCCGGAGGAGTCCCAGGAAAACAAAAAGGAGCTGCCGGACCGCTGCGGTATCATCTGTGAGGGCCTTCGCTTTTCCTACACGGAGGATCGGGAAATCATCCGCGGCGTGGATCTGAGCTTTGAGCAGGGGACCTTCACCGCCATCGTGGGGGAGAGCGGCTGCGGAAAATCCACCATCGCCTCCATCCTGATGGGGAAAAATAAGGGCTATCAAGGCAGCGTCAGAATCGGAGGCACAGAGCTTCGGGAAATCTCCGAGGCCAGCCTGACAAAGAGCTTTGTGTACGTCAGCCACCACAGCTACCTATTTAAAGGAACTGTGCGGGAAAATCTTCTGATGGGAAAGCCGGACGCCGGTGATGAGGAGCTTTGGCGGGTGCTGGAGCAGGTGAAGCTTGCCGATTTCCTGAGATCGGAAAAGGGCCTGGATACCAGGCTCGCGGAAAAAGCGTCCAATCTCTCCGGCGGCCAGTGCCAGCGTCTCTCCCTTGCCAGGGCGCTGCTCTTTGACGGAAGGGTATACCTATTTGACGAGGCCACATCCAACATCGATGTGGAGAGTGAAAATGACATCATGGAACAGATTTTTGAGCTGGCGAAGAAAAAGACGGTCATCCTGATTTCCCACAGGCTGGCCAACGCGGTGCCGGCGGACCGGATTTACGTGCTGGAAAAGGGAGAGCTGGCCGAGGCGGGCACCCATGAGGAGCTGCTGAAAAACCGGGGCGTCTACGAGAGACTGTGGACCACCCAGATGAATCTGGAGCAATATGGAAAGGAAGGTGGGGACCATGAATAAGAGAAGCGGATTTCGTGTAATGGCCGGTCTGGTGGGAATGGTAAAGCCCCTGACCGGATATATGGTGCTGGCGATCTTGATGGGGCTGGCGGGGCATCTCTGCGCCGCGTTTATCACAGTGCTGGGAGCCTATGCCGCGCTGAATGTGCTGGGCTTTGAGACCGTGCTTTCTCTGTTCGGCATTTTCAAGCTGGCCGTCCTGTTTGCGGTGATCCGGGGGCTTCTGCGCTATGCGGAGCAGTCCTGCAACCATTTCATCGCCTTCAAGCTGCTGGCGCTGATCCGGGACAAGGTGTTCCGGTCGCTGCGGAGACTCTGCCCCGCGAAGCTGGAGGGAAAGGACAAGGGAAATCTGATCTCCGTCATCACCTCCGACATTGAGCTTTTGGAGGTATTTTACGCCCACACCATCTCGCCCATCGTGATAGCGGTGCTGTTTTGCGCCATTATGTGTCTCTTCATCGGACAGTTTCACCCTGCCCTCGGCCTCCTGGCCCTGGCCGCCTACCTGGTGGTGGGAGTGTGGATTCCTCTGAGAATTTCCAGGATGAGCGGCGACGCGGGAATGGTATTTCGGGAAAAATCCGGTGAGCTGAGCAGCTTTGTGCTGGACAGCCTCCGGGGCCTCTCGGAGATTCAGCAGTACGGTGTGGGGGCGAAGCGCCTGGAAGACATGAACCGGCAGACCGACGAGCTGTCCAGGGAGGAGGAGGAGCTGAAGCGGGTCAGCGGCCGGAACGCCGCGATCACCAATACGGCCATCCTGCTCTTTGATCTGCTGATGATCGGCGCGGCGGCGGGACTCTGCCAGAGCGGTTCCCTCAATTTTGATGAGATGCTGCTGGCGGTGGTGGCTCTGGTGAGCTCCTTTGGCCCGGCGGTGGCGCTGGCCAACCTGGGCAGCACCCTGCAAAACACCTTTGCCGCCGGAAACCGGGTGCTGAACATACTGGAGGAAGAGCCGGTGGTGGAGGACGTGACCGGAAAACAAAAGGTACAGTTCTCCGGCGCGGCGGCGGAGCACGTGAGCTTTGCCTACCAGGAGGAGCAGATCCTGTCCGACGTCAGCGTGAAGATCCCGGAGCACGCGGTGATCGGAATCTCCGGCCGCAGCGGCAGCGGAAAATCCACCCTGCTGAAGCTTCTGATGCGCTTTTGGCAGACGGATCGGGGAAATATCACGATCTCAGGGCGCAATATTGAGGAAATCAACACCTCCGATCTGCGGACCATGGAGAGCTTTGTGACCCAGGAGACCCACCTGTTTCACGACAGCATAAAGAATAATCTGAAAATAGCCAAGCTGGACGCCACGGACGCGGAGCTCACCGCCGCCTGCCAGAAGGCCTCCATCCACGATTTCATCATGAGCCTTCCCAAGGGTTATGATACGGAGGTGGGAGAGCTGGGAGATACCCTGTCCGGCGGTGAGCGGCAGCGGCTGCGCCTGGCCCGGGACTGCCTGCACGACGCGCCCTGCCTGCTGCTGGACGAGCCCACCAGCAATCTGGACAGCCTGAACGAGGCGGTGATCCTGAAATCCCTCCACGAGGAGCGGCAGGGCAGAACCGTGGTGCTGGTATCCCACCGGCAGTCCACCATGCGGATCACCGACCAGGTCTACTCCGTGGAGCACGGAAGAATCAGCTAAGGAAAAGGAAGCCTTTTTATTCCTTTTGTCAGGCCGGACGCGGGGAGGCGGTACGGTAAAGTGGGAACGGCAGGCGTTTGAGGTGCCGCCGTTCCTGCTTTTTTTGTGGAAAACAGAGAAACCGATCCTAAAATAATGGGAAAATAGGCATTTTTTTCAAAAAGTGATTGGAATTAACCGGTTACGATGGTAAAATAGTCCTATATCAGGCAAATTGGATTTGCGGGGAACGTGAGTATCGCAGATGGATAGAAAGGACGAAGGAGGAAGCAGGCATGAAGAGAACAAGGTTACGATGGAACAAAGCGGCGGCAGCGGCTTTGACGGCGGCGGTGATATTGCAGGGAGGCTTTGCGGCTGCGGGGGAACAGGCTCAGGCCCAGGAGACGGAGGCCCAGGAGCTGCTGGAGCTGACGGCCCAGGAGCTTCAGACAGAGGAGGGAGCCGCTTCCTATGCCTGTCTGAGAATCGGCGACTGGCTGGATTATGGGGATTATGACATTGAGCGGACGGATGTTCCGGGAACGGATTATTTCTTTTATATCACCACCCAGGCGGCGGACGAGACGGTGATCAATGACGATCAGCTTGCCTATTGTGTGCAGTCCTATTTCCTTACACCGCTGCCGGGGGACCACAGTGAAGATATGACGGATCAGATCTCCGCCATCGGGGGAGAGACCAATCTTTTGAAGGTCATCTATTATGGATATGGCGGCCCGGGATACGAGGAGGAGGAATTTCTGGAGTTTCTGGCGGAGGCGGACAGTGAATACTATGAGACAGTGTACGGGCAGCTGGAGGAATACGAGCAGGAGGAGCTCAGCTATATCCTGACCCATGGGGCGGCCAGCTACGCCTATTTTCTGGACGGCACATCCCTGGAAGAATATATGAAGCTCCAGTTTGAGATGAAGTACGGCGAGGGCTGGGAAAAGGAATTGGAAAGCTTCAAGGAGCAGGAGCTGGAAAAGGCGGGGATCACCGACGGGGATCTGGATCTTTTCGGCGCCACCTACGGCATGAATTCCCGGGGGATCACCCTGACGGAGGGGTGGTATGAGATTCTGGCCGGCAAAGAGACGCCGGGGCTGGAGGTCACGGAGGAGGAGGGTGTCTATACATTTCAGGGAAATGAGAGAAACCCGGAGCTGACCTTGACCTTTACGGTGCCCGACGGATTTTCCTGCGCCGTGTACCGGGAGGGACAGGAGCCGGAGACTAAGGCGGAGGGAGAGGCGGCAGTGATTCGCCCGGCGGAGAGCTTCGCTTTTACCTATACGGGGGAAAAGGTTTCCTTGGAGCGGGACGGCATTTCAGAGCTGACCGAGGCTGTGGAGGGGACTCTTTCCGGAACGGAGAAGGAGGTCTGGAATCTTGTTCTCCTTCAGACCAATAAGGGCACGACGGAGTCTGTCTCCAAGCGCCAGCAGGACATCGCCGCCGTTTCCATGGTGGACGCCGGGAGGATGGAGCTGGGCTTTGCGGTCAGCCTTCAAAAGGGCTCTGTTTCCATTCTGCTGACGGACGATGAGGGCCAGGCGGTGCGGGGCGCTCAGTTTGGCGTTTTCTACGATGAGGAGTGCGGTCGGCCCCTGACCCAGGACGGCCAGGCAGTGCTGCTGACCACGGATTCGCTGGGTGAGGCGTATCTGGAGTTTGTGATCAACCAGGAGCTGGAGGAAAAAGGCGGCAGACTGTATGTGAAGGAGCTGGACGTTCCCACAGGCTATCTGACCGATGAGACGGTGCGGGCTATTGAGGTGGATGGAAGCGCGGAGCTGACCAACGCCCAGGAAACCACAGCGGTGGCGGGAACCGTGGAATGGAGAGCTCCGGAGGGCACAGAGCTGCCGGAGGAGATCACCGTGAAATTGACCCGGGACAAGGAAGTGGTGGATGATCAGACGGTTACCGGCGCGGAGGGCTGGAGCTATGAGTGGCGGGATCTGCCCAAGTACCGCAGAGCGGAGGACGGAAGCGCCGCGGAATATGATTACCGTGTGGAGATCCACGTCGACGGCTATGATACGGTAATCGATGGCTATGACGCAGTGAACACCATCACCGGAGAAATTGACGTGGAGGGCCAGGGAATCTGGCGGGATCAGGAGGACGCGGACGGACTGAGGCCGGAGAGCCTGACGGTCAATCTTTACCGTGACGGGGAGCTGGCAGACAGTACGCAGATCAGCGAGGCGGACGACTGGCGGTACCGCTTTGAGGATCTGGACCGGTACAGTGAGGATGGCAGCCAGGAGTACGCCTATACGGTTGAGGCGGAAGCACCGGAGGGGTACACGGCAGAGCTTCAGGGCGAGGAGCTGCTGGTGACCCATACGGTTTCCACAGCGCTGAACATCGAGGGCTTCGCGGATGTGGTTGGCCGGAACAGGAAGGACGGGGAATTTTCCCTGGAGCTGACACAGGTAACGGACGAGACCGGAGAAGTGGAGGCGGAGAACGGAGTCCGCAAGACCGCGGTCAATGACGAGGAGGGAAATGTGGTATTTCCCGAGATCGTCTATACAGAGCCGGGAACCTATTATTACCGGATCACAGAGCCGGCCGGGGACGGCGAGGAGTCATACATCGCGAAGGTGGATGTGACCGTCGGCGGAGAGGATCTGGATCAGTTGGAGGCGGCGGTTACGTATCCCAAGGGACAGCCGGAATTTAAGCATATCTATACCGCGTCCGGCCAGGCTCTCATCGACGAGGTCCTGGTGGAGCTGGAGAACGGCGTCCTGGAGGAGGGAGCGTTTCAGGTGGAGCTGAAGGACGAGAGCGGAGCGGTCCTCCAGACCGGAACAAATGACGCGAATGGCCGCGTGGCCTTTGAGCCACTGGAGTATACGGAGGAGGATATCGGAAAGGAGTACGTCTATACAATATCGGAGGTGAACGGCGGGGCGGAGGATATCACCTATGACTCCGCGGTGTATACCGTCACGGTGAAGGTTGAGGACAGTGAGGACAGCGACGGGACGCTGGAGATTACCGAAACATCAGCCTCCATGATATTTAAAAATACCATTCTGGAGCCGGAGACGGAAACTGCCGCTGAGACCGAAACCGAAACAGAGATCGCCACAGAGCCGGAGACGGAAACGGAAATCATCACAGAAGCGGCGGCGGAAACGGAAATTGCGGCTGCGACCGAAACCGAGACCGAGGCTGCGACCGAAACGGAGACCGCCACTGAAACAGAGACCGAAACGGAGATCGCCACGGAAACCGAGGCCGTGACCGAAACAGAGATCGTCACTGAAACAGAGACAGAGACCGAGGCCGCGACCGAGACGGAGACCGCCGCGGAAACAGAAGCCGCGACCGAGACAGAGACCGTCACCGAGCCGGAGTCTGAGACCGAAACGAAGGCGGCCCAGACAGAGAGTGAGACCGAGATCCGAAAAGGTACGGAGGAGCAAACGGAGGCGGCCGGCACAGAGAAGGCGGAGACCGGAAACGGCGGGGTGAAATGGATCGTCCTGCTGTTGATCCTTGCGGTACTTGTGGTAGTCTTCCTGAACGTGAAACGCGGAAAACAGCAAAAATAAGCAAGGATTACCCCAAAGATATGGAAGCGGAAAAAATATTTCTGGACTATGCCGGCCGGTATGACCGGAGCAATGGAAAAATTCAACTGAAAATTGTACACACCCTGGCCGTGGCGGATGCCATGGACCGGCTCACAGAGGCGCTGCCGCTCACAGAGCGGCAGTGCCATCTGGCCCATATCTGCGCCATTTTCCACGACATCGGAAGATTTGAGCAGGTCAGGAGATACGACACCTTCCTGGATCATTTGAGCGTGGATCATGCCCAGCTTGGCTGTCAGGTGCTGGAGCAGGAAGGGATTCTGGAGGAGCTCACCGGCGGGGAGCGGCGCATGGTACTGACGGCGATCCGCAATCACAACCGCTTTCAGATCGAGGAGGGGCTGGATGAGGAGACCCTGCTTCTCTGCAAGCTGATCCGGGACGCGGACAAATGTGATATTTTCCGGGTGTTTGCCTGTGAGGACATGGTGGACACCATGGGGGAAACGGAGGAGCAGGTGGCCCGGGAGACTGTCACGGACGCGGTCTACGACAGCATTTTTGCCCACCGGTGCGTCAAAAAAGAGGTGAGGAAAACCGGGCTGGACAAGTGGGTCTCCTTTCTGGCCTTTTTCTTCGATCTTTATTTCAAGGAAAGTATCAGGCTGCTGGCGGAAAACAAATACTACCGGAAGCCCTTCGACCGGGTGGTCTTTTCCGACCCGGAGACAGAGAAGCGGGTGCGGCGGATCCTGGAGGAGATCGAGGCCTTTATCGCGGCGAAAAAATAGAAAATGGAGGATTTCATATGAAGAAACATCAATGCTTTACGGTACAGGGAAAGCCCTTTTTTTCTGTGGGGGCGCAGCTGCATAATTCCACCGGCTACGCGCTGGGAGCCGCCGGGGGAGAAAAATACGCCGAGGACCGGGAACTGGCCTTTCGCGGCGTGAAAGCGCTGGGGGCCAACACCGTGGCGGTACCGGTCTGCTGGGACGCCTTCGAGCCGGAGGAGGGAGCGTTTGACTACGGCTATGTGCGGCGGATCATCGACCGGATCAGAGAGCAGGAGCTCCGCGGGATCCTGCTGTGGTTCGGCACCTGGAAAAACGGCCAGATGGAGTACACCCCCAGCTGGGTAAAGCTGGATAAAAAGCGTTTCCCCCGCTGCCTCTGCAAGGATGGGAGCGTGACCACGGTGCTGTCCCCCTTCTATGAGGAGAACAGGGAGCAGGATAAGCGGGCCTTCTGCAAGCTGGTGGAATTTGTAAAGCAGTACGATGAAGCCGCGGGGACCGTGATCGCCATCCAGGTGGAGAATGAGCCGGGGATGTACGCGGCCTCCATCCGGGATTTCAGCGAAAAGGGCACCGAGGCCTTTCTCGGCGAGGTGCCGGAAGCCGTCATAGCCGCGGCCCGGGAGGATCAGGGCGGCGTCCGGGAGGCCTGGGAGAAAAACGGATGCAGGGAAAAGGGAAGCTGGGAGACGGTTTTTGGAAAATTCGGCGCCGAGCTCTGCATCGCCCACGGGATCGCCACATACATAGACGAGATCGCCTGGGCGGGAAAACAGATATACGATATTTTCATGTACGTGAATGTGTGGGGAGACCGCAACGGGGAGCATGGCTGGAGCCTGGCGGGGCTGGACTATCCCTCCGGGGGAGCCGTGACGAAGGTTCTGCCCATCTGGCGGGCAGTCTGCCGGGCTCTGGACTGCATTTCCCCGGATATCTATGACATACATCCGGAAGCGATCCGAAAGACCCAGAGCATATACGGAGGCCAGGGCTGGCCTCTCTACGTGCCTGAGTCGGGACTGACAAAGATCAACGCCACGATGATGTTTGAGGCGGTGGGAAACCAGGGGGCCATCGGCTACCATATCTTCGGTGTGGAGAGCGCTCTTGAGCAAAACGGGGAGCTGACCGAAGGCGGAAAAGCGATTCAAAAATCCTTCACGATGCTCACAAACGCCAAGACTCTGCTGGAGCGGTACAGAGGCAGCGGCAGGATATACGCCCTGACTCAGCAGTTGGGCCAGGACGCAAGCCGGCTTCAGATTGGAGATTGGGTGTGCAGGGTTTCTTATGCGGGCGCCGCCCCGGAGTTCTGCGGCTGGGTGGCCATGGACTGCCGGCATAGGGAGGATGTGGTCCATATCAACCGCGTCCCCGTCAGTCTGGAAGAGGAGACCGCCCGGGGGCTGCTGTTTCAAGTCAGCGAGCAGGAATACTATCTGGTGGGGCACAAGGTAAGGCTGTACTGGCAGAAAATGACGGTTTCCGACGGATCGATCCCCGTGAACCTGCTGACCTTCCAGCACCAGGCCCACAATACGGAGCTGATCCGCATCGAGGAGGGGCATTTTGAGAAGGAAGAGTTTGTGGTGGACCGCCTCCGCTCCGGCGACGAGGCCAGACACGGCATTTGGGCGCAGTACGACTGCGGAGTAGTGCACTTTGTCTTAGAGCATTAAAAAAAGGCACCGCAAAAGGAGGGCGGAGTCCGTTTCTTCCTCCATTTTGCGGTGCTTTTCTGTTATTCCTCCCCCAAAAGCTCACAGACCAGCCTTGCGGCGTCCTCGATGCAGCCGTCGCAGGAGCGGAGGGCCTTTCCGGTCTCCACGCCCTTCAGGTCCTTGCAGATGGTGGAGCCGTTCTTTTCCCGGAACCTTGCGTTCAGCTCCCGGGACGTCTGGTAGGTCTTCTGCTTGGAATTGGGCTTGTCCAGGTTTCCGGTGCTGGAGAGGATGCCGGCGATGGCCTCCGCCCCCGCCACAGCGCCGCAGGTGCCCTGCATATCCCCGCCGCCCAGGCCGAAGGCCTCCATAACGCGGAACAGGTCCGTCTCACTGAGACCGGTTTTGTCACAGAAGGCGCAGGCCACGGACTGGCTGCAATTGTACCCCTTCCTGTGATTTTCCAATGCTTTTTCCACTCGGTTCATTTCTATCCTTCCTCCCTTAAATCGTCCAGATAGGGACATCCTACCACAAATGCGGTCCCGTGAGAACCCCCTTTGGGGAGATTTTGCGGATTGCCGGATACTACCAAAAACCTATTGACATAGTAGGTTTTTGGTAGTAAGATTGACCTATCTGTAAGCGCCGCCGGACAGGAGCGGCCTGCGGCCGGAGGAAAATCACTTTATGAAGGAGGAAAAGAAATGTATCAGCTGTGGGAAGCGCTGAAGGAAGCGAAAAAATATAAGTGGGTAGAGTTATCCCATTCCATGAACAATGACAGCCCCTACTGGGCCGGGATCCCGGAGGGCTCCGTGGAGCTGGCGAAGACCTGTTTTGACTGGGGGAATCCCATGCTGGAATGTCTGATTCAGACCTTTAAATTTCCGGGGCAGTTCGGGACCCATATTGATTTCCCGGGGCACTTCGCCAAGGGAAAGGATCTGTCGGAAAAGTACGATGTTCATGATCTGATTTTCCCGCTCTGCGTGGTGGATGTGAGCGGTAAGGTGAAGGAGGATGAGCGGTACGCCGTGACTGTGGAGGATATCAAGGCCTACGAGGCGCGGTACGGGGAGATTCCCGAGGGGGCCCTGGTGGCGCTGAGGACCGACTGGTCAAAGAAATGGCCGGACATGGACGCCCTTTCCGGGACCAAGGAGGACGGAAGCGAGAACTTCCCCGGCTGGTCCCTGGAGGCCCTTGAATACATTTACAAGGTGCGGCGCGCGGCGGCCAACGGCCATGAGACTCTGGATACGGACGCGTCCAAGGTGGCGGAGGCGGCCGGGGATCTGGCTTGCGAGCGGTATGTGCTGGAGCAGGGAAAGCTTCAGGTGGAGCTTCTGAAGAATCTGGACCAGGTGGCTCCCGCCGGGGCGGTGGCGATCGTTTCCTATCCGAGATTTGAGGGGGCCACCGGTCTGCCGGCCAGAGTGTGGGCCATTACGGAGTAGAGCGGCGGCGAGGCCCTTAGAGACATATGAAAAAAGAAATTCTTAGACAGGCTTTCCTCAAATCACTGCCCATCATGTGCAGCTACGTGTTCGTCAGCATGGCCTACGGGATCATGATGGAGGAAGCCGGATTTCACTGGTACGATTCACTGGCGGTGAGCCTGACGGTCTATACGGGAGCATTTCAGTTTGTGCTGATCACCTTTTTGAGCAGCGGGGCCTCCATAGCCACCATAGCTCTCACCGCCTTTTTGATGAACAGCAGGCAGGTCTTCTACAGCCTGTCCTTTGTGGAGGAGTTCCGCAGGATGGGAAGGCGGCTGCCCTATATGGTCCACACCATGACGGATGAGACCTACGCGGTCAATCTCACCCTGGAAATGTCAGGAAAGGAAAAGGAGGACACCATGTTTCTGGTGGCCCTTTTTTCCAGGTGCTACTGGATGTTCGGGGCTGTGGCCGGGGGAGTGATCGGGCAGCTCCTTCCCTTTGACACGGAGGGGATCGACTTCTGCATGACTGCCCTATTTATTATTATTTTTATGGATCAGTGGGAGAAGAGCCGGAATCATGTTCCGGCAATTTTGGGCATCGCGGTGGCTCTCCTCTGCCTGCTGCTGATCGGGCAGCAGAACTTTATGCTTCCGGCGCTGATGATTGTGTCGGGAGTGCTGCTGTTCCTGAAGGGCGGAGGGACCGCCGATGAGTAGGAGAGGTATGATCCTGGCGGTGTTGGTATCGGCCCTCATCACCCTTTGTCTTCGGGCCCTCCCCTTTTTCGTGTTCCGGAGGGGGAGAAAAATGCCCCGGAGGCTTGCGGAGCTGGGGAAAATACTTCCCTCCGCCATTATGGCTGTGCTGGTGGTATACTGTATGAAGGACGTGGTGACGGACTTCGGCGCCTGGGGGGTCCCGGAGCTGGCGGCGGCTTTGACGGTGGCGGCCAGCTATCGGTGGAAGCACAATACCCTGCTGTCCATCCTGCTGGGTACCGTCTGCAATATGCTTTTGCTGCGGCTTCTGTAGCCTTCGCCGGTACCGGCGGCATACTTCCCTTCGCATTCGGTCAGCGGGGCCGGATCCGGGGAAGGCTTTCGCGGGCCGGAGGGCAGATCCTGCGGGGAGCAGGGGTCAAGCGGGCTGCGAAGCGTGTTTGGGAGGAGGAAAATGAGAATGATCTATGAGGAATTTAAGGAGCTGACCGCCATCGACTCCCCCAGCTTTGGGGAGAGGGAGATGGCGGACCGGCTGACAAATAAGCTGCGGGAGATCGGCTTTGAGACCTGGGAGGACGACGCGGGGGCCAAGCTGGGAGGCACGGCGGGGAATCTGTACGGCTTCCTGAAGGGCAGCCTGCCGGGACCGCCGGTGCTGCTGTCCGCCCATATGGATACTGTCCAGCCGGCCCTGGGAAAGCAGGCCGTGATGGACAGCCGGGGCAGAATCACCTCGAAGGGTGATACCGTTCTGGGCTCCGACGATGTGGCCGGAATCCTGGAGATTCTGGAGGGGATCCGCACCGTCAGGCGCCGGGGACTGGACCACAGGGATATTGAGGTGATTTTTTTCGTCGCGGAGGAGGTGTACGGCCAGGGCAGCGCTGTCTTTGACTATTCCAGGGTCAGGGCCAGGGAGGCCTACGTGCTGGATCTGAGCGGCCCGGTGGGGACGGCGGCGTACCGGGCCCCCTCCATCATTTCCTTTACCGCCTCCGTGCTGGGCAAGGCGGCCCACGCGGGGTTTGAGCCGGAGAAGGGCGTCCATGCCATCACCCTGATGGGGGAGATTCTGACCCGGGTGCCCCAGGGCCATTTGGATGAGGAGACCACCCTGAATATCGGCATGATTTCCGGCGGGTCAGGGACCAACATTGTCCCGGATAAGTGCACTGTTCAAGGGGAGATCCGCGGCTACCGGCACCGGAGAGCCATGGAGTGCGTGGAGGATGTGAGGCGGACCTTTGAGCAGGTGACAGGTGCGGGAAACGCTTCCTTTGCCTTTGATTACCAGATTCATCTGGAGGCCTACGAGACGGCGGCGGAGGAGGCCTGCGTCCGCCATTTCCGGCAGGCCTGCGGCAGGCTGGGACTTCCCGGGGAGCTGGTACAGACCTTCGGCGGCAGTGACAACAACAGCTTTGCCCTGCATCGCGTTCCGGGCCTGGTGCTGTCCTGCGGGATGGAGCAGGTGCACTCGGTGAAGGAGTACATCCGCCTGGAGGACCTGGAGACGGGAGCCAGGCTGGTGGCGGAGCTGATCACCGCCGGAGAATGAGACGGCCCGTTTTCGGAGTCTGAGGATGAGCCCGCGAAGGGCAGCGGGGCCCCGGCGGAAAAGCGGAAAAAGCGGATGAGGAAGAGAGAAGGAGAGAGGACATGAAAAATCCACTGCACTACCAGATATCGGAATATGACTGCGGCCCCACCGCCTTGCTGAATGGGATCAGCTATCTCTTTGGCCGGGAGGAGATCCCGCCGGAGGTGATCCGCAATGTGATGCTGTACTGCCTCGACTGCTACAGCGCGGAGGGAGTGCCGGGAAAGAGCGGCACCTCCCATATGGCCATGATGTTTCTCTCCAACTGGCTCAACGCCTTCGGACAGATCGGGAGGCTCCCCATCGACAGCAGCTACCTGTCGGGGGGCGATGTTTTTCTGGGCGAAAGGAGCCGGATCAACGACCTGCTGCGCCGGGGAGGGGCGGTGGTGGCCCGGATTTATCTGGATGAATGGCATTATGTGACGCTGACCGGCGCGGAGGAGGGGAGGATCCGGCTCTTTGACCCCTATTACTGGACCAAGCCCTTCCCCCAGAAGGAGGCGGTCATCGTCACGGACCATCCCATGGAGTACAACCGCGTTGTGCCGGAGGATTTTTTTAACAGGGAGGAGCTGGAGCTCTACGCCTTTGGCCCGGAGGAGGGCCGGGAGGCGGTGCTGCTGTCCAACCGGGAGACCCTGCTGACGGCGGAGCGGACCATCGAGTACTTTATCTAAAAGTGGACTGGTTAAAATAAACAAAACTGGATATTCCAATCATACCAGAAATGGACTAAACTAGAGCGTGTTTGAAAATTGCTTTTCGATGGATTTTCAAATACGCTCTAACCGCGTAAATGAATAGAAATTGGAGGATAAAAGATGAGTACAGAACGATATGAGTTGAATAAACAGCTGGCACAAATGCTGAAGGGCGGAGTCATCATGGATGTGACCACCCCGGAGCAGGCAAGGATCGCGGAGGAGGCCGGCGCCTGCGCCGTCATGGCCCTGGAGCGGATCCCGGCGGATATCCGGGCCGCGGGCGGAGTATCCCGGATGAGTGATCCGAAGATGATCAAGGGAATTCAGCAGGCCGTGTCCATCCCGGTGATGGCGAAGTGCCGGATCGGTCACTTTGTGGAGGCCCAAATCCTGGAGGCCATCGAGATCGATTACATCGATGAGAGCGAGGTGCTCTCACCGGCGGACGATGTGTACCACATCGACAAGCGGAAATTCAAGGTTCCCTTCGTGTGCGGGGCCAGAGACCTGGGGGAGGCGCTGCGCCGGATCAACGAGGGCGCTTCCATGATCCGCACCAAGGGAGAGCCGGGTACCGGGGACGTGGTGCAGGCCGTGCGCCATATGCGGATGATGAACCGGGAGATCGCCCGGGTGGTGTCCATGCGGGAGGATGAGCTGTTTGAGGAGGCCAAGGAGCTGAAGGTGCCCTACGCCCTGGTGGAGTACGTACACAAAAACGGCAGACTTCCCGTGGTGAACTTTGCGGCGGGCGGCGTGGCCACCCCGGCGGATGCGGCGCTGATGATGCAGCTTGGAGCCGAAGGCGTCTTTGTG
>CAZGRM010000080.1:0-13714 GCA_964528295.1 uncultured Lachnospiraceae bacterium
GGGATGAGAAGGAGCTGGCGGAGCACAATATGCTGGTGGACCTGGGACGGAACGACATCGGAAAGATCAGCCGCATCGGCACGGTGGAGGTGGAAAAATACATGTGCGTGGAGCGCTACTCCCACGTGATGCATCTGGGCTCCACCGTGACGGGGACCATCCGGGAGGACCGGGACGCGGTGGACGCGGTGGACGCCATCCTGCCGGCGGGCACCCTGTCGGGGGCGCCCAAATTCCGGGCCTGCCAGATCATCCAGGAGCTGGAGAGCAGCGGAAGAGGAATCTATGGAGGGGCCATCGGGTATCTGGATTTTGCCGGAAACCTGGACACCTGTATCGCCATCCGGCTGGTCTACAAAAAGAACGGGGAAATCTGCATCCGTTCCGGCGCGGGCATCGTGGCGGACAGCGTGCCGGAGAAGGAATTTGAGGAGTGCTGCAATAAAGCCCGGGCCGTGGTTCAGGCCATCCGGCAGTCACAGGAGGGATTGGAATGATAGTATTGATTGATAATTACGACAGCTTTTCCTATAATCTGTACCAGCTCGTGGGCTCAGTGGAGCCGGATATCCGGGTGATTCGGAATGACGAATGCGGTCTGGAGGAGATCGAAGCCATGGAGCCTGAGGCGCTGATCCTCTCCCCGGGGCCGGGCCGCCCGGCGGATGCGGGGATCTGCGTCTTGGCCATCCGGCATTTTGCCGGTAAGCTGCCCATCCTGGGCGTGTGCCTGGGCCATCAGGCCATCTGTGAGGCCTTCGGAGGCCGGGTTTCCTATGCGAAGGAGCTGATGCATGGAAAGCAGAGGCGGATGTGCCGGGTGGGAGACAGCAGGCTGTTTGATGGCCTGCCAGAGCAGTTTCCGGCGGCCAGATACCATTCATTGGCTGCGGAAGAAGAGACCCTTCCCCCGGAGCTTCGGGTGACCGCAAGGTCTGAGGAGGGGGAGGTCATGGCGGTGGAGCACAGGGACTTTCCCGTGTACGGATTGCAGTTTCACCCCGAGTCGGTCCTGACCCCGGACGGAAAAAGGATCATTGAAAACTTTGTCCGTCAGTTCCGGGCAGAGGTAAGATAGAGCGACAGGCCAAAGCCGGCTGCCTGGCCGGTGCCGGTCATAAAATAAACATATAAAAACGGAGGATTCCACTATGATCAAAGAAGCCATTTTAAAATTAGCCCAAAAGCAAGACTTAACCTACGAAGAAGCAGAAGCCGTCATGAATGAGATCATGGGCGGCGAGGCCACTCCTGTGCAGATGGCCTCCTACCTCACTGCCCTGTCCATGAAGGGCGAAACCATCGACGAGATCACCGCCTCCGCCTCCGGCATGCGGGCCCACTGTGTCAAGCTGCTCCACGAGATGGATGTGCTGGAGATCGTGGGTACCGGAGGGGACGGCGCCAACTCCTTCAACATTTCTACCACCTCCTCCCTGGTCATCGCGGCCGGCGGCGTGCCGGTGGCGAAGCACGGAAACCGGGCAGCCTCCTCCAAATCCGGGGCCGCCGACGTGCTGGAGGCCCTGGGGGTAAAGATTACCGTCTCCCCGGAGCGCAGCGCCGAGCTGCTGAAAAAGATCAACATCTGCTTCCTCTTTGCCCAGAACTACCATATCGCCATGAAATATGTGGCTCCGATCCGCAGAGAGCTGGGGATCCGTACGGTGTTCAACATCCTGGGCCCCCTGAGCAATCCGGCGGGAGCCAACATGGAGCTGATGGGTGTCTTTGACCAGTCTCTGGTGGAGCCCCTGGCCCAGGTAATGGCAAAGCTGGGCGTGGTGCGGGGCATGGTGGTGTACGGACAGGACCGTCTGGATGAAATCTCCATGAGCGCCCCCACTTCCGTATGCGAGATCCGGGACGGCTGGTTCCAGTCCTATGAGCTGACGCCGGAGCAGTTCGGATATCAGCGCTGCGGCAAGGAGGAGCTCCAGGGCGGTACGCCCGCGGAGAACGCGGCCATCACAAAGGCCATCCTGAGCGGGGAGGAGAAGGGACCGAAGCGCCAGGCCGTTTGCCTGAACGCCGGAGCCTCCTTCTACATCGCCGGAAAGACAAAGACGATTCAGGAGGGTGTGTGTTTGGCGGAGCAGCTCATCGACAGCGGAGCGGCGAAGGCGAAGCTGGAGGAGTTTATCCGGGAGTCAAATCAGTAAATAAGGAAGGAAACCGAAATGAACATTTTACAGGAAATCGCCGGACGTACGGCGGAGCGGATCGAGAAGGAGAAGGCCAGTATCCCTCTGACCGCTCTCAGGGAGAGGATCGAGGCGCTGGACGCGGAAAAAAGCCGGGCTTCGGTCTCCTATCCCCTCCGCAGGGCATTGGGAAAGCCGGGTATGTCCTACATTTGCGAAGTAAAGAAGGCCTCCCCCTCCAAGGGGCTGATCGCGCCGGATTTTCCCTATCTGGAAATTGCCCGGGAGTATGAGGCGGCGGGAGCCTCCGCCATTTCCTGTCTGACAGAGCCCTTTTATTTCCAGGGCCGGGACCGCTATCTGGAGGAAATTGCCCGGACGGTGAGGATTCCCGTGCTTCGAAAGGATTTCACCGTGGATGAGTACATGATCTTCCAGGCACGGGCCATGGGGGCCTCGGCGGTGCTGCTGATCTGCGCCATTCTGGACGACGGGCGGCTGAGGGATTACCTCCAGACGGCGGAGGGCCTGGGGCTGGACGCTCTGGTGGAGGCCCACGATGAGGATGAGGTGGAGCGGGCCCTGCGGGCGGGCGCCAGGATCATCGGGGTGAACAACCGGGATCTGCGCACCTTCCAGGTGGATATGAACAATAGCATACGGCTGAGGAGGCTGGCTCCCCCGGAGGCCATCTTTGTGTCGGAGAGCGGCATCCGCACCGGGGAGGATATTGAGCTGCTTCGGCAAAACCAGGTGGACGCGGTGCTGATCGGGGAGACCCTGATGCGCAGTTCCGGCAAAAAGGAGGCCCTGGAGCTCTTAAACGGCGGCCCCCTCTGACAGAAAGGGATGCGATGTTATGATAAAAATAAAAATCTGCGGTCTGCGCCGCCCGGAGGATGTGGAGGCGGTGAATGAGGTGAGGCCGGATTACTGCGGCTTCATCCTGGAGGTGCCGGGGAGACGTCGGAGCATCACCAGGGAGCGGCTCAGGGAGCTGGTAAAGGGATTGGATCCCGGCATTCTTCCGGTGGGGGTGTTTCTCAATGCTCCCCCGGAGCTTCCGGCTCTGCTTCTTGAGGAGGGCGTCATCGCCGCCGCCCAGCTCCACGGCCAGGAGGACGAGGCCTATATCGAGACCCTGAAAAGCCGGACGAACCGGCCCGTCATCAAGGCCTTTTCCATCCGCGGCGCCCGGGATATCGAGGCGGCCTGTCAGAGCAGGGCGGACTATATTCTTTTGGATCAGGGGGGCGGAGGCAGCGGAACCACCTTTGACTGGAATCTGGTGCCCGCCATTTCCCGCCCCTGGTTTCTGGCCGGCGGGCTGGGACCTGAGAATCTGGCCGACGCCGTCAGCCGTCTGCGCCCCTGGGCGGTGGATATGAGCAGCAGCCTGGAGACAGAGGGCTTCAAGGACCTGGCAAAAATGCGAAGAGTCATGGAGATCCTCCGTCAAAGCTGAGAAAAGATATTAAAATAAGAAAGGAGAGCTTCCAAAATGTCCAACGGAAGATTTGGAATTCACGGCGGCCAGTACATTCCCGAAACCTTGATGAATGCCGTCATAGAATTAGAAGAAGCCTACAACCATTACAAAGATGATCCCGAGTTTAACCGGGAACTCACCGCGCTCCTGAACGAGTACGCCGGCCGCCCCTCCCGCCTCTACTACGCCTCCCACATGACGGAGGATCTGGGCGGAGCCAAGGTCTATCTGAAGAGAGAGGATCTGAATCATACCGGAGCCCACAAGATCAACAACGTCCTGGGCCAGGTCCTTTTGGCGAAAAAGATGGGAAAGACGAGAGTCATCGCCGAGACGGGAGCGGGACAGCACGGCGTGGCCACCGCCACCGCAGCGGCGTTGATGGGGATGGAGTGCGAGGTGTTTATGGGAAAAGAGGACACGGAGCGTCAGGCCCTGAATGTGTACCGGATGCGTCTGCTGGGGGCGAAGGTCCATCCCGTCACCTCCGGCACCGCCACCCTGAAGGACGCTGTGTCCGAGACCATGCGGGAATGGACCAACCGGATCGCCGACACCCATTACGTTCTCGGCTCCGTCATGGGCCCCCATCCCTTCCCCACCATTGTCCGTGATTTCCAGGCGGTTATTTCCCGGGAGATCAAGGAGCAGATGCTGGAAAAGGAGGGAAGGCTGCCGGACGCGGTGCTGGCCTGTGTGGGCGGAGGCTCCAACGCTATCGGCACCTTCTATCATTTTATAGAGGACAAGGATGTGCGCCTCATCGGCTGCGAGGCCGCGGGGCGGGGGGTAAATACGGCGGAGACAGCCGCCACCATCGCCACCGGGCGGCTGGGCATTTTCCACGGAATGAAATCCTACTTCTGTCAGGATGAGTACGGCCAGATCGCTCCGGTCTACTCCATCTCGGCGGGGCTGGATTACCCGGGAGTCGGACCGGAGCACGCCTACCTCTACGACATCGGCCGGGCGGAGTATGTGCCCATCACCGATCAGGAGGCGGTGGAGGCCTTCGAGTACCTCTCCAGGATCGAGGGAATTATCCCGGCCATCGAGAGCGCTCATGCGGTGGCCTATGCCAGAAAGATTGTGCCGGAAATGAGAAAGGACCAGATCGTGGTGATCACCATCTCCGGCCGGGGAGATAAGGACTGTGCGGCCATCGCCAGATACAGAGGGGAGGATATCCATGAATAAGAGAATTACGGAAGCGTTTACCAGGGGAAAGGCCTTTATTCCCTTTATCACCTGCGGAGATCCCTCTCTGGAGGTGACAGAGCGGCTGGTGTACGGCCTGGAGGAGGCGGGGGCGGATCTGATTGAGCTGGGGATCCCCTTTTCCGATCCCACGGCGGAGGGACCGGTGATCCAGGGGGCCAATGTGCGGGCCCTGTCCGGCGGCGTCACCACCGACCGAATCTTTGAGATGGTGGAAAAAATCCGGCAGAACACAAAGATTCCCATGGTGTTTATGACCTATGCCAACGTGGTATTTTCCTACGGCACCGACCGTTTTCTGAAAAAGGCGGCGGAGATCGGGATGGACGGCCTGATTCTGCCGGATGTGCCCTTTGAGGAAAAGGGGGAGTTTGACGAGACCTGCAAAAAATACGGCCTGGATTTGATTTCCCTGATCGCTCCCACCTCCCATGAGCGGATCGCTGCCATCGCCCGGGAGGCGGAGGGCTTCGTCTACTGCGTTTCCTCCCTGGGTGTGACGGGCACCAGAGAACAGATTACCACGGATATCGGCGCCATGGTGCGTCTGGTGAAGCAGGAGAAGGACATTCCCTGCGCCGTGGGCTTCGGCATTTCCGGCCCGGCCCAGGCCAGAGCCATGGCCCTCCAGTCCGACGGCGTCATCGTGGGCTCCGCCATTGTAAAGCTCTGCGCCGCCCACGGCCCGGACTGCGTCCCCTATGTGAAGAAATACGTAAAAGAAATGAAGGACGCCATACGGGATCTGTAAAAATATTTCCGCCAAGGCATTGCTGTGGAGTACGTCAGCTTTAAATGTCACCTCCCGGAGGATTTTCAAATGAGAGCTCTCCGGGAGGTGCTTTTTTTATGGGAAAAAGCATAGGATAGTACAAAAATTCCGGGAGATTCACGGTGAATATCAGAAAAAGAATCAGAGAAAAAATAGAAAGGCCAAGGCCAGAGAGCTCAAACAAGCCGGAGGACCCCTCAAAAAAGGAGGCGGCCGCAAGGCTCATCCAATACCTGATGGTGGCGGCCCTCTTGGTCATGGCCTTTGTCCTGCCCAGATTCGGAGCGGAAAAGACAGCGGAAAGCTTCCGGGACAGCCGGTCCGCCGGGAGCGCAGGCCTTCCCCAAACCGCCCGGCCCGCCGCCTCAGACCAAAGCCAATCCGCCGCCCCCGAATCCGAGTCCTCCCAAAACAACTCCGATGCCGCCGCCACAAAAGGAACCATTGTGCTGGACGCCGGGCACGGCGGGTTTTGAGAGCGCACTTTTTTCATACGATTAATCAGCTTTTTCATGCTTTTTGGCAATTGCCCTTTCATAAGCTCCTTCTTCCGAAGGCCTTTTTTCAGGATTGGCGTATTTGGAAAGTCTGCCGTATGTATTGCCCTGATTTTCGGGTATGGCATACGGCATACCATTTTCCAAAGCACTTTGTTTTGCGGAGATATGAACCATTTAAATAACCCGTTCTTCTTTGGCATCGGAGACACCGGAAAACAGATGCGCCAGTTCATCGGAAAAGTTATAGCGGATTTTGATTTTGCGGTTTTCGTATACAATGATTTCATCGATCATTTCCACCACAATATTCCGATCCAGTTTTTCAATATGCCCTAAATCCAGCAACCTTTTTACCCATGGGTGGTCAAATACGCCGGACGGGGAGTCTTCGCTTTTCTGGGCTTCGAGGGTTTCCATCTGCCGGGAGAGAAGCCCTTCCTTTTTCAGATAGTCCTCACGATAGGTAATCAGCTCATCCTTAGAAATCAGTTGTTCCTTGTAATCTTCATACAGAGATTTCTTCATTTTCCGTACCTTGTCCAGCTCTGAACGCAGACGGAACAGCTCGGCGTCCATCGATTTTTTCACTGCGATATTTGCATTGATCTGAGACTGTACAAGCTCCCGCAAATCCGTCACCTGCTGAATAATGAGGTTCAAATCTTCCAGAACAACACTTTCTAATATATGATATGGCAATGTATGCGGAGCACAGAAGTTCTTGCCGTTTCGCTTGTATGTACCGCAGTAAAAAGAGTAGGTTCTTCCGCCATTGACGAGCTTCCATGAATTTTTCATCATCGACCTTCCGCAATCGCCGCATTTTAAAAATCCGGCAAAAATGTTTTTATTTGTCTCCAGATCAAGGTCTCTGTGCTGTATCGCAAGAAGGTGCTGCACCTTATTCCATGTTTCCAGATCAATAATTGATTCATGGGTATTTTTTACAACGATCCAGTCCTCACGGTCAATTGGCCGCTGCCGGCCTCTCATGTGCTGGTGCTTTTTCCCCTGAACCATATTCCCAATATACATTTCATTCTTTAATATCTGTCGTATGGTGGAATACGTCCAATAATAAGTAGTGTCTAAACGGTTTGGATTTTTATAATTTTCACCGTTTAACTTCTTATACTCGGAAGGACAGGGGATTCCTTCCGCATTCAGCAGCTTTGCGATGCTCTGCTTTCCAAAGCCCTGTAAATATAATGAAAAAATTCTGCGTACCACGTTTGCGGCGTATTCATCCACCACCAGCTTATTTTTATTGACGGGGGATTTCTTATAGCCGTAGCTGGTAAAGGCTCCGATGAATTCCCCGGCTTTTTGCTTCGTCTTCATGGAAGCGTTCACCTTTTTAGAAATATCCCGGGCGTACTGCTCATTGAAAATGTTCTTGATCGGCAGCAGCATATCATACGCCTGCTTTGCGCTGTCGATATTATCTGTAAGGGAGATGAAACGCACGTCATTGTCCGGGAAATACCGCTCCAGATATTTCCCGGTGTCAATATAATCACGCCCAAACCGTGACAGGTCTTTGACAATTACGCAATTTACAGTTCCGGCTTCTATATCTGAAATCATTTTCTGGAACGCCGGGCGATTAAAATTCGTACCGGAAAAACCATCGTCAATATAAATATCATGCAAGACAAAATCAGCTTTATCTTTGAGGTAATTTAAGATCAGCTTCCTCTGGTTTCCTACACTGTCGCTTTCTTCCTTATCGCCGTCCTCTCTGGATAATCGGATGTATACAGCGACGTTGAATGATTGCAATTTACGTTTATAACTCATATTTTCACCTGTTCAACCGCTGTACCTATAATAAAATTATATCACAAAGAAAGCGGCTGTTCTATAGATTTTTTATAGCTGCTTTTGACGCAATGACGCAAACCGGATTAGCAGAAGCAAAAGCCGATGGTTCCCGTCCTGTGGCAGAGGTATTTGCGGAGCTGAAATAGGAAATTACCCCTTTTCACCCTTCTCCCCCAGATGGGATTTAATAATTCGGATAAGGAGTTCCTGAACGGAAAATTTGTTCAGGAATTCTCTTTCTACAGTATAGAGAGTTTTTTCTTTTTCCTTCATATTTATAGTACCTTTCCGGTTGCTTGGTTAAACATATGCGGCAGAAAAAAGCGGTATGTATTTCTTTTCTGTAAAATCAAGAATGCGCCGGAGTGTCGAAAGGGTTTTCCACTTCTGGATTTTCCTCAAACCGCCTGAAATATTCTTCTACAGAATGATATACAATTTTGGAGCCGTCTTTCTTATATTCGACCACCTGATGGATCCGGCGCAGAAAAGCTCTCCATGACGCCCGGTCTGTTTTCTGAATATCACTGTACTGATCTTCCAGCGGCCAGTTAGAAATAATATAAACCGTGTCATAACAGGCGTACTTATTTGCGTATCTGGCCGGAAGCTCTATTGGATAAATATCGCAATAGTTAAGCATATCATTGAGTCTCAGGCTTGACCTGAATTCCTCAAACGCTATAACCGGCTGACAGGAATAGCTGTCAAACGGATGTGAATAATCCGATACCCTGTAAACATTGGCGTCACCGTGGGTATCAAGAATATCCATCGTTTTTCCTTTTCCAGTTTCACCGAAAATATAGCAGCAATGCAAATTAAGCCTTCTCGTACCCTTGAATTTATCCGTTAATATCGTAGTCCTTAGCTTATCCAGCTTCTCAATATTCAGGATATAGTCATTATTGATAGCAAGGATTTCCGCATTGCTATATCCTTCTTTGACAAGCTGATATAATTCTTCCATGCTTTGAAGCCGCCCTTTTTGCACCGGGAAGGTTCCCCATTCCTCGAATGTGCCCTCAACGACAGTCTCCCGTTTCCTCGTGTCTTCCCACCTGCCGGATTTTTGGCAATAGTCCTTATTATCCTGTGCGGTGCCTTTTGCGATTTCGATATGCGCTCCGGGAAAATGCTTCTGCACGGTTTTCCATCGTACCCTTGAAGAAAACACTACATATACGTGGGTGTGGTACGTTCCGGTTTCCGCAATTTCATCACCCATACAAAAGTATTTCACCGTGGAAAAATTCTCCAGCAGAATTTTTTTGATCGCCTGATGATCGAAGTGAAGCTCGTCGGGATTGTTGATGGTGAGCTGGTAGGCGTGTCTTTGAATTATCCATAAATGGTGCCCTCCTTATCGTATTTATTGTGCTATTGACGTTCGCTTTGTGCGCTGGAAGCGAACCGGCATTTCAGTGCCGGAAATGCCGCTAATCAACGGTTTTTCGGATTTTGCGCATCTGTTTGTGCAAGCCGGGTAATACTTGTGCGTGAGGGTACCGCCGTTTGTTGACGGTTATATACATGAACTCTCTGTACGGTATGGGTACAAGAAAAAGGAAGTTTTTATCTCACTGATAAAAATGAGTTTGTATTTTATAGAATATCTGCTGGCTGACTATAAAGGTATGGAGGAAGTAATGGAGGATCAGGAATATTCTTTTCAAAAGGATAAAAACTATTTTCTGAATTGCGTGGGAATTGCCCCTAGAGATTTCGCAAGATTGTCTGAAGCGGTGATACTGAAAAGACTTTTTTTAAATACTTCCGGTGTAATTAGAAATTTACAGGATTATGGCTTTTTTTATAAAGAAATAAGAATAGACGATAAGCATTGGATTTGTGAGGTGGCGAGAGACTCAAAAGGCAAACGGAAATATACGCCACGTAAAAAAGCAAATGCAAAGAGTAAATAAATTTATTATGAAAAGGTTCTTATGTCGAAGAATGTAAGGACTTTTCTTTTTTCCTTTGGTTGTGAGCTGTTTTTTTGCAGATAGTATACTTCCAGCTGCCATCCAGTCAAGGACAAGCGTTGTGCGGCATAGCCGCATCCTTGACAGGATTTCGTCTGAAAGTGTGGTGTGGTTAAGCAAAACAGCGGCGCGGTGAGTTGGCACCGTTGTCTATCATCAAAACACTTGGAGGGCGAAGGATATGAAGGAAATCACAAATTACAAAAGGGTGGTTCAGTACCTGTCAAAAATTTTTAATCTGATTAATCAGGAATATTTTTCGGATAGTCTGGAAGTACCTACAATCACAGTTCAGTCCACAGTAGGGGCGTATGGGCATGTGACCACTTCTAAGGTATGGAAAACGGAACAGGGGAGGGCGAGCTATGAGCTGAATATTGGGGCGGATTATTTAGACCGCCCGATTGAAAATATCGTGGCCACGCTAATCCATGAGGGCTGCCACCTGTACGCAATGCAGAACGGCATACAGGATACCAGCAACCGGGGGATATATCACAACAAACAGTTTAAGGAGCTGGCGGAAGCGAGGGGGCTGATAATAAGCAGGCATGAAAAATACGGCTGGACAATCACGGAGCCATCATAGGAAACATTGGAATTTTGCGTTTCCTATGGATTACAGGAAATATTGATATGCAGGAATACGGGAAATCCATTTCATGGGATCGGCGGGAACGGGAACCGGAATGGAGAGGGAGATGTCCCAACGGCCAAGAAGGGAAACAGCCAGAAATGGGTTTGCCCCTGCTGCGGGACTATTATACGGAGCACACGGGCAGTAAACGTTATTTGCGGCGATTGTGGGAAGACATTTGTCAGGGCATAAACCAGCCGGAGCGGTTGAAAAATACCGCTCTAATTTTTAAATATTAATTTTTAATTTCATGTGCGTCCGGTATATTTGTTCTGGGAATGGATGTGGAGAGGGATAGACGGAAATTATAAAAAGCTCAGGACGGACAAACGGTCATTCCCCTGAGCTTTTATCATGATATAGAATATCCTCCACCTCACAATCCAGAATGAAGCATAGCTTATCTAATGTCTTAGTGGTGATTGGCGCTCCCTGATGCATTCTATATAATGTGTTGGCAGAGATGCCATGTATATGTATAAGTTGATATTCTGTAATGTTTTTCTTAAATAGCGTACTGTAAAACGGCTGATAGCTAATCACATCCTCACCCCAAGAACCAGATTAGCACACAAAAATCGTTGACTATGCTTAATACATTGAGTATAATGAAGATAAAACCAAAAGCGAAAAAACCAAAAACCAATGGGAGATATGATATGAAACAGGCAGAAAAAAAGACGGCAATGCGCCAAGGGTAGATCATGTTACTGCAATTCGGAAAAATATGAAAGAATATTCCCTTGATTTTGAACCGGTTAAAGTTGAGTATGGAGAAATATACCATTTGAAGGGTACAGACGCAAAGGTATATATCAGAGGCAGCAAAGCAATTTCAATATGCCCGGAACGGGAACCTTATCGGCAGTCAGAATATTTCCTGTTTGGCAATTTGGAGGATGGGCTGTATCGGTTTGGCAAAATCAGCGAGTTGCAAGAACGTAAGGCGAAATCATTTCCGGTGACAAAAGAGAACGGCTGCGTTTCCATTGAGGAAGCGGTATCGCAAATAAAAGTCGAATTTGGTTTATAACAAAGAACCTTCATTCATGCGGACAATGGAGCTAAGTGCCGTATTTGCACGAGCATTTGACTATATTTTTTTCGCAATAGAAGGGTGTGGAAAGGAGAAGGATATGAGAAGCGCATGGAAAAGAATATTGTGTGTGTTTCTTTTTGGATTAATAATATCAGGTGCGGTTCCAGCGGTTTCCGGGATTGATACTGTAATTACGGCAGAAGCAGCTTCAACGGTTGCGCTGTCGAAAAAGACGGTTTCGTTGGCGGTATCTGGGAGTACCACAATCCAGTTGAAGAACACGAGTTCTAAGAAGAAGGTAACATGGAGTTCCAGCAAAAAGAGTGTCGCTACGGTGAAAGCCAGTGGAACGAACGGTTACAAGGTTAAGATCACTGGTAAGAAAGCCGGAACGGCTACGATCACGGCGAAGTACAATGGTAAGAAGTATACGGTTAAGGTAACGGTTAAGGCTCCGGCATTAAGCAAGAAGTCTTTAAGCCTGAACGCAGGTAAGACAGGGACGATTACCTTAAATAATATTGTAAGCTCTAAGAAGGTTACATGGAAATCCTCAAAGACGAGTATTGCGACAGTTAAGGCCGGTAAGAATGGTAAAGTTATTATCACCGCAAAGAAAAAAGGTACGGCTACGATTACAGCCACTTACAATAAAAAGAAATATACTTGTAAAGTTAAGGTTACTGGTTCTTCATCTAGCCAAAAGATAACTTCTATAAAAAAGTTAAAGGCCGCATATCCGAATGAAAAAGATGCAGCAGAATTTCTTTTAGCAAGTATTGGCGGAAGTGATGGTAAAGTTACACCGTATAATATTACCTCATCGGAGATTACTGCTATACAGAAAAGCATATATAAGGAAATAGGTGTTTCAAAATCTACCACTCCACAATATGCGTGTTGGAAAATTGTAAAATATGTATGTGATAATGTGAAATATACAAAAATGAATGCGGCAACTAT
The DNA here is from genome assembly GCA_964528295.1 of uncultured Lachnospiraceae bacterium. Taxonomy (GTDB): domain Bacteria; phylum Bacillota; class Clostridia; order Lachnospirales; family Lachnospiraceae; genus Choladousia. The sequence continues at coordinate 12,572 of CAZGRM010000080.1, forward strand.
GTATTCTGTAAATGAAAATCTTGAATATGTTACGAGTATAGGGCAGCCGAGCTGTAACGCTATCTATACATTATATCTCGGAGAAGGGGTATGTGCTAATTATGCACAGACAGTTAAATGGCTTCTTGATGGGCTGAACATAACCAATTATTATGCGACTGGGCTCAACCATGCATGGAATCAGGTTAAAATTGATGGGAAATGGTACAATATAGATGCGACATCTATTGGCGGAGGAAAAACTGATGGAAACTATTCTGTGCGTCTCTTTTTATACCCAGATGCTGCTTCAAATATAGCGAAAAGATCTACCGGAAACAAAAAATGTACAAGTTATCGTTTTATTGACTGGTTGGTTGTTTCAGATGAAGAACTGGAAGGTTCTGCAATAATTTACAATGGAAAAATGTATTCACAAGATACCCGGGGAAATATTTGGCTTACAGATGAGTGGAAAAATTTATAAAGCTTGCTAATAAAAAGTCAAGTGTTTTTTGAAGATACTGGTTCATGCATTTGATGGACAGCCAGGTGGTGAACCTATTATTGTGGTAGGCAATAAAGGTATGTGGAATCTTAACTATACCCCTTTAAGTTATTAAAAGAGAGGTATGAAAGAAAGTGGAGGAAAACCAAAATATAGACGTATCTAAATAAGCTGTCTATAACGGGTAATTTTTTGAGGGATTGTAGATTTCGTCAATCAGATTAAGAAACGAATGGCTCATCGGGGGAATAATCCTTCCCTTTGAAATGGGCTGATTAACAAAATTTGAGTTCATACGGAAATTTTATTAACAGGAAGGGGAAAATTGAAATGAAAAAATTTTCAAAGAAATTATCTTTAATGTTTGCATTAGTCACTTTGTTAGTAATGTTTTCAGCGGTTTCCGCACAGGCGCGCCCGGTAACATTACCATTGCTCACAACGAAAAAGGTAACTCTGACTCTTTACAATAAAAAAGACGTGTATTTAGGAACATTAAAAGTCAAAATGAATTCTGATACATTAGGCTATGTCCCTGCAAAAATAACAAATCTGAAATCAAGCAACAAATCTGTGCTGACTGTAAACAAAGAGGAAGCTATGCAGATTGCCAGCCCAAACGGCCAACTGTGCCATATTCGGCGGCCAGCTTGTGA
>CAZGRM010000081.1:0-9154 GCA_964528295.1 uncultured Lachnospiraceae bacterium
TTTACGATTCCAGAGGCCTATATCGGAAAGACGGGGGCCAAGATCATGAGTCTCCAGGATCCCGGCAAAAAGATGAGCAAATCCGACGAGAACCCCAACGCCAGCATTTATCTGATGGACGATCCGGATACCATCCGCCGCAAGTGCAAGAGGGCGGTCACCGATTCCATGGCCCGGATCTGCTACTGTGAGGAGCAGCCCGGCGTGCGGAACCTGATCGATATCTACTGCGCCTGCCTTGGCAAGACGCCGGAGGAGGCGGTGAGAGAGTTTGAGGGCTGCGGCTACGACAGCTGAAGGAGGCTGTGGGTGAGGCGGTAGTGTCTGTGCTCGCACCGCTCCAGAAGCGTGTGGCGGAGCTGGAGAAGGACAAGGGCTACATTGACGGCGTGATCAAAAACAACGCGGAGAAGGCATCCTATTACGCTCAGAAGACGCTGCGCAAGGTACAGCGGAAGGTGGGCTTCCCGGACAGAATCCGGTAAAACATAAAGAAGCGAAGAAACGCGATATGGCTGAATTATCTCTCTGCTGGTAATTCAGCCAATTCTATCTGAGGAGAAAAAAATGAATCCTGCCGTATTGATGAAAATAATGACCGCAAGAAAACAATTTGCGGAGAATCACCCGAAGTTTATTTCTTTTTTGAATGCCATCTCAGAGGAGCACCTTCAGGAGGGGACGGTGATTGAGATGACAGTGAAGAGCCCAAATGGGGATACGATGACGACGAATATCCGGGTGAGAGAGTCGGATCTGGAGCTGCTGCGAAGCCTGAAGGAGATGGGGAAGTAGCGGCCCGCAAAGCAAAGAAGGGGGGCTTACAGGCTTCCCTGAAAAAGAGCCCTCATATCCTCCGGCATTTCACAGGTAAAGGAGAGGGGCTTTTTTGTGATGGGGTGAGGGAAGGAAAGGGAGTGGGAGTGGAGCGCCTGGCGCGGCATGGGAACGGCGGAGCCGGGATTATAGAGAAAATCTCCGGCCAGAGGATGGCCGATGTGCTTCATATGGACCCGGATCTGGTGGGTCCGCCCGGTTTCCAGGCGAACGCGAAGGAGGGAGAGGTCCGGGCGGTAGTCCAGTCTCTGAAAATGAGTCACCGCCTCGTCTCCCTGTTCCGGATCAACCCGCCGCCGGAGCGCCGATCCCTCCATCCGCCCGATGGGCTCGTCCACGGTGCCGGAGGCGGGAGTGAGGCCCTCCGCGATGGCCAGATACTCCCGGTGAATTTCCCGCCGGGCGGACATCTGGTGGAGAATGGCGCCGCTGAGCATATTTTTAGCGATGATCAGCAGGCCGCTGGTGTCCCGGTCCAGCCGGTTGACGCAGCGGTACACAAAGGGGGAGGTTTCATGGCGGAAATAGTAGACCACCCCGTTGGCCAGGGTATTTTCATGATTGTGGACGGAGGGGTGGATGGGAGTGTCCGCCGCCTTGTTGATGACCATCAGATCCTCGTCCTCATAGACCACGGACAAAGGCAGGTAAACCGGCAAAATCCGGTCGGAGCATTCCGTCTCCGCCGCAAAAAGCTCCAGCACGTCCCCGGCCTCCAGCCGCCTGCTGGCGAAGGTCCGCTCCCCGTTCAGGACGATTCCCCTCTCATCCCTTTTTAAATGGGTCAAAACATGGTGGGAGCATCCCAGCTCCCGGAGAAAATCCTGGATCTTTTTGCCCCTGTCTCTCTCGTCAATTTTGTAAACCAGATATCTGTCCACCCCGTATGCCTCCCCGCACGAAATTTCACAGCGCCGCCACAGACAAAGGCCCCGCCGCACCCCAGAGAAAGCCCCAGATGCCGCGGAGCCTTTGTCAATCGGACGGAAGAGCTATTTCTCCTCGTCCACCAGTACCTTTTTGATCTCACAGATGTAGAGAGTATGGAAATCCTCTTCGGGATACCATTTGGAAATCAGCTCCCGATCCTGGAAGCCCTCCGGCGCGTAGGGCTGGGCGAACATCTTTTCGCAGATCAGCACCAGCCGGGCCTCCTCAAAATAGGGCGTGTCCCCCTCATGCCGTACGGTCAGGCCCACATGGGCGATCTTATCCTCGTCCCGGCCGGATACCTTCCCCAGATAAGCGTACTCCTTCATGCTCCCCTTTGGCAGCACGGAGAGGGAGAGGGTGGCGGAGCCGTCGATAAACTCCTTTGTGTACCGCTGGGGCCGGATGACAAGAAAGGCCACGTCCTTTCCCCACATCACGCCCAGTCCGCCCCAGGAGGCGGTCATGGTATTGCGTTTCCCCTCTTTTTCCGCCGTCACCAGCAGCCACTGGGCGCCGATCAGATCAAAGGGATTCTCCTTTAATTCTGTGGTCTTGATTTCTCTGAACATCTCGATTCCTCCTTAAAACGTGTCGTCAGCTTGATTTCACCTTGTTCCAATAGTCATTATAGAGATTATCCACCTCGTCGCCCAGATACAGGAAGGTTTCGCAGTCCTTCGTCATCTCCGATGTGGGGAAGGCGATGGTGCTGTCCTTGATGTCCTCATCCTCGATCAGCTCCCTCGCCGCCTTGTTGGGCGTGGAGTAGGTGATGTATTCAAAGTTCATCAGGGCGATTTCCGGATCGCAGAGGAAATTGATAAACTTCTCCGCGTTCTCCTTATTCTCCGCGTTTTTCGGAATAACCCAGCCGTCGATCCAGAGATTGGAGCCTTCCTCCGGGATCACGTACTCCAGATCCGGGTTTTCCCGCTGGGTGTAGATGGCCTCGCCGGAATAGATCACGCCCAGGGCGGCCTCATTTCCGATCATCTTGTCCCGCACCTGATCAATCACGTAGGCCTGAACCAGCGGCTTTTGATCGATCAGTGTCTCGGCGGCCTCCGCGATCTCCTCCTCGCTGGTACTGTTCAGAGAGTAGCCCAGCCGTTTCAGAGCCACGCCAAGGGCGTCCCGGACGCTGTCCTGCATCAGGATATTGTCCGCGTACTTTTCATCCCAGAGTACATCCCAGCTGGTGATGGGCTCGTCCACCATGGTTTTGTTGTAGAGGATGCCCACAGTGCCCCAGCAGTAGGGCACGGAATACTTGTTGCCCGGATCGAATTCTTCGGCCCATTTCAGGTACTCCTCGTCGATATTTTCGATGTTGGGCACATTGTCAAAATTGATTTCGGCCAGAAGATCGTTTTTGATCATTTTTTGAATCATATAGTCCGAGGGGCAGACCACGTCATAGGAAACGGCCCCCGTCTCGATCTTCGGATACATGATCTCGTTGGTCTCAAACTCATCGTAGACCACCTTGATTCCCGTCTCCTCCTCAAAGAGATCCAGCACCTCCGGGTCCAGATATTCTCCCCAGTTGTAAACCACCACCTGACCGGCGGAAGCCTCCTTATCCTTTGCGCCGGATCCGCCTCCGCAGCCAGTAAGAAGCACCGCCGATCCCAGCCCGGCCAGGGCAGCCAAAAACAGTTTTCTCATTTTTCTCCTCCTTATTGGTATATAGATCTATTTGCAAAGCTTTTATGCCTTTGCCGCAGGATCTGCCTTCACCTTTGGCTTATAATTTATGATCATCAAAAGCAGCAGCACCGCCACAAACATCAAGGTGGAGAGCGCGTACATCTCCGGCTTGATTCCCTTTTTCACCTCGGTGTAGATCTTGGTGGAGAGGGTGTCAAAGCCGGGACCCTTGACGAAGTGGGTGATGATGAAATCATCCAGGGACAGGGTGAAGGCCAGCAGAAAGCCGGAGAGGACCCCGGGCATAATATCCGGCAGCACCACCTTATAGAAGGCGTAGGCCGGGGAAGCGCCGATATCCAGGGCCGCCTCGTAGGTGGACAGGTTCACCTGCTTCAGCTTTGGCATCACGCTCAGCACCACATAGGGCAGGTTAAAGGTGATGTGTCCGATCAGGATCGTCCAGAAGCCGAAGGTGACGCCGCCTCCGAAGACGGAGAGCAGATTCCCCGCCGCGATGAACAGAAGCATCAAAGAGATGCCGGTGACGATCTCCGCGTTCAGCATGGGGATATTGGCCATGGACAGCCAGAAGGTCCTGGTCCGCCGCTTCATGGAATTCAGGGCGATGGCCCCCAGGGTGCCGAACACGGTGGCGATCAGCGCCGAGAGAAAGGCGATCAGCAGCGTGTTGTACAGGGCCTGGAGAATCTGCTCGTTGTCAAACAGGCTCACGTACCATTTCAGGGAAAAGCCGCCCCACTTGGCTCTGGTCCGGGAGGAGTTGAAGGATAACACAATCAACGTGAGAATCGGAGCGTACAGCAGGATAAAAATGAAAGCCAGGTACAGCCGCTTCAAAAAATTCCGCATCAGAAGGCCACCCCCTCTCCATCCTTGTCATACTTCTGCATGACAGCCATGCTCAGCAGGATAAACACCATCAGCACCAGAGAAAGTCCGCTGCCCACGTTCCAGTTGTTCCCCTGCTTAAACTTCTGCTCGATGACGTTGCCGATCAGCAGGATTTTTGACCCGCCCAGCAGATCGCTGATCACGAAGGTGGTCAGGGCCGGCACAAATACCATGGTGATGCCGCTGATGACCCCCGGCATACTCAGGGGGAAAATCACCTTCCGGAAGGTCTGAAAGCCGTTGGCACCCAGATCCCGGGCCGCGTTGATCACGTTTTTGTCAATCTTGATCAGGCTGTTGTAGATGGGCATCAGCATAAAGGGCAGAAAATTGTAAACCATACCCAGCACGATGGCGTAGGGGGTATTGATAATATTCAGCGACGGCAGGTGAAGGGCGCCAAGGATCATATTGATGACGCCGGTCTTCTCCAGCAGCGTCTGCCACGCCAGGGTGCGCAGCAGAAAATTCATCCACATTGGGATAATAAAAATCATAACGATAAATCCGTTGGCGTTCACCTTCAGGCCGGATAAAATCATGGCGAGGGGATAGGCCATCAGCAGGCAGATCCCGGTGCTGACCAAGGAGAGCAGCAGCGCGATGGCCAAAGCCTTCACATTCTCAGGCCGGGCCATCTCCCCGATATTTGACAGGGTGAAGGCGCCCTCCGCCGTGGTCAGTCCGTAGTAGACGATGATGGCCAGGGGAATCAGGATAAAGGCCACCGTCCACACCAGGAAGGGGCCGGAGAGCAGCCACTTTGTTTTTCCTTTACTCATCAATTGCCACCGCCTCCTCGTCCTCAGATTCCGGCTTGTTCATGATCTGGATATCAAAGGGATCCACGTGGATGCCCACCTTGGTCCCCACAGGGAACAGATCCGTGCTGTGTACCAGCCACTCATAGCCGTTTGCCATTACTTCCATCTCATAGTGGACGCCCTTGAAGATCAGGTGAGTCACCACTCCCTGGATCGTTCCCTCCTCCGGCTTCAGAAGATCGATATCCTCCGGCCGGATCACCACGTCCACCGCTTTATTTGTGCCGAAGCCCTCATCCACGCAGGGAAATTTGGCGCCAAGGATCTCCACCAGATGATCCTTCAGCATCACGCCGTCCAGAATATTGCTTTCGCCGATAAAGTCCGCGACAAAGGCGTTCTGGGGTTCATTGTAGATGTTCTCCGGGGGGCCGATCTGCTGGATATAGCCCTGGTTCATGACCACGATGGTATCGGACATGGTCAGGGCCTCCTCCTGATCGTGGGTCACATAGATGAAGGTGATGCCCAGTTCATTTTTCAGCCGGATCAGCTCATACTGCATATCCTGGCGCAGCTTCAGGTCCAGAGCGCCCAGGGGCTCGTCCAAAAGCAGCACCTTCGGTTCATTTACAATGGCCCGGGCGATGGCGATCCGCTGCTGCTGACCGCCGCTTAGGGAGTCGGGCATCCGGTTTTCATAGCCCTCCAGATTGACCAGCTTCAGGGCATACCGGATCTTGTCGTCGATGTAGGCCTTGCTTTTTTTCTTGATCTTCAGACCGAAGGCGATGTTCTCCGCTATGGTCATGTGAGTGAACAGCGCGTACTTCTGAAATACGGTGTTGAGCTGCCGCTTGTTGGGGGGCAGGGAGGTAATATCCGTCCCGTTGAAAATGACGCTTCCCTTGTCCGGGTTCTCAAAACCGCCGATGATGCGCAGCGTGGTGGTTTTTCCGCAGCCGGAGGGGCCCAGCAGGGTGAGAAATTCATTTTCGCGGATATAAAGATTCAAATCGTCCAGCACGGTGGTGCCGTCGAAGGATTTCGTAATTCCAACCAGGTCAATTAACTTATTACTCATACTGAAATGTACCTCCTGTACCGCTCTTTCGTTTCGGGGCAGCCGCCAGCCCTCAGAAATTCGGAGGAGTGCTGATCCAGATCAGCGTCGCTCCGGTTTTTTTGTTGGCCGTGATATAGTGCCGGGTGCTGGGAGTGAAATAGAAGGCCTCCCCTTTTTTCGCCTTGTAGATTTTCGTGCCAAGATGGATCGTGACACTGCCCTGGAGTACGTAGCCGAATTCTTCGCCCTCATGGGGAACATCGGGATAGGTGGATCCTCCCGGCTCCAGGGTAAGCCGTATGGGTTCCATGATATTTTTTTGGGCATTCGGGATGATCCACTCAATCTTGTTTTTCAGCTCCGGATCGACTTTCTCGAAATAGTCCTGCTCGTGAAAGACGATCTGTTCATCCTTCGTGTCGTTGAAAAAGGCCTGAAGATCGGTGCCCAGACACTGCAAAATATCCACCAGGGTTGCGATGGAGGGGGAGGTCAAATCCCGCTCCACCTGGGAAATAAAGCCCTTGGACAGCTCAGCCCGGTCCGCCAGCTCCTCCTGGGTCAGGTTCTTCGCGACGCGCAGTTCCTTTATCTTTTTTCCGATTTCCATGCATTACCTCCGGAGACCCCTTTGCCTCGGGATCTCTCTTCAAAAGAAAACGCAGTAAAAATAAACAGAAAGTTTACTTTTACTAAACAAGCCCTATGCGTGATTATACTCATTCTGCTGAGCGTGTCAATAGATTTTTCAAAGATTTTAATCATTTTACTTAACAAATGGGGAGGAATGTGTTAATATGACTAAAAAGGGTTGAAGACTGCGGGACAGGAGGTTTTTTTAAAATGGATGGACAGGAAAAATATGTGGCATATGTGGGCACCTACACCCATGGAAGCAGCATCGGAATCCACATTTATGATATTGATGTCGAGGAGGGGATTATGACGGAGCGGGAGGTAGTTCCCGTGAACAACGCCTCGCATATGACGAAATCCTACAGCGGAAAGTATCTGTACTCCATCGCTGACGAGGGGGTGGAGGTGCTGAAGATCCTCCCGGACGGCGGCCTGGAGTCCATCAACAAGGTGGGGATAGACGGCATGAGAGGCTGCTACCTCTCCACGGACAGGAGCGGTAAATTCCTGTATGTGGGCGGCTATCACGACGGGAAGGTGACGGTGATTCACACCCACAGGGACGGCCGTCTCGGTTCTATTATGGACGGCATTTTCCACAAGGGTCTGGGCAGTGTGGCGGAGCGGAGCTTCCGTCCCCACGTGAGCTGCGTGATCCCCACGCCGGATGACAAGTATCTGTGCGCCGTGGACAACGGCATCGACCAGGTAAAGATCTATAAGATCAATGAGGCCTACGGCAGACTGAAGCTTTTTGATATTCTCCGGTGTAAGCTGGATTCCGGTCCCAGGCTTCTGACCTTCAGCCATGACGGCAGATTCGCCTATATCAACTGTGAGCTGACCAATGAGATCACGGTTTACAAATACGACGGTTCCGGGAAGGCTCCTGATTTTGAGAAGATCCAGGAGATTTCCACCATGCGGGATCCTTCCGCCATCGGCAGCGCCTGCTGCGGCATGAAGCTTTCTCCCAGCGGAAGGTATCTCTACTGCTCCACGGCGGGAGAGAATACGGCCGCGGTGTACCGGGTGGACCAGGAGACCGGGCTGTTGACCAGGCTGTGCTGCCTGCCCATCAGCGGCGACTATCCAAAGGACATCGACGTGTTGCCGGGTGAGAAGACTTTGGTGGTGCTGAACCACGAGACCAACGAGATCCGTTTCTTTACCATCGACTACGAGAAGGGGCTGCTGGTGATGAAGGGCCGGCCCATCAAGGTGGACACGCCCAACTGCATCCTGATCTCCCAGGTGGGCACAGTAGAGGAATAATGACAAGGGGCTGTTTCGAAAACAGCCCCTTTACTTGTGGATATTAAGGAAGAATGCCGCCCTTTTTCATTTAGGAAAGATATACTTTCTTGATGTTGTCCAGCTTTGCGTTCATGTTCAGCAGCAGATGGTCCGCGAGGGTCAGCGCGGTCATGGCCTGAACCACCACCACGGCCCGGCTGACGATGATAGGATCGTGGCGGCCCTTGATGATTTCCTCCACCACATGGCCGTCCCTTGTCTGCATTTTCTGGGTCCGGGCGATGGAGGCGGTGGGCTTGAAGGAGGCCCGCAGCACCAGGGGAGAGCCGTCGCTGAGTCCTCCCAGAGTACCGCCGCTGTGATTCGTCATCTTCCGGGGCACTCCCTCCTCATCCTCCTCATAGTAATCATTATTCTGAGAGCCTTTCAGGGAGGAGACCCCGGTGCCGTCCCCGATCTCCACCGCCTTCACGGCGCCGATGGACATGAGGGCCTTCGCCAGGTTGGCGTCCAGCTTTTCAAATACCGGCTCGCCAAGGCCCGCGGGCAGATGCTCCGCCACACACTCGATGACTCCTCCGCTGGAGTCCTGGGAGCGGAGGCATTCCTCCAGGTAGGCCAGGGCCTGCTTCTCCGCCTCCTCGTCCGGCATCCGCAGCTGGCTTTCATTGACCCGGGAGAAGTCGCAGCGGTCCCGGTCAATCCGCACCGGACCGATGGCGCTTACGTAGGCGGTGACTGTGACGCCCAGCTCCTCCAGCAGCTTCATTGCCACGGCCCCCGCCGCCACCCGGCCGATGGTCTCCCGGCCGGAGGAGCGCCCGCCGCCCCGGTAATCCCGGAAGCCGTACTTCATATCGTAGGGATAATCCGCGTGACCGGGACGGTACAGGTTCATGATGGAATTGTAGTCCCGGGAGCGCTGGTCCATGTTCCGCACCAGAAGGGAGATGGGGGTCCCTGTGGTTTTGCCCTCAAAGGTGCCGGAGAGAATCTCCACCGCGTCCGCCTCCGCCCGGGAGGTGGTGTAGCGGTTCTGGCCCGGTCTGCGCCGGTTCAGGTACACCTGGATATCTTCCTCCCAAAGAGGGATCCC
>CAZGRM010000081.1:9164-13670 GCA_964528295.1 uncultured Lachnospiraceae bacterium
CCGATGCCCTTCCCGTGGGATTCTCCCCAGGTGGTTATTTTAAAAATGGTTCCGAATGTCGATCCAGCCATGATAAAATCCTTCTTTCTTAAAATCTTTTTTCAAACATAATCTATAGTATAATATATTCCGCCTTTTTTTGGCAAGCAATTCCTGAAAAGACGCATATGATAACAGAGAGACAGACAAAATAGGAGAGAATCGCCGTGAATGAATGTCCGAGATGCATCGGTTTTTCTCATACCATCCAGGCCGGAGACACGCTGTACAAACTTGGAAAGCGGTACGGAGTGAGGGTGTCGGCTCTGATTTACGCGAATCCCTACGTGGACATTTACAACCTCCAGATTGGTGATCAGCTCTGCGTTCCGAAGCTTCCGCCCTTTGGGGAAGAGCTTTCTTAAAAAAATATAAAGAGTGACAAAACCCCTCAGGGAAAGATTGACAAAAGTTCCGCCAAAATCTATAATGAGCAGGAAATCAGACATCCGGCGGCCTTGGCTTTTGCCGCGGCCGCCGGATAACCATGCGGGGATCCCGTCGCCCGCGGAAATAACAGGCGGCGTATGCCGCGTCAGAAAGAGGATGAACTATGGATTTTTTAAACAAATTGGAGCGCAAATACGGAAAATACGCGATCCGAAATCTTCCCATCATTATGATAGCGCTGTATGCCGCGGGCTATTTGATTGAGATGATGGCGCCCCAGATGCTGCTTTGGCTGACCCTGGAGCCCTATTATATTCTTAGGGGACAGGTTTGGCGGCTGGTGACCTGGATTCTGATTCCGCCCTCCAGTGTCTCTCTGTTCACAGGGATTATGCTGCTTTTTTATCTGTCTCTGGGACAGACGATGGAGCGAACCTGGGGGACGTTCCGGTTTAATGTATACATTTTGTCCGGTATTTTGTTCACCATCATCGGAGCCTTCCTGCTGTACTTTGTCACAAAGGCGGGGGTGGGCTGGTATTTCAGCACCTACTATATCAATATGTCCATTTTCCTGGCCTTTGCCCTGACCTATCCCGATATGCAGGTGCTGCTCATGTTCGTGATTCCCATCAAGATGAAGTGGATGGCGCTGGTCTATCTGGCGGAGATTATCTACTCGGCCATCGGCGGTTCCTGGGCCACCTGGGTGGCGATCATCGCGTCGTTGCTGAACTTTATCATCTTTTTCCTGAATTCCAGGGATATGAACCGTTTTACCCCCAGGCAGGTACACCGGCGCCAGGAGTTCAGGCGGAATGTAAAAAAGGCCCAGCCAAAGAGTGTCACAAAGCACAAGTGCGCCATCTGCGGCAGGACAGAGCAGGACGGGGACCATCTGGAATTTCGCTTTTGTTCCAAATGTGATGGCAACTACGAATACTGCCAGGACCATCTGTTCACCCATCAGCACGTGAAGAAGAGTTGAAATCAGAAAAAATGAAAGAAAAGAAAAAAGAAAAAAAGAGTTTATTTGTGTGGAACAAAAAAAGAGCCGCGGTCGCTGTCGCTGTGACTGCGGCTATGCTTATCATCACCGGTATGGCTGTCTGCTCCGAGGGGATGGACGTGCCCTATCTGGCCATGGGGCTGCTTCTTAGCCTGGCGGCGGGAGTGTTTGTGCTGCTGGAGCTTTCCTTTGGCAGGGTCCTCTCGCTGCTTTGGTATCTGATCCTTCCCTTTGCCACGGTCTGGGCGCTGGAGAGCTACACCCACGTGATTCAGGACTTGACCCTCATGATTTTGATCCTGAATCTGCTGTTCTTTTATCTCTTGTACGGTCTGGCGGCCTTCCTCGCGGGAGGGGTGGCCCGGGGCTTTTCCATCGCCGTCCTGGTTCCCATGATTTTCGGATTGGCCAACTATTTTGTGGTGAGCTTCCGGGGCACCCCCATCGTCCCCTGGGACCTGCTTTCCCTGGGAACGGCCATGTCGGTGGCGGACAATTACGTGTTTTCCCTGGGGTGGAAGCAGGCCTTCGTCCTGATGGCCTTTCTCTGGATGATGCTGCTGTCCTCCAAGTCCTCGGTGAAATTCCAGAAAGTAAAGCCCCGTCTGGCGGCGGTCTTTGTGTACGGCCTGCTGATGTGCGGATATCTTTCCAGCATCCAGAAGAGCGGAGTACAGAGCTTTTTCGGCATGGACACCACCTTGTTTACCCTGAATGTGCTGTACCGGAATAACGGGATCGCGGCGGCCTTTCTTGGAAACCTGCGTTTTTTGAATATTGAGGAGCCGGATGGGTATTCGGTGAAGGCGGTGGAGGAGATCGCCAGCCGGCAGGAGTCCGGGGAGGAGGATGCCAAAGAGACGGCCGTGACCGAATATCCGAATATCGTTGTGATCATGAACGAGGCCTTTTCCGATCTGTCTGTCTGGGGAGATTTCGAGACCAGCGAGGAGGTCATGCCCTTTTTCAAGAGCCTTCAGCAGGAGGCTGTGGGGGGAGAGGTGTACGTCTCCGTCAAGGGAGGAAATACGGCCAACACGGAGTTTGAGTTTTTGACGGGAGATACCATGGGCTTTCTGCCGGCGGGCAGCATCCCCTACCAGCAGTATATCAACAGTGAGACACCCTCCCTGGCCAGCTATCTGAAGTCGCTGGGCTACGATACCTTAGCGATCCATCCCTACAACCGCTCCGGCTGGGACCGGGATGAGGTCTATGAGTATTTTGGCTTTGACGAGTTTCTGGATCAGACCTCTTTTGATAATCCCAAGCGCTACCGGGGCTACATCAGTGACAGCTCCGCCTTTGAAAAGATCATCGAGCAGTTCGAGCAAAAGGAAGAGGATGAGCGGATGTTCATTTTTGAGGTGACCATGCAGAATCACGGCGCGTACAGCAAGGAGACGCCGGATTTCAATATCTATCTGACGCTGCCGGAGGTGACGAACAAGACCACCAGCGTGACGGCCACGGAAAAATATCTGACGCTGATGAATGAGACGGACCTGGCCCTCCGGGAGCTGATCCTCTATTTTTCCCAGCAGGAGGAGCCGGTGATCGTGGTGATGTTCGGTGACCATCAGCCCTCCGACTATATCACCAATACCATTCAGCGGATCTGCGGCATATCCGGCGGGGAGACCTTGGAGGAGGTGCAGCAGGGCTACCGGGTGCCCTTCATGATGTGGAGCAACCGCGATCTGGACCCCTCCTACTATGAGGGGATCAGCGTCAATTATCTGAGCGGGATCCTGCTGGAGAACGCGGGAGTGCCGCTGACCGGCTACCAGCAGTATCTAATGAATCTGATGGAGGAGCTGCCGGTGATCAACGCGAACGTATACCGGGACAGCCAGGGCGCCTTCTACAGCTACGGCCAGGAGGATTATGCGGAGCTTTTGAATGAGTACAAAATATTGCAGTACAATCATCTGGTGGACGGAAAGAACCGGGTGAGCGGTTTTTTTGGCGGTTGAGTATTGACAAGGAAGAGCGGTTCTGATATCCTAACTGAGAAAAAGCGGAAGTATCTTTCACTTCCAATTACAGTGTATACAATGACGTATACCCCCGGAGCAGGGGAGACAGCAGCCGGAGGTCCCGGATGCGCTTTCCCGGAGATTCCGGGGGTTTTTTACGAAAATTCACAGAGGAGCTATGAGAAGATGAAGAAGACATTTGTGACAAAAGAAAAGCTGGAGGAGATCATCCGGCAGTATCCCACTCCCTTTCATCTCTACGATGAAAAGGGCATTCGGGAAAACGTAAAGGAATTGTACGAGGCATTTTCCTGGAATCAGGGCTACAAGGAGTATTTCGCCGTGAAGGCCACACCGAATCCCTTCCTTGTAAAGCTTCTCCATGAGTACGGCTGCGGCACAGACTGTTCCTCCATGACAGAGCTGATGCTTTCGGAGGCCGTGGGTATCACGGGCCATGACATCATGTTTTCCTCCAACGATACGCCGGAGGCGGAGTTTAAAAAGGCGGCCGACCTGGGCGGCATTATCAATTTGGACGATATCACCCATATCGAAAAGGTGGAGAGGGCCGTGGGCTGCCTGCCGAAAACCATGTCCTGCCGCTACAATCCGGGCGGACTGTTCAAGATCAGCAACGATATCATGGACAACCCGGGAGACGCCAAGTACGGAATGACCACGGAGCAGATCGAGGAGGCGTTTCGGATCATGAAGGCGAAGGGTGTGGAGGAGTTCGGCATCCATGCCTTCCTTGCCAGCAACACGGTGACCAATGATTACTACCCGCTGCTGGCAAAGGTGCTCTTTGAGCTGGCGGTGGAGCTGAACCGGAAGACGGGAGCGAGGATTAAGTTCATCAATCTCTCCGGCGGCATCGGCATTCCCTACCGGCCGGATCAGGAGAAGAACGATATCCGGGTGATCGGAGAGGGTGTCCGGAAGGTCTACGAGGAGGTGCTGGTGCCCGCGGGCATGGGAGATGTGGCCCTGTACACGGAGCTGGGACGCTATATGATGGGCCCCTACGGCTGCCTGGTGACGAGGGCCATCAATGAGAAGCACACCCACAAGGAGTACATCGGTGTG
>CAZGRM010000082.1:0-13621 GCA_964528295.1 uncultured Lachnospiraceae bacterium
GAGATGAGGCCCTGCCCCACCGCGGCCCCCGCCTCCTCGGACCCTCCCCTCCTCCCCATCCGCGGCATCGGCCGTCTGGACAGAGATACCAGCGGAATCCTGGTTTTCGGAAAAAATGCGGTGGCGGCCCAGCGTCTCTGGGAGCAGCGGGAGCGGGGAGTTTTCCGGAAAGAATATCTTGCCCTGTGCCGGGGCATCTTCCCGGAGGAGGCCCGCCTTGCTCCCCAGACCATCGACGCCCCCATCGGAAAGCAGGAGGGGGAGCTGAACAAAATGTGTGTCACCCCGAAGGGCAGCCCCGCCGTGACCCACTATCAGGTGCTGAACCAGTGGGAGGACCGCGCGCTCCTTCGTCTCACCCTGGAAACCGGCCGCACCCATCAGATCCGTGTCCACCTGGCCCATATCGGCCATCCACTGATCGGTGATCCGATCTACGACACGTTCCAAACCCCGCCGCCGCCCAGTGCCCCAGCCAGCGCCCAGCGTTCAGCCCTGCCGATCGGTGATTCTGCCTGCGACACATTGCCGGTTCTGTCGACGGATCCCTCTGCCTGCGCCCAGCGTCCGGCCCCGCCGCCCAGCGCTCCTGTTTGCGATATGCGCCAGGTTCCGCGGACCGAGATATCATCCGGCCCGTGCGCCGCACAGCAAAAAACGGCAGAAAATACCATGCTTCTCTGTGCGTGGCGTACAAGGCTTTGCCAGCCGTTTACCGGCAGCCCAATTGAGATTTCACGTCGGCCAGACCATTTCTTTCTTCCTTTCCAGTCCTAGAGCGTGTTTGAAAATTCATTGCACCTGTCTGGCAGCCCCAATTTGCGGCCTATCCGAGCCCGATTTCGTCAGCGCGGCCCCCTCAATCGGACTCGGATATCCCACAAATTGGACCAGCGGTCCAGACATGGCCTTACCTTGCCGCTGCCCGGTTTTGGAAAGCTTTCTGCCCGGCCCGGCGGCATCCGAGTGAACAGGCCCCCTTTTGCCCCCGTTTCATTTCATTATGTGAAAAGAGTATTGACAGGAAAAAAACAGGCGAGTAAGATATTTAAGTAAATGAACAGTTAATAAAGTGAACAATGAGAAACCGATAGGTCCCCCGTCGGAGCGGGCTTGAAAAAATCAAAGCCCCTCCGCAGGCGGCGGGGGAGAAGGCCTGCGGGGATAGACCCGGAGGCGGCGAGAAAATGGAGAAGGCGATGGAAGAGCAAAAAAACGGGAGAGAGAGGGATCTGCGGGAGGAGCTGTTGGATGGATGGCTGGATATGTCCACGGCGATCTGCAATGACCGGCTGGTGTCGGCCATGACCTACAACGAATCCATAGTATGCGGACTTTTGTATAAACAGGCGGAGGAAAATGTTCCGCCGCTGACAGCCACGGAGCTGTGTGTCAGGCTGGGAATCTTGAAGCCGCAGATGAATGTCATTCTGAACCGGTTGGAAAAGAAAGGGATGATTGAGCGAATCCGGTCCGAGAAGGACCGGAGGCAGGTGCATATCCGGCTCACAGAGAAGGGGATTCCCATCTACGAGGAAGCCCACGAGGAGATCCTGGAGATGCCCCAGTGGCTCATCGACCGGCTGGGAGAAGAAAAGATGCGCACCTTTGCCGCCACCATGCGGGAGGTGTCCGCCTGCTTTCAGCAGATGCTGGAGGAGAACCGGCGGCGGGGGTGAGAGGCGAAGGGAAAAAGAGACAGATCTCGGACCGAAAAACGCGGAGACAGAAAATAGGGAGAGAAGGAGAATACCATGGTGAGACAAATAGAAACTCAGATCAATAAGGCGGTCCTGGCGGTTTTGCCCCGGGCGATGCGGGTGCTGTATCAGAAGGACAGCCGGGTGAGGGCCGAGATGGAGAGCTGGGAGAAGGGGCTGACCCTGAAGCTGGTCTGCGGCCCCGGCGGTCCCGTTCTGGCCGTGCGCCAAAACGACGCCCGCGGCCTGGTCCGGCTCCAGAGGGCCCAGCACACCGACATCACCATGCGGTTTAAATCGGTATCGGGAGCTTTCCAGGTGCTGAGCGGCCAGGTCGGCATCTCCGACGCCTACGCCCGCCACATGTTCTCCCTGGAGGGAGACATTTATCAGACCATGAGCTTCGTGCGCTGCGTGGAGTACGTGGAGGCCTACCTGTTTCCACCCATCATGTCCCGCCGCATTCTGCGCCAGGTGCCTGAAAAGGAGCTGAATCCCATCCGGGTCTACGCCCTGGCTCTGCTGGAGAAAACCTACTAAAAAAGGAGCAAAATCATGACATATTTTGAATTTACCAACCCCACCAAGCTCTGCGCCGGAAAAGGCGCCGTCGACAATCTGCCCTATGAGCTCAGCATCCTGGAGGTTCACCGCCCCATGATTCTCAGCGACGCGGTCCTGGAAAAAATTGGCTCCCTGAAAGCTCTGCTGGACGCATTGGGGGATATCAGGATCGGCCGGATCTTCACGGACATTCCCCGGGACAGCAGCGTTCAGGTGGTGAACCGGATCGCCGCCGAGTACCGGGACTACGGCTGCGACGGCCTGGTGGCCCTGGGGGGAGGCAGCGTGCTGGACACCGCGAAGGGCGTCCGGCTGCTGATCAGCCAGGACGATGACAACCTTCTGGACCTGATGGGCTGCGAGTGTCTGCCCAGGGGAAAACACGTTCCCTTCGTGGCCATCCCCACCACGGCGGGTACCGGCAGCGAGGCCACCGCCGTGGCCGTCATCAAAAACCCGGAGCTGAATATCAAGATGGAGTACATTTCCCAGCAGATCATGCCGGACGTGGCGGTGCTGGATCCCCGGATGACCGAGACCCTGCCCCCCAGGATCACGGCCTCCACCGGCATGGATACCCTCTGCCACGCCATCGAGGCCTACAGCTGCCTGCAAAAAAATCCCATCAGTGACGCCTACGCCACCGCCGCCATCGAGCTGGTGCGGGACAACCTGACGCAGGCCGTCTGCCGCGGCCATTCCCGCAAGGCCCGCCTGGCCATGGCCAACGCCAGCTTTCTGGCAGGCGCCGCCTTCTCCAACAGCATGGTGGGGGTGATCCACGCCATCGGCCACGCCCTGGGCGGTGTCTGCCACATCGCCCACGGGGACGCCATGAATATTCTGCTGCCCGCCGGCATGATGTTCAACCGCCGGGTCTGCCAGGAGGAGTACGGTCGGCTCCTGCTCTATCTGGCGGGGCCGGAGGTCTACATGGCCACTCCGAAGCAGAGGAGGGCCGACCGGGCCATCGCCGAGGTGATCCGGCTGCGAAAGCGGCTCCACCAGCTGACCGGCCTTCCCATCACCCTGAAGGAGGCGGGGGCCGATCCCAGCCTCTTCCCGGAGGTGGCTCGGGTGGCCCTGAATGACGGGGCCGTGATCGTAAACCCGAGGCAGGTGAGCTATGAGGCGGTGATCCACATTTTGGAGGTGTGCTATGGAGATTGAAGCATTAGTAAAAAAACAGCGGGATTGGTTTGAGACGGGAAAGACCAGGAGCGTGTCCTGGCGGATCGGGGCGCTGCAAACCCTGCGCCGGGAGATCCGGAGCCATCAGCAGGAGATCGAGGATGCCCTGAGCCGGGATCTGAAAAAGTCCTCCTTTGAGACCTACATGTGCGAGACGGGCATGGTGCTCTCCGAGCTGTCCCACATGATCCGCCATCTGAGGGGCTACGCCAGGGACAGAAGGGTGGTGACGCCCCTGGCCCAGTTCCACGCCAGGAGCTTCACCTCCCCGGAGCCCTACGGCGTGACCCTGGTCATGTCCCCCTGGAATTACCCCTTCATGCTGGCGCTGGAGCCGGCCATCGGGGCCATCGCGGCGGGAAACTGTGTGGTGATCAAGCCCAGCGCCTACGCCCCGGCCACCTCGGCGGCCATCGCCCATCTGATCCGGGACTGCTTTTCGCCCCATTTTGTGGCGGTGGTGGAGGGAGGCCGGGCAGAGAACGCGGCTTTGCTGGAGCAGCGCTTTGACTTCATTTTCTTCACCGGCAGCGTGTCCGTGGGAAAGCTGGTGATGGAGAAGGCCGCCCGGCATTTGACCCCGGTGGTGCTGGAGCTGGGCGGCAAAAGTCCCTGCGTCGTGGACAAAACCGCCGATCTGAAGCTGGCCGCCCGGCGCATCGTGTTCGGCAAATATCTGAATCTGGGTCAGACCTGTGTGGCCCCCGACTACCTCTTTGTCCAGGAGGAGGTGAAGGAGAAGCTGCTGGCGGAGATCGACAAATGTATCCGCCG
Source organism: uncultured Lachnospiraceae bacterium (assembly GCA_964528295.1). Classification (GTDB taxonomy): domain Bacteria; phylum Bacillota; class Clostridia; order Lachnospirales; family Lachnospiraceae; genus Choladousia. The sequence goes on from CAZGRM010000082.1 coordinate 4,230, forward strand.
CCAGTTTGGCGAGGATCCCCTGGCCAATGGGGATTACGGCAAAATCGTCAATGAAAAGCATTTCCGCCGTCTGCTGGGACTGATGGAGGGGGAGAAGGTCCGCACGGGGGGCAATTATAGAGAAGAAACCCTTCAGATCGCCCCTACTGTCCTGGAGGATGTCCGCCCCTCCAGCCCGGTGATGAGACAGGAAATCTTCGGTCCCATTCTGCCGGTCATGACCTTCCGGGAGCTGTCCGAGGTGATCTCCTACGTCACCGGCCATGAAAAGCCCCTGGCCCTCTACCTCTTCACCAGGAGCCGGTCCGCGGAGAAAAAAATCCTGAGCTCATGCGGGTTCGGCGGAGGCTGTATCAACGACACCATCATCCACCTGGCCACCAGCCGGATGGGCTTTGGCGGCGTGGGAGGCAGCGGCATGGGGAGCTATCACGGCCGGGACAGCTTTGAGACCTTCAGCCACCGCCGCAGTATCGTGAAAAAATACAATTGGATCGATCTTCCCATCCGCTATCAGCCCTACACCGGATGGAAGCGGGCGCTTTTGGAGCTGTTTTTGCGGTAAAAAACGGTAGCCATTTTCCATAAGTAATGATATGATGTCGTAGGAGACATCGAAGGACAGGAAAGTCTCTGTTTCGTCAGAGACTTTTTTTGCGGATGGCCGAAGAACAGAAGCGTTTCGCGTGACATGCGTAAGGAGGAACGAATGGAAGTCAGAGCCTTTTTAAATTTTATGAGCGACATAGAAAAAATGAAATGCAATACCCGCCATTCCTGGACCTCCTCCGGCCGCCACGAGAGTGTGGCGGAGCACAGCTGGAGGCTGGCCATGATGGCCTATCTGATGAAGGACGAATTTCCGGAGGCGGATATCCAGAAGGTGATCCTGATGTGCCTGATTCATGACCTGGGGGAGGCGGTCACCGGGGATATTCCCGCCTTTGAAAAAAACAGCCGGGATGAGGCGGTGGAGGAGGAGGCGCTGGCGGGCCTTGTGAAAAAGCTGCCGGAGCCTTATCGCGGCGAGCTGACGGCTCTCTATCGGGAGATGGACCAGCTGGAGACCGAGGAGGCCAGGCTATATAAGGCGCTGGACCGGCTGGAGGCCTTGATTCAGCACAACGAGGCGGACCTTTCCACCTGGCTCCCTCTGGAGTACGAGCTTCAGATGACCTACGGTACCCGGGAATGCCAGTTTCACCCCTACATCCGAAGGCTGCGGGAGGCGGTCCGGCAGGACTCCCGGGAAAAGGCGGAGCTTCCCGGAGAATGAGCCGCCGGCATTCGGCAAGAGACGGATACAGGGTTTTTGAGAAAAGAATGAGAGAGAAAAAACAGGAGAAAGACATGCAGGACAGACAAATCAAAGTGGCGAAATTCGGCGGGAGCTCCCTGGCCGACGCCGAACAGTTCAGAAAAGTAAAAGCAATCATAGAGGCGGACCCCAGCCGCCGCTACATCGTTCCCTCCGCCCCCGGCAGGCGGAATCCTCAGGATGACAAGGTGACGGACCTGTTGTACCGGTGCTACGCCGCCGCCAAAAGCGGCCGCCCCTACATCGGTCTTCTGAACCGGATCAAGGAGCGGTATCAGGAAATCATCCATGATCTGGAGCTGAAGCTCTCCCTGGAGCACGAGTTTGCCGTCATCGAGCAGGCCTTCCGAGGACGGGCCGGGGAGGAGTACGCGGCCTCCCGGGGAGAGTATCTGAACGGGATCCTGCTGGCAAATTATCTGGGATACGATTTCGTGGACGCCGCCGAGGTGATCCGCTTCAGCCGGGAGGGAAGGTTTGAGGATGAGCGCACCAATTTCTTCCTGGGAGAGCGGCTGTACCGGAGCCGCCGGGCCGTGGTGCCCGGCTTCTACGGCGCCGACGACGCGGGAAATATCCACACCTTTTCCCGGGGCGGCTCCGACGTGACCGGGGCCGTGGTGGCCCGGGCCGTCCAGGCCGTTCTGTATGAGAACTGGACCGACGTGTCCGGCTTTTTGCTGGCGGACCCCGGCATCATCGATCATCCGAAAAAGATCGACGTGATGACCTACGCCGAGCTGAGAGAGCTGTCCTACCGGGGCGCCACGGTCCTCCATGAGGAGGCGGTCTATCCGGTGCGCCGGGAGGGAATCTCCATCCATATCCGAAATACGAACCATCCCGAGGACAAGGGCACCATCATCTGTCAGAAAACGAAGAAGGAGGAGGAGGTCCCCATCACCGGGATCGCGGGAAAGAAGCACTTCGTGGCCGTCAATATCGCGAAAAACTGCATGAACGCCCAGGCGGGCTTCTGCAAAAAGCTGCTGGAGGCCTTCGAGGAAAATGAGATCGCCTTTGAGCATATGCCCTCCGGCATCGACACCGTCAGCGTGATTCTGCCAAAGGAGGAGTATCTTCGCAAGGAGGAGGCCATCATGAGCTCCCTCCGGCGCCACCTCCAGCCGGACAAAATAGAGGTGGATCAGGACATCGCCCTGGTGACCGTGGTGGGCAAGGGGATGCGCTCCGTCAGCGGCATCGCCGCCACCTTCTTCACGGCGCTGGGGGTAGCGAAGGTGAACATCAAGATGATCGACATGGGCTCCAACGAGATCAACTGCACCATCGGCGTGAAAAATGAAGACTTCGAGGCGGCCATTCAGGCCCTGTACCGGGCGCTGGTGGAGTGAGGAATAAGGCAATGAGGAATAAAATAAAGAAACGCGGAAGCTGGCTGGCCGGAAAGAAGGGGACCTGGTGGTTTTCCGCGCTGCTGAATTTGGCGCTTTTGGCTCTGCTTTTGCTGATCCTGCAGCCTTGCTATGAGACCAATGACGACACCACCATCTATGAGCTGACCGCGGGCTCCAAGGGAGTTTACGATTCCCACACCATTTTCATCCATATCCTGGTGGGAAAATTTCTGAAGCTTTTGTATACGGCGGCGCCGGGACTCCAATGGTACACCCTGCTCCAGTACGCCGTCCTGCTTTGCTCCTTCACCGCCATCTCCTACGTGCTGCTGAACCGTCTGCGGACCGGGGCGGCCATCGCGGTCTTCGGTACCCTCTACCCCTACTTTGGCTACGAGGGCTACATGGTGATCCAGTTCTCCAAGACCGCGGGCATCGCCGTCTGCGCCGGGATCCTGCTGATGTTTCATGGCCTGGAGAGACTTGCCAGGGCGCTTGGCGGCGGCAGAAGGGAGGAAGCCTCTTTGCCGAAGGATCGCCCCGGGGCCTGCCGGGGGATGGTACTCCTTGGCATACTTTTGGCGCTGGTGGGAGGGATGTACCGCTACAAGGAATTTCTCCTCTGCGCCGCCCTGATGAGCGGCATCGGAGTCTACACCTTGTTTACCTTGAATTGGAAAAAGGCCGTCCTCCGGGTCCTTGCCGCCTATCTGGGCAGCTTCGCCCTTCTCTTTCTGGCCTTCTTCGGCCTTCATCTGTACGACAAATGGGCCTACGCCTCCCAGGAGGACTGGGGCGGCTACATCGAATTCAACGACGCGAGGAGCAATCTTTTGGACTACGGCTTTCCCGACTACAAGGAGAATCAGGAGCTCTATGAGCAGCTGGGAGTTTCCAATGATGACCTGAAGCTCTACGTCTCCGGCAACTATGCCGACCCGGACCTCTTTGACCGGGAGCTGATCGAGACTCTGCTGGCCCGGACGGAGGATCCGGCGGTGGATCGGGAATTTTTGAAAAATTATCTGGACACCTTCCCGGTGGGCTTTCTGAAAATTTCCGTCTTCACCTGTTTTCTGCTGATCTGCTGCTACTGGCTGTTCTGGGGCCGGAAGGGGAGATGGGAGATCCTGGGGCTGATCTACGAGGCGGCACTGATGGCTCTGGCCTACGGCTACCTCTTCTATCTGGGACGCTACCTGGTGAGCCGGGTGGAGACGGCCATGTGGCTGGCGGCGGCTCTCCTGGTGATCTGGCTGCTGGACGAGAGGAGGGAATACTTCTCCCGCCGGACAGCCCTGGCCTTCTGCGCCTGCGCTCTGGCCTTCTGTATGAATCAGTGGCAGAGCGGGTTCCGGGCGGATCAGGGGGATTACAACGCGATGCTGGAGAGAAACCGGGAGCTTCTGGAAAATGTGGGGAGGGATGAGGACCACCTGTACCTGGCCAAGCTGGGGACGCTGACCACCTTCCTTGCCTACGGGCCCTTTGACGTGATTCCCTTTGGCTCCGCCGACAATGTCTGCAAGCTGGGGGGCTGGGAGTACGGCGATCCCGTCAACGACTCGGTGCTGGAGCGCTACGGCGTCTCCAATCCCTACCGGGATATGATCAACAACCCCCAGGTGATCGTGGTGGACGCCAATGTGAAAAATACCCAGAAATATCTGAAGGCCCATTACGATGAAAAGGTGAAATATTATGAGGTGAAGCAGATCAACAACCAGCACTTTTACGTATTCCGATCCCAGCCCCTGGTGGTGGACACCCAGGAAAGCCAGCCGGCGGATGAGACGGTGGTCAACACCTGTGAGCTGAGCTGGGGAGAGGAGGAGCTGAAAATCCAGGGCCTGCTCTACCGGGAGGGAACGGACTCCTTTTCCCAGCGGGTGTACGTAAAGGTGACGGACACCCAGGAGGACACCGTCACCTTCTATGAAGGGATGACCTACGCGGGGGAGGACCGCACGGACCTCTACCATGGCCAGTACGGAGGCTGCCTGTGCAAGGTCAGCCTGAAAAACTCCGAGCTGTCCCGGGAGACTCTGGACTCCGGCCGCTGCCAGCTGGAGCTGATCCTGGACACCGCGGACGGAATGTACGCGATTACTTATTAATAGGTAAGATATGACCCGGATACAGGGCGTCCATCCGACGCTCGTATCCGGTGATTTTTTTGACCAGCTCCATGACCGCCGACAGAGCCAGGGAGGTGAGGGCCAGCGCCGCCAAAATGGTCAGAGGATGGCGGAAGCTGTAATAGAAATCAAGAAAATAAAAGGAGTACAGCAGATTGTGGGTCAAAAACATGTTGGCGGAATGACGGCCCAAAAGCTCCAGGCAGCGGTTTGCCAGAGGGATCCGGGCCACCAGCAGACCGCACAGCCAGGTGAAGCCCATGGCGAAAAGGCCGTCCACGATACCGAAGTACCGGAAATCCAGCCGGAACCGGACAATCAGGCAGAGAAAGAGAAGGAGGAGCAGACTGACCGCCCACAGCCTCGCTCTGCCCCCTTCGCAGTAGTCCCGCAGCCGGCGAAACACGTCGTAGTGATAGCAGAGGATCCCCAGGAGAAGTCCGAAAATATAGTGGCTGGCCTCCGATTGGAGGGAGAGAAGCCCCACCAGAGCCATGATCCCCGCCGCCACCGGCAGAGCGCCCCAGCGCTTTGCCGCCATCATCAGAAAGGGCATAAAAATAATGATGTAGAGGGCCACCGACATATACCACCAGGTGGGATTCAGGGTGGGTGTGCCGAACATAAAGGACAGGCCGCAGAAATCAATGGCGAAATACACCGCCGCCGGCTTTAGGCTGGCGCCGTAGGCCTGGGCGGGGGTTCTCCCCAGGGGGGAGGCCAGCAGTGCCAGCAAAAAGACAAACCAGTACCTCTCCAGCAGGCGCCAGCACCGGATCCCGATGAACTCGGTCAGCTCCTTCCCCTCAGGCTCCCGGTCTTGGAACCGGGCGTCGTAGCTGTGGGCCAGCCCGTATCCGCTCAAAAAGACAAAGATGGTGACGCAGCCGCCGCAGAGGCAGGCCAGCAGTGTGGTCTGGTCCCCGGTGAGGGGCCAGTAATTCACCGGATGCCCCGCGTACTCCCCATAATCATTGAACAGATGATGGAAGAGCATCATCAGAATCGCCGCCCCCTTGCAGATATTTGTCTCCCGCTTCGTAAACATGTCTCCCGCGCCTCCCTGTGATGGTATCTTATTATAAAAATATCATGTTATAGTATTTATTGCAATATTTAGATGATTTTTAGAAGCTCCTGTTAAAAATTCGCAAAAATTAAAAAAATCTAAAATCTTCCGAATCAGGTGACTGGACGAACGAAATAAAATGAGGTACAATAAGGTGGTTTGCTTCCCGGAGGATAAATTCCGGGAAAATGTTCAGATTACGCGATGGGGGGAATGCTCATGTACTTGTTGTATTTTCTGCTGTGGGTCATTTTCAACGGCAATTTCACGCTGGAGATTTGCCTGTTCGGAGTGGTGATCGCGGCGGTCATTTTTGCGTTTACCTGTAAATTTATGGATTACAGCATCCGGAAGGAACGGATGCTGCTTAGGCGGTGCTTCAAGCTGCTGCGGTACATATTTGTGCTGGTAAAAGAGATTGTGAAGGCGAACTTCGCGGTGATTCACATGATTCTGTCGGAGAAGGAGGAGGTGGAGCCCGCGCTGGTGAGCTTCCAGGCCAAAATGCGGACAAACACCGGCCGGGCCTTTCTGGCCAACGCCATCACCCTGACTCCGGGCACCATCACGGTGACCCTGGAGAATTCTGACTACACCGTCCACTGCCTGGACGAGAGCCTGGCGGAGGGGATGGATACCTCTGTTTTTGTGGAGCTTTTGGAAGATATGGAGAAAGAGTGAGAGAGGAGGCAAAGCTATGGGAAAAGGAGTACCGGGACTGGATCAGGCCTACCACCTGGTATTGGTGGCGGCTCTTGTGTTTCTTGCCGTGATGATGGTGCTCTGCCTGATCCGGGCTATCATCGGCCCCAGGATCGCGGACCGCATCGTCTCGGTCAATATGATGGGCACCATGGTCATGGTCACCATCGGCATTTTGACCGTGCTATTGCAGGAGGGCTATCTGGCGGATATCTGTATCATCTACGCCATGATCAGCTTCCTGGCTGTGATTGTGCTGACGAAGGTTTACATGGGAGTTTATCTCCAGAAAAAAATAAAGGAGGAGAAAGAGGATGGCAGTGTTTGAGTGGGTCCGTTTCCTGGCGGGGACAGCGCTTCTCGTCTGCGGACTGGGCATTTTTCTCATTGAAATGATCGGCGTATTTCGATTTAAATATGTGCTGAACCGGATGCACGCGGCGGCCATGGGAGATACCCTGGGCATCGGCTTTTCCCTGATGGGATTAATCCTGATGAGCGGGGCCAGCTTCACCTCCCTGAAGCTTCTGCTGGTCATCGTCTTTTTGTGGTTTTCCTCTCCGGTGTCCTCCCATCTGATCGCCCGTCTCGAGGTGACCACCAACGAGGACGAGGAGCCCCATTACCGAAGCCTGAGCCTCTCTGAGCTGGAGAAGGAGCTTCAGGAGAAGAGGGAGGAGGCGTAGTATGGAGCTGTTTCGGTTTATTTTGCTGGGATTCCTGGTGGTCTGCGCCGTATCGGTGAGCCTGTCAAAGAATCTGCTGAATTCCATTTTGATCTATATGTCCTACAGCCTGGTGGTGTCCATCATCTGGATTCTGCTGGAGTCCCCGGACCTGGCCATCACCGAGGCGGCCGTGGGCGCCGGAGTGACCAGCGTGCTGTTTTTTATTACCTTGAAGAAAATCCATGCGATGATGGAATCTGAGAAAGAAGAGGGGGAGGAGAAGGATGAGCAGAAAAATTCCTGAGCAGCAGTACAAAAAGACCCGCTCTTACCACCTGAAGCAGTGGCTGGACGGAACGAGAGATCCCTTCCTTGACACGGTGGAGATGAAGCCTCAGCCCAGCTTTCACGAGGGGAAGGAAGTGGTGAAAAGGCGGAAGGAGGAGCAAAAGCGGATCGCCGAGCGGGTGTATGATCTGGAGAATAACCCGGAAATGAAAATCTTTCGGAAGATTTACCGGGTGCTCAGCGTGGTGTTCTGCCTGTGCCTGGTATTTGTGCTGCTGACGGCGGTGTCCTATTTGCCCACCTTTGGCCACGCGGAGAATCCGGTGAACAATGAGGTCTCCCAGCGGTACATAGAGAGCGGTCTCCAGGAGACGGGTGCCGTCAACATTGTCACGGGTATGATTCTGGACTACCGTGCCTTCGATACCCTGGGCGAATCCCATGTGCTGTTTATCGCCACCTGCACGGTATTGATTCTGCTGCGCAATGACAAGAAGAAGGGGAAACACAGCATCGCGGACGACGAGGCCAACGACCGGGTCTATGAGCCGAAAAACGATATCATTCTCCAGACGGTGGCAAGGATTTTGGTGCCGCCCATTGTGATTTTCGGTATCTATGTGATCCTGGGCGGCCATCTGGGACCGGGCGGCGGCTTCTCCGGCGGAGCGGTGATCGGAGCGGGCCTGATCCTCTACGTGAACGCCTTCGGCTTCGCGAAGACGGAGCGGTTCTTCACGGCCAAGACCTATAAGTGTATGAGCTTCGGAGCCCTGGCCTGCTACGCCCTGGCCAAGAGCTATTCCTTTTACACCGGCGCCAACGACATCCACAGCGTGATTCCCCTGGGTACGCCGGGGGCGATCCTCAGCAGCGGCCTGATTTTGATATTGAATATCTGTGTGGGCATCGTGGTGGCCGGCACCATGTACACCTTTTACGTTATGTTCCGGAAGGGAGGATACTGATATGGACATCTCAAATCTGTTCAATAACTATGAAGAGGCTATTGCGATGATTCTGTTCGGGATCGGCTTTTCCAATCTGCTGCTGCAGAAAAACCTGATCAAGAAAATCATCGGGCTGAATATTATGGATACGGCCATGTATCTGTTTCTGGCCCTGAAGGGCTATATCGAGGGGCGGAAGGCGCCCATCGTGGTGGATGGGATCCAGAGCATGGAGGCCTATATCAACCCCATCCCCAGCGGCCTGGTGCTCACCGGCATCGTGGTGTCCGTGTCTGTGTCGGCCCTGATGCTGTCCCTGACCATCCGGCTCTACCGGAGATACCATACCCTGGATCTGGATGAAATATCCACCAGGCTGGAAAAGGAGGGACTGTGATGGAGTTTGTGCAAAACTTTCCCTTTATATGTATTATTCTCTCCCTGTTTTCCGGGCCCCTCTCCTCTATCTTAGACGGAAAGAAGGCCAAGTGGGTAAACCTGGGGGTCATCTCCCTGATCACCGCCATGTCGGCGGCGGTGCTGGCCTTTGTGATACGGACGGGGGAGGCCTACGTCTACAAGATGGGCCACTTCTCCGCACCCTGGGGCAATGAGATCCGGGTGGGGATCCTGGAGGCTTTGATGGCTCTGTTTTTCTGCGTCATCATGCTGCTGTGTATGATCGGCGGTGTGAGAGAGCGGGAGGCGGAGATCGAGGAGTCGAAGAAGAATCTTTACTACATCATGGTGAACCTGCTGCTCTGCTCCCTGCTGGCCCTGATCTACACCAATGACCTGTTCACCGCCTACGTGTTCGTGGAGATCAACACCATCTCCGCCTGCGGCCTGATCATGATCAAGCAGAACGGAAGGACCATCGTGGCGGCCACCCGGTACATGA
>CAZGRM010000083.1:0-13539 GCA_964528295.1 uncultured Lachnospiraceae bacterium
TAGAGGAGCTGTATGGAGAGATTCTGATGTCGGCAAAAGCACCAAAGAAAGATGGAAAAGGATATAAATATCCGGTCATAGGCCATCTGGTGGGACTGGAGGGAAGAATTCGTGGAGATGGGAAAAAGCTTCTGGCAATGGCGGAATATTAAAAAAGAATAGCCTGTCAGGCATACAGTAAATCGTGTATGAAAAAAATTTGCCAATGTTTACTTGACAGTAACTACTTTGCCCTGTTCTGGAAATTCAAATTGAGTATAGATCATCAATGTGGTAAAATACTCGTGAAATAGCATTTACCAATAATTCGATAAAGAACGGACAAGCGATAGTTTGCGATGGGATAAAAACAGATTGGAGTGTATAAAAAATGAAACAGGAGACCATTGAAAGAATCAGAAAATTTTCTGATGACAGGGACTGGGATCAGTTCCACAGCCCGGCCAATCTGGCGAAATCGATTGTGATTGAAGCGGCAGAGCTTTTGGAATGTTTTCAGTGGAGCGATGATAAATATGATCTTCAGCATGTGAGGGAGGAATTGGCGGATGTTTTGGTATACAGCCAGAATCTGCTGGACAGGCTGGGGCTGGACGCGGATGAAATTGTAAATAGTAAAATGACACAGAATGAAGAGAAATATCCGGTAGAGAAAGCGAAGGGGAGCGCGGCAAAGTATGACCAGCTTTAAGGATCCTACATTGGCTTATTATAATGAAAATGCGGATTCCTTTATTGAAGGAACTGTGTCGGTGGATTTTCGGCAGACCCAGGATAGATTTTTGAATAGGCTTGATTCGGGGGCCCTTATTCTGGACTTTGGGTGCGGTTCCGGGAGAGATACAAAATATTTTCTCGCCCGGGGCTATCAGGTGGAGGCGACAGACGGTTCGGAAGAGCTTTGCGGGAGAGCAAGTGAATATACTGGGATACAGGTAAAGCGGATGCTGTTTCAAGAGTTGGATGTCCAAGAAAAATACGATGGCATATGGGCCTGTTCCTCCATCCTCCATCTTCCCAAAACAGATCTGAGAGCTGTCTTAAAGAAAATGGCCGCCGCTTTAAAGGAGAAGGGGGTCGCATATACCTCCTTTAAATATGGCGAATTTGAAGGAGAGCGAAATGGACGGTATTTCATGGATTTTACAATAGACACCTTCACAATATTTATGCGGGAAATAGCGGAGCTTAAAATAGAGTCCCACTGGGTTACCGGTGACGTAAGGCCAGGGAGAGGTGAGGAGAAATGGCTGAATTTACTGCTGCGGAAAAGCTGAAGCTCCAAAGCTTAAGAAAAGCAAAAAGTGTTGATATCATTGTTGATGTACACGGCTTTGGGTTATGATTTTCGCATTCGCTCAATTACGGAAATGCTGAGAGTCTGCAAGGAGGTGCGGATATTTCCGGTGGTGGATTTGGACGCAAGGAAAACAAACTTGGAAGAGGCGGTGATGAGATATTTTGCGCAGAGCTATGCCGTGGAGTTGAGAAAGACAGAGTACGAGTTTCAGAAGGGCGACAATAAAATGCTGGTGATCAGAAACATTTGAAAGGAGGAGCACCATACTGACTGTAGCTGAACTAAAGGACTATTTAATAAAAGAAGGGGCGGACTTTGAGCTGTTGAGGCAGGAATCGCCGATTATTTCAACACAGGACGCAAAAAAGTATTTTGATACAGAGCTGGCCGCCCCGGCGCTGATTATGCGGACGGAAAGGGGCTTGATGCTGCTGATCGCCAGCGCCCGGAGGGGGCGGCTTGATTTGAAAAGGCTTGGGGACGATTTGGGGTTGGCAAAGCTCAGGCTGGCGGATAAGAAAAAGGCCGAGAAGGCGACCGGATATGAAGTGGGGGCAGTGCCGCTGGTAGGCGTTGAATTACCCTGCATATTTGACGACCGTCTATTGGAAAATGATTTTATATACGGCGGCAGCGGAAACGCGTTTTTCACGCTGAAAATTTCGCCAAAGGATGTAAAACGGCTGAATAACGTTGTCTTTTCATTTGATTGAGACAGAGCAACATGGTCCAGACGGACCTTTGGAGGAAGGGAGAGCTTATGGAGGCTTGACAAAATGAAAAGAAGGCGTATAATATAGTTGAAAGGTTGTTCAATCGTGATTATGAAGGGAGGATCCCATGGCTGAATATAGGGCGGATATCGATCGCTGTGATTGTAGCAGTATTCACGAAGATGTGGTTTGCGCTGTTCGTGCCGATATGCCGGACGATGATATTTTGTTGGATGTAGCAGATATTTTTAAGGTATTCAGTGATTCCACCCGCATAAAGATTCTTTGTGCCTTAATGCGGGCCGAAATGTGCGTCTGTGATCTTTCTGTTCTGTTAAACATGACAAAATCCTCCATTTCCCATCAGCTTCGTATTTTGAAGCAAGCGGATTTGGTAAAGTACAGAAAGGCGGGCAAAGTGATTTATTATTCTTTGGCGGATGACCATGTTAGGACTATTTTTAACGAAGGACTGGAGCATGCGACAGACAAATAATCAAAAATTGTTTTTTGGGGAATGATAAGCGGCTGTTTATTGGTTCCCCAACTTTTGGGCCATAAAGTTGAATGATTGAACAACTATCTTTTTATTAAGAAAGAACCTGCGATTATGCGGTTCTACATAAAAAAACAGAAAGGATCATTGATATGAAGAAAAAATTTAAGATGGAAGAATTGGACTGCGCCTGCTGTGCTGAGAAGATGGAGGCATTAATCAGGAAGATTCCGGGAGTGAACGCTGCCTCGATCAGCTTTATGACACAAAAGCTGACAATCGATGCGGATGACAGCCGCTTTGACGAAATTATGGCGGAAGCGCAAAATGCCTGCGCGAAAGTCGATTCTGCCTGCAAGATTGTTATGTAATGAGGACACCGGGGCTGGAATTTTATATTCCATCCCCCTGTTTATGTCAGAAAGGGGTCAGAGAATTGACAAAAAAGCAAAAACAGACGAGACTGCGTATTATTATTACAGGGGCTATCTATATTGTGCTGCTGATTTTTGAGTATACCGGCCTCCTTGAGAAACTGGGAAATCCCATTGTGGAATTTGTGATATTTGTGATTCCGTACCTTCTAATCAGCTACGACATTATCTGGAAAGCAGTAAATAACATTCGTCACGGCCAGATTTTTGATGAAAACTTTCTGATGATTGTAGCGACGGCTGCCGCGTTTTGTGTTCAAGAGTTTTCAGAGGCCGTGGCCGTTATGCTGCTCTATCAGATTGGTGAGTTGTTCCAGAGTTATGCGGTCGGTAAGTCACGGCAGTCTATTTCGGCAATGATGGATATCGTACCTGAGTACGCGAATATTGAACAAGATGGTGAACTGGCGCAGGTAGACCCGGATGAGGTGGAGGTCGGCACAATTATTATCATTAAACCGGGAGAGCGGATTCCATTGGATGGCGTCGTGACCGAAGGCGACTCTTTGATTGATACGGCGGCCTTGACCGGAGAATCCGTACCTAGACGAGCGACTGTTGGGCAAGAAGTAATCAGCGGATGTGTGAACGGCAGCAACACTTTGAAAGTGCGTGTCACAAAGGTATTTGATGATTCCACGGTTACCAGGATTTTGGAATTGGTGGAAAACGCAAGCAGCAAAAAAGCCAAGGTTGAGAACTTCATTACCCGCTTTGCAAAGGTATATACGCCTTTTGTGACAATTTGCGCTGCGATTTTGGCCGTTATCCCGCCGCTTGTGCTGGGCGGAGGATGGAGCGATTGGGTACAGCGGGCTTGCATCTTCCTTGTCATATCCTGCCCATGCGCACTGGTGATTTCTGTTCCGCTGGGCTTTTTCGGCGGTATAGGAGCGGCCTCTAAAATCGGTGTACTTGTAAAGGGCAGTAACTATTTGGAAGCTCTTGCGGAGATGAATACCCTTGTATTTGATAAAACAGGAACACTTACAAAAGGAGAATTTAAGGTTTCAAAGATTTATCCTGTCACCGGCGGCAATGAAGATTTGCTGGAGATCGCCGCTCTTGGTGCAGGATATTCCAATCATCCGATCGCGATTTCGATTCGGGAGGCTTATGGTAAATCACCGGATATTAACCGTGTTACAGACGCGGAAGAAATAGCGGGATACGGTGTGCGCACAAGGATTGACGGACGGGAGGTTTTTCTCGGCAACGCAAAACTAATGCGGGAAAATGGCATAGATTTTGAGGAAAATGACAGTGCCGGAACCGTGCTTTATGTGGCGGCGGACAGACAATTTATGGGGTCAATCGTTATTTCGGACACAATTAAAGACGGTGCGAAGGAAACAGTCCGCAATGTGAAAGCCATCGGTGTGGGAAAATGTGTCATGCTTACGGGTGACCGGAAAAAAACAGCGGAAGCGGTGGCAAATGAACTTGGATTAGATGGGGTATACTCTGAGCTTTTACCTGCGGATAAAGTAAGTATCGTAGAACAATTGTTGGAACAGCAAAGCAGTAAAGAACGGCTGGCATTTGTCGGCGACGGCATTAATGACGCCCCTGTATTGTCGAGGGTGGACATTGGTATAGCGATGGGGAGCATGGGATCAGACGCCGCTATCGAAGCCGCGGACATTGTTATTATGGATGACGATACCCGTAAAATTGCGGTCACAGTTAAAATAGCGCGGAAAACGGTGGGTATTGTAAAGCAGAATATTGTATTTGCCCTTAGTGTAAAAGCCATTGTTATGATTCTCGGTGTGCTGGGATTGGCAAATATGTGGATGGCGGTGATTGGTGATGTGGGAGTCTCTGTTATTGCGATCTTAAATTCTATGCGGGCATTGAACACAGAATAAAGGAGACTATAAATAGGATTTTGGATAGTGAATTTTCAAACACGCGCTAAAGGTTGACAAGGCGGCAGCGGTAGGTTATTCTTGAACAAATCTCCCTCACTTCCGCCAAAAGGAGCCGGTGGTGAGGCGAGACCGCTAAGGAAAAAAGAGAAAAGAGGAATTTGATATGCCTAAATTAAGTGATCGTGTGGGGACCTTCACCGATTCTGTGATCCGGCGAATGACCCGTATCAGCAATCAGTACGGCGCCATCAATCTGTCCCAGGGTTTTCCTGACTTTGATCCGCCAAAGCCAATCCTGGACGCTCTGGCGAAGGCCGCCTATGAGGGGCCTCACCAGTATTCCATCACCTTTGGGGCGGAGAACTTTCGGGAAGCGCTGGCGAGGAAGCAGGGAAGAACCATCGGGAGAGCCATCGATCCCGGGACCGAGATCGTGGTGACCTGCGGCGGCACAGAGGCTATGATGTGCGCCATGATGACGATCTGCAACCCGGGAGACAAGGTCCTGGTGTTTTCCCCGTTTTATGAAAATTACGGGGCGGACACCATCCTCTCCGGGGCGGATCCCATCTACATCCCGCTGGTGCCGCCGGAGTACAAGTTTGATATCACCCTCATCGAGAAGGGCTTCCGGGAGGGGGCGAAGGCGATCATCATCTGCAACCCCTCAAACCCCTGCGGAAAGGTATTTTCCCGGGAGGAGCTTTTGAGCATCGGGGAGCTTGCCCTCAAATACGATGCCTTTGTGGTCACCGATGAGGTCTATGAACACATGGTCTATGCTCCTGACCGTCATATCTGCATGGCCTCCCTGCCGGGCATGTATGACCACACCATCACCTGTAATTCCCTGTCCAAGACCTACTCCATCACCGGCTGGCGCCTGGGGTATCTGATTGGCCCGGCGGAGGTGATTGAGGCCGCGAAGAAGGTCCACGATTTTCTGACCGTGGGCGCCGCGGCGCCTCTGCAGGAGGCCGCCGTGGTGGGATTAAATTTTCCGGAGACCTACTATCAGGAGCTGCTGGCGGTTTACACAAAGAAGAGAAATTATTTTCTGGAGGGGCTGGACCGGATCGGTCTGAAGCACAATGTGCCTCAGGGGACTTATTTTGTGCTCATCGACATTCAGGATTTTCTGAACCTTCCCCAGTTTCAGGGGTGGACAGATCTGAAATTCTGTGAGTGGATGATTCAAAATATCGGCGTGGCCGCAGTGCCCGGCTCCAGCTTTTTTAAGGAGCCAGTGAACCATCTGATCCGTCTCCATTTTGCCCGGGAGGAGGAAACCCTGGCCCAGGCGTTGAGTCGTCTGGAAAAGCTGAAGGAGCTGCTAAAATAAGTGAAATTTCATAGGGATAGGACACCAAGTCACAGAGTAAAATCTGTGGCTTGTTTTTTTGGATGTGCGTATTTTTGTACAGCACTTTGTGAGAAAATGGCAGCATCAAAAAAAGACTGCCCGCAGGGCAGAGAAATGGAGGAACCGGCAATGAAAGGATATCATACAGACAACGGATACATGGGATTGGTGGAGGGCAGATATATCTTATTTGCCAGTGAATCCGATTATTATGAGTTTATGGAGGATTGAGCGCGGAGGATACCGATTGACTTTATTTCCATTCCAAAGTAGAATGAAATAAGACCGGAACGATCGGCAGGGAAAGCCGGGAACGGGTGGTCGGAAGAGAGATAAACGGATATGGCTGCGATGGATACAAAGTTGAGGACATTATATCTGATGGACATTCTGCTAGCCCGCACAGATGAGGGACACATATTGAACGCGTCCCAGCTTTGCGGGATTTTAAAGCAGGAGTATGGCATTTCCACGGACCGGCGCACCATATATACGGAAATAGAAGTGCTGGAGCAGTACGGCCTTGAGATTATCCAGAAAAAGGGAAAGACCCCGGGATACTACATCGGAAGCCGGGATTTTGAGCTGCCTGAGCTGAAGCTGCTGGTGGACGCCGTCCAGTCCTCCAAATTTATTACAGAGAAGAAATCCAGAGATTTGATCAAAAAGCTGGAGCGTCTGTGCAGTGAGTCCGACGCGAGGGTGCTGGAGAAGCAGGTCTTTGTGGTGAACCGCCCGAAGGCGGAGAATGAGACCATATACTACAATGTGGATCTGCTTCACACGGCCATATACGCAAATAAGGAAATCTCGTTTCATTATGCGGAGTGGACGATGCGAAAGGAGTTTCAGCTGCGCAGAAACGGAGCGCTGTACCGGGTGAGCCCCTGGTCCCTGACCTGGAGGGATGAGAATTATTATCTGGTGGGCTACGACGAGGCGGCGGGGAAGATTAAGCATTACCGGGTGGATAAGATGCGGGATATGGATATCCTGGATACGGAGCGGAAGGGAGAGACAGCCTTTCAGAATTTTGATCCCGTCGCGTTTTCAAAAAAGACCTTCGGCATGTACGGAGGGAAGGATGAGGATGTGGTTCTGCTGTGTCACCGTGAACTGGCGGGGGTGGTGCTGGACCGGTTCGGACATGATATTTTCATGCGCCCGGTGGACCAGGATCATTTTAGAGTCCATGTGCCGGTGGCCGTCAGCAGGCAGTTTTACGGCTGGGTGACGGGGATAGGAAGTAAAATGCGGATCATAGGGCCGGAGCATGTGAGGGCAGAGTATAAGGAATATCTGAGAGATGTTTTGGAGCAATACGATTGAGAGCCTGCCCTTGCTTTGTTCCGCCCTGCCGAAAAGACAAAGGAGAACGGAATGGAACAGATGCCATTGATCGAGCTGGATGTGCATGGGCTGACAGCGGACCAGGCCATCAGCAAAATAGAGGAGAGGCTTCGGAACGTAAACGCCAGCACCTACCGGATCCGGGTGATTCATGGATACCATCGGGGAAACAAGATTCAGAGGGCCATATACAGAGAACTGGGGTATGGCCTGAATGGGAAGGTGCTCAGAATCGAGGGAGGAGCTAACCCCGGGATTACGGAGCTGGTGCTGAGGGAATATTGAGAACCGGAGCTTGAAGGGCGGGAATCAGAGAGCGGGAGAAAGGATGAGGTGACGGGAATGCCTGGATATTTGATTAAGGATACAACGGAGGAAGAGCGGAAGCGGATCGTGGAGGAATCGCTGGGAAACATAGAGGCCGGCTGCGACGGCTGTATGGCCGGGCTGGCGGAAATGTATGAGGCGTATATCCGGGGAGAAAAGGAGATCCGGGAAATCAATATGGAATTCAACGCCCGGTATGTCCGGGGCGATATGGAGAAGGAAGAGACCAGAAGCTGTATGCGGTAAGACAGGTCCGCGGCGGCGGTATGATGGGAGATAACACACTCCAGGAGGACAAGATTATGACAGAAAGAAAAAGTATTTTGATCAAAGACACGACCAGGGAGGAGCGCATTCAGATTGTCCAGCAGGGTCTGAGCCAGTGCGGCGGTGCCTGTGACTTCTGCAATGGCTGCGATAATCTGGGGGGAGGAAGCATTGACGCCTTTTATCAGCCCTACATCGATGGGGAGAAGGAGCTTCGGGAGATCAATATGGAGTACCGGAGCAACTCCGGGATGGTGCGCGGATGAGACCGCCGGAGATCGAGGCCTCCACAAGGGAGGAGCGCCAGAGGTATATCCTGGAGACCTTTCAGTGCAGGGGAGACTGCGATTCCTGCGGATTTTGCGCCATGTACCGGGGAAAGTCGCCGGAGACGGTGTATGACGATTACATCGAAGGAAGGCGCGGCTTTCTTGAAATCACACTGGAATACAGGTAGGAGAAGATTTGTGGAACTAGAGCGTGTTTGAAAATTGCTTTCCGCAAACTGTGAAGCACAGATCGCGGGAATGAATTTTCAAACACGCTCTAGAGAGAGGAGAAAAAATGAAGCTGGAAGTGATTCATCACATTGCGATTATCGTATCGGATTATCAGCGGTCCAGGGAATTCTATGTGGACAAGCTGGGCTTTGAGATTGTGCGGGAGAATTACCGGCCTCAGAAGGAGGACTGGAAGCTGGATCTGCGGGTGAATGATACCACGGAGCTGGAGATCTTCGGTGTGAAAAATCCGCCGGAGCGGGTGACCAGACCGGAGGCCGCCGGTCTTCGGCATCTGGCGTTTTACACCGAAAATATCGAGGAGACCGTGGCGGAGCTGGAGCAAATGGGCATCCCCACAGAGCCGATCCGGGTGGACGAGTTTTCCCACCGGAAGTTCACCTTCTTCGCCGATCCCGACGGGCTGCCGCTGGAGCTGCACGAATAAGAGAGCGGCAGCCTCTTTTCTACTGCGGGAATGAATTTTCAAACACGCTCTATGCCTTCCGCTCCCTCATCGCCCTTCGGTACTCCAGGGGCAGCGTTCCCTTGGCCCGGTGAAAGAGGTCGGCGAAGTGGCCTGCCGCCGTGTAGCCCACAGCCTTTGCCACCTCCCCCACAGGCAGGTCGGTGTAGGCCAGCAGGTGCTCGGCCTGGTCGATGCGTACCCGCTGGATATAGTCGGCCACGGTGCAGTCGAAATAGTCCCGGAAGCAGCGCTTCAGCTTGGTGGTTCCCATGCAGGCGATCCTGGCCAGCATCTCGATGGACAGGGAGTCGGCGTAGTGGTCGCCGATGTAGGAGGCCAGGCTTTGGAGCATGGCCTGATCTGTCTCGGAGAGCCGCGGGGGTTTCCTCTGGTTTCGCTTTCTGTGGCGCTCAAAGATCAGGGAGAGCGCTTCGGCGGCCTTTGCGTCGTAGTGGAGGGTGGCGGGGAGTCCTTCCCCCCGATACTGCCACAGCTCCTTCAGCAGACGGATCATTTCCGGGAAGTCCGCCGTCTCATCGATGCTGCGGAAGGCGTCGGTGGGGCTCTGGTAGAGGTCGCCGTACTGTTCCTTCAGGTAGGAGTCATAGTAGGCCGGGCGGTACTCGATGCCGATGGAGCGGATGGGGATGTTTCGGTGGATGAGGGCCCGGAAGGGCTCGTAGCCCCCCAGGAAGCTCTTGACCACGTGGCAGTTCAGCTTCCGGTAGGGCTTTAGCTCCTCACCGGAGATGGACTCGTACCAGGTGACGCTGAGGGCCTCCGGGATCCGCATGTCCAGGACCGTGTCCTCCCGGAACCAGAAGTCATGGATCTTGATATTGTAGCGGTCCCCCGCCTCGTAAAACCAGTAGTAGCCGGCTCCGCCCTCGGAGGTGAGCTGCCAGCACTCCCCCTCGGGAGGGAAGCCGTCGGGGACAGGGCATGACCGGAAATGCATTTCTTCAAATAGCTGCCGGTAGTAGCTGTCATTCATTTCTTTCATAGGTAGTATCTCCTGTTCGAATCGGACGTTTCTTTACTCTGAAAAGACGAATCCATTCGCAAACTATTGTATCAGAAAATCCTCTGTTTTACAATACGGACGAAGCGGAAAAGGATCCTGCGGCCATCTCTGCCGCGGGTGTTCAAGAAAGGAGTGGATTTGTTTTGAAATCGAAATCGGAAAAGAAGGGCTTTTCCCTGCTGATGGAGTGGGCGGGCCGGGACAGGTGGTATATCTACGGAGCCATCCTGCTCGCCCTGATCTCCAGCGTCAGCGCCATTGTCCCCTACTTCGCCTTTTACCGGATCATCGACGCGGTGGCGGAGGGGGAGCGCGGCTTTGACTTTGCGGTGAGGTGGGCGGCGGTGGTGCTGGTCACCGCGGCGGTGCGGGTGTTCTGCAATCTGGGAGCCAGCCTGTCCTCCCATCGGGGGGCCTACAACACCTTGTTCCGGGTGCGCTGCATGGTGACGGAGCATATGGCGAAGCTGCCCATGGGAGCTCTGAATGAGCGCAGTACCGGGGTAATTAAGTATGTGATGAACGAGAGCATCGAGAAGCTGGAGCTGTTTTTGGCCCACAATCTGCCGGAGCTGGTGCTGTACCTGTCCGGCCCCATCATCATGTTTCTCTACCTGATGACGGTGCATGTGCCGCTGGCTCTGCTGAGCATTTTGCCGCTCCTCATTGTGGCTGTGGTCATCGCAGTGATGTTTTGGCGCTTCTCCAAATTTATGGACCAGGTCAATTCCGCCAGCGGGAATCTGTCCAGCTCCATCAACGAGTATGTGAACGGAATGCGTCTGATCAAGGCATACAATATGGGGGCCCGGTCCTTCCGGAAATACGCCTCCGCCATCGACCAGCAGCACAAAATGTGGGGGGATATCTCCAGGGCCACGGGGCCTCTGTATGCGGCCTATGTGATTTTGCTGGAGTGCGGCATCCTGTTTTTGGTGCCCATGGGAGGCTATCTCTATGTTCATGGCTCCGTCACTGCCGGTGTACTGCTGCTGTTCGCCTTTGTGGGGACCCAGTACCTGACTGACATCCTGCCCCTGCAGGAGCTGGGCTCCAATCTGTCCTACGTGCTGAACGGGGTGAATCAGGTGAAGGAGATTCTGGATCTGCCGGTGTTCGGCTCCGGCAAGCCCTTTCCCCGGCGCCATGATATCGAGATCCGGGACGTGTCCTTCGGCTACGGAGAGGAGGGCACGGTGCTGGAGCACTGCGATCTTCACATCGCCCACGGGGAGCGGGTGGCCTTTGTGGGGGAGTCCGGCGCGGGGAAGACTACGCTGGTGCAGCTGATTTCCCGGTTTTATGATGTGACGGAGGGCAGTATCCGTATCGGCGGTGTGGATGTGAGGGAGCTGGACTATGAGCAGCTTCTGGAGCATGTGTCCGTGGTCTTCCAGCAGAGCTTTCTGACCCGGGGCAGCGTGTTTGAGAATATCGCGATGGGGGACAGCGGGGCCACTCTGGAGCAGGTGCGGGCCGCAGCCAGAGAGGCCCAGATCGATGATTTCATCATGTCCCTTCCCCAGGGATATGAGACGGCGGTGGGCAGCTACGGCACCCGATTCTCCGGCGGGCAGAAGCAGCGTATCTGCATTGCCCGGGCCATTCTCAAAAATGCCCCGATCCTGATTCTGGATGAGGCCACCAGCGCGGCGGACCCGGAGAACCAGGTGGAGATTGACCGGGCCATCGAAAATCTGTGCCGGGGCAAGACTGTGATCATTGTGGCCCACCGGCTGGGGATCGTCCAGAGCTGTGACCGTATCGCCGTGGTGGAGGATAAGGGCATCAGCCGCGCGGGCAGCTTCGAGGATATGAGGGAGAACAGCCCCTACTTTGCCAAGGCCTGGCAGGATTACCACGCCGCCCGGAATGTCCGCTACAGCCTGAAGGGAGGAGAAGCAGTATGAAAAACAATGTATTCCGGATCAACAGAAAGATGAAGGTATGCGTCGGAGCCATTGTGGTGGAGGGACTTCTGGGAGGCTGCAATTTCCTCGTTTTGTTCCAGGTGCTCCGGCTGATCTTTGAGGGAAATATCGGATTTCCTGACATTCTCAGAGCGACGGAAATGCTGGCCTTGCTGTTTGTCTTTCGCCTTGTGATTTATATGGTGGCCTACACCGGCAGCCAGATCGGAGGCTCCGATGTGAGCCGAAGGGTGCGTATCGCCATCGGTGACAAATTAAAGCGGATTCCGCTGGGACTGTTCACGAAAAACCGCACTGGCTTTTACATCAATGCCGCCACCAGTGAGGTGGGAGACTATGAGCAGATCCTGACCCACAAGCTGGCGGATATCACAAAATATGTGATTCTCCTGCTGATGGTGTGGCTCTACACCTGTTTTCTTTACCTGCCCATCGGGGTGATTGTGCTGATTTCCTCTCTGCTGGTGATCCCGGCCATGGCCTGCTCCATCCGTCAGGTACATATCTACGGGACGAAGAAAAACCAGGCAAGGGAGAAAAATGTCAGCGCCATCACGGAGTACCTGACCGGCAGCCAGACCCTGCGCTCCTACGGACTGGTGGGAAAGAAAAATGCGGCGGTGACCCAGGCCATGCGGGAATATTCTGACATCAGCTACCGCTATGAAAAGGCCATTCTTCCCATCGGCTTTGCCTTCGTCTATTGCAGCTATATTGCCCTTGCTCTGGCCATCCTCCTGTCTGTCCGGGGCTGGCTAAACGGCGCGATCGCGCCGGAGGCGGTGATTCTTTTGATTATGCTGCCGCTTTTTGTGGGAAAGCTGAATCTGACCTTGTTTATCGAGCTGACGGCTTACCGGAATCTGCTGATCTCAAAGGATAAGATCAGCGGCATCTTCGGGGAGCGGGAGGAGCAGGCACGGGAGCGTTCCTTTGAGCCGGAGGACACCGGAATTGAGTTCCGGGATGTGGATTTTTCCTATGCGGAGGGGGAGCCGGTGCTGCGGTGCGCCAGCTTTTCCATCCCGCCGCGCGGCCTCACCGCCATTGTGGGGGATTCCGGGTCCGGAAAATCCACCATCTTTAACCTGATTTCCAAGTATTATGAGCCCCAGGGCGGCCGCGTCACTGTGGGCGGCGCGGATATCCGGCAGGTGCCGTCGGAGCAGGTGCTCTCCCTCGTCAGCCTGGTGGATCAGGATGTGTTCCTCTTCAATGACACGGTGCGGGGCAACATTCGCTACGCCCGGCCGGAGGCCACAGACCAGGAGATCGAGGAGGCCTGCCGCCTGGCCAACTGCGACGGCTTTATCCGGGCCATGGAGAAGGGGTATGAGACGGAGATCGGGGAAAATGGAAACCGCCTCTCCGGCGGGGAGCGTCAGCGGCTGTCCGTGGCCCGGGCCATCCTGAAGGACAGTCCCATCATCCTCCTGGATGACTGTGAGATAATAGGACTAACAAGGAAAAACCCAATAAAATCAAGGGTTC
>CAZGRM010000084.1:0-13474 GCA_964528295.1 uncultured Lachnospiraceae bacterium
TGATTGCGGACGGAAGGTTTGCCGGTCTCAAAGAGGCCAGAGCATGTATCCGAGCCTCCTTTGAGGTGAGGGAGTACCAGGGAAAAAATATTGAGTGAAAAAGAGAGGAGAAATACAATGATGACAACGCGGCGTTATGAATCGGCAAGAGAGATTTACAAATCAATGGGAGTGGACACGGACCGGGCGCTGGAAATTCTCGACCGGATTTCCGTTTCCATGCACTGCTGGCAGGGGGATGACGTGACAGGCTTTGACCAGGACGGCCCCCTCACCGGAGGGATTCAGACCACGGGAAATTATCCGGGCCGGGCCAGGACACCGGAGGAGCTGATGGCGGACATAGACAAGGTGCTGAGCCTGGCTCCCGGAAAGACGAAGCTGAATCTCCATGCCAGCTACGGGATCTTTGAGGACGGGAAGATCGTGGACCGGGATGCCCTGGAGCCCAAGCATTTCCGCCGTTGGGTGGAATTTGCCCGGGAGAGGGGGATGGGGATCGACTTCAATCCCACCATGTTTTCCCACCCCATGGTGAAGGACAATCTGACCCTCTCCAGCCCCGACGAGGAGGTGCGGAGCTTCTGGATCCGCCATTGCCAGGCCTGCATACGGATTTCTGAATATTTTGCCCGGGAGCTGGGGCAGCCCTGTGTCATGAATATCTGGATTCCCGACGGCTACAAGGATATCCCGGCGGACCGGCTGAGCCCGAGGGCCAGATTCCGGGATTCCCTGGATCAGATCCTCTCCATTCCTTATGATAAGGAGCAGGTGCTGGTGTGCCTGGAATCCAAGGTGTTCGGCATCGGCATGGAGTCCTACACCGTGGGCTCCTCCGAGTTTACGGTGAATTACGCGGCCAGCCGGGGGATTCTGCCCCTGATGGACAACGGCCACTACCATCCCACGGAGGTGGTGTCCGACAAGATATCCGCCATGCTGCTGTTTTTCGACAAAATCGCCCTCCATGTGACGAGGCCGGTGCGTTGGGATTCGGACCATGTGGTGCTGTTCGATGATGAGACAAAGGAGATCGCGAAGGAGATCGTGAGAAACAATGCCATAGACCGGGTGATGATCGGGCTGGATTTCTTTGACGCCAGCATCAACCGGATCTCCGCCTGGACCGTGGGATTGAGAAGCTTCCGGAAGGCTCTGCTCTATGCGCTGCTGTGCCCCAATGAGAAGCTGGCAAGGCTTCAGAATGAGGGAAGGCTGACCGAGGTAATGATGCTTCAGGAGGAGCTGAAAACCTGCCCCTTCGGGGATGTGTGGGATTACTATTGTGAGCGGAGCGGAGCTCCGGTGCGGGAGACCTGGTACGATGAGGTGAGAAGGTACGAGGACGAGGTGCTGAGCAAGCGGTAAAAACAGTGAGGATAAAATGTGTTGCCGCAATGCGGGAAAAACGGTGAGCGTGAAATGTGTTGCCGCGGTACGGGAAAATCAGAGAGTGTGAAAGGTGCTGCTGTGATACGGGAAAACCAGTGAGTGTGAAATGTGTTGCTGTGATATGAGAAAAAGGAGCGGAAAGATGAGTATATTGGATGTGGCATTTGTTCAGGGATTTATCAGAATGTGTAATGACGGCTGGGAGCAGGGCTGGCATGAGCGAAACGGGGGGAATCTGTCCTACCGAATAAAGTCGGAGGAGGTGGAGGAGGTACGCCCCTATTTCAGCCAGGAGGGGGAGTGGCGCCCCATCGGAACCTCCGTGCCGGGACTGGCCGGGGAATACTTTATGGTGACCGGCAGCGGAAAATATTTCCGAAATGTGATTTTGGATCCGGCGGACAGCGCCTGCGTTCTTCAGCTGGATGAGCGGGGAGAAAATTACCGGATTCTCTGGGGCCTGGTGAACGGCGGCAGGCCCACCAGCGAGCTGCCCAGCCATCTGATGAACCATGAGGTGAAAAAGGCTGTCTCCGGCGGGGCCCATCGGGTGATTTACCATGCCCATCCGGCCAATGTGATTGCCCTGACCTTCGTTCTTCCTCTGGAGGACGAGGTATTTACCCGGGAGCTGTGGGAGATGGCCACCGAGTGCCCCGTGGTGTTCCCGGACGGGATCGGCGTAGTGGGCTGGATGGTGCCTGGAGGACGGGACATCGCGGTGGCCACCAGCGAGCTGATGAGGCAGTACGACGTGGCGATTTGGGCTCATCACGGGATGTTCTGCTCCGGCGAGGATTTTGATCTGACCTTTGGGCTGATGCATACGGTGGAGAAGGCGGCGGAGATTCTGGTGAAGGTGCTGTCCATGGGAGCGGGCAAGCGCCAGACCATAAAGCCGGAGGAATTCCGGGCTCTGGCCAGAGATTTCAAGGTATCTCTGCCGGAAAAATTTTTGTACGAGAAATAAAATATTCGGAGCGGGTTTGGAAATTGCTTGTGCCTGTATGGCCGGTTCAATGCGTTTTCAAACATGCGGAAGGGCGCCGGCGGACCATGCCGGCGCCCCTCCGCATTTTTTGAGAAATTAAGAATAATTATCTTGTATTT
Organism: uncultured Lachnospiraceae bacterium; assembly: GCA_964528295.1. Lineage (GTDB taxonomy): Bacteria > Bacillota > Clostridia > Lachnospirales > Lachnospiraceae > Choladousia. The sequence goes on from CAZGRM010000084.1 coordinate 2,506, forward strand.
TGGGAAAATTCCGGGTATAGTAGCGTCAACATTTGATTTTTTATCGGAAGGCGGGAGATGGATGGGGAATAAAAAGAAAAGACGCGAGCTGCCAGTGACCGGGATCCTGGTGGGGCTGGTGGCCGTGCTGGTGGTCTGCCTGGCCATCCTGGTGTGGCTGGGAGCCGCCGGGACGGAAAACTGGTCAAAGACAGGGCAGCAGGACAGCGGCCAGAACGGAAAAGACGGAGTATTGACGGAGACGGCGAAGGAAAGCCCGGAGGAGACAGACGGCGGAGAGACGGAAGAAGATGAAACGTCCGGTGCGGCCGAAGGGACGGGAAAGGATGAAACGTCCGGCGCGGACAAAGAGTCAGGGGAGGAGCCTGGGACGGATCAGGACGGTTCCGAAAACGGTGAGACGGACCAGAACGTTTCGGAGAGTGAGGAGCCGGAGACGGAGCCTGCGGAGAAGCTGACGGTGGCCATTGATCCGGGGCATCAGGGAAGCTGGGTGGATATGAGCGCCACAGAGCCCAACGCCCCCGGTTCCTCCGAGATGAAAGCCAAATCCACCACGGGCACCCAGGGCCCCTACAGCGGAAAAAAGGAGTACGAGCTGAATCTGGAAATTTCCCTGCTGCTGGGCGCCGAGCTGGAGAGCCGGGGCTATGAGGTAATTCTGACCCGCAAGGACAACGATACCGCCATCAGCAATGCGGAGCGGGCGCTGCTGGCCTACGAGGAGGGCGGCGACATCTACGTGCGGATTCACGCCAACGGCTCCACCGATTCCAGCGTCCAGGGCGCGTTGGCCATGGTGCCCTCCTCCTCCAACCCCTATGTGGGAAATTTGGCGGCGGACTCCTACACCCTGGCAGAGTGTATTCTGAACAATTACTGCGAAAAGGCGTCCTTCCAGTCCCTGGGAGTCCAGTATTACGATAACATGACCGGAATCAACTGGAGCAAGCTGCCGGTGATGATCCTGGAGATGGGATTTATGACGAACCAGTCCGACGATCTGCGCATGGCGGACGCTTCCGTCCAGGAGCTGATGGTGGAGGGAATCGCCGACGGCATCGATGAGTATTTCACGAAAAAGGGAATGAAGCAGGCGGAGGTGGCCCCGGAGGACGCGGCCCGGATGAGCGCGCTGCTGGAGCTGCTGGGCGAAAATTATCTTTATCCCGCCATGGACCAGGGAGAAAGCTGGGCGGTCAGCGTGAAAAATCTGGATACGGAGGCGGAGGGAGACATCAACGGAGACCAGCGGATGGCCTCTGCCAGTGTGATCAAGGTCTTTTTGATGGCGGCCATTTACGACCGGGTCTGCTATCCCTCCTCGGAGGACCGGCGCATTGTCATCGAGGAAAACTATGACGGAGAGCTGAAGCAGCTCATCACCGACATGATCACAGTCAGCGACAATGAGGCCGCCAACACGCTGCTTCGGCGGCTGGGCCAGGGCGATGCCCGGGCGGGGATCGAGATTGTCAATCAATTCTGCCGGGAAAACGGCTACACCTCCACAGAGATGGGCCGCCAGTTCCTGGAGCAAAACCCGTCTGGTGACAATTACACCTCCGCCAACGACTGCCGGAGGCTGCTGGAGAGCATCTACCGGGGGACCTGCGTAGGCCCGGAGGCCTCCGGGAAAATGTACGCTTATTTGACACAGCAGACCAGGGTCAACAAAATCCCGTCAGGCCTCACCGGCGCCGCCTCGGCCGCCAACAAGACAGGAGAGCTGGCGGGGGATTACGGACAGTATGTGGAAAATGACATCGCCATCGTGGAGGAGGGAGATTCCGCCTACATCCTCTGCGTCCTGAGCCAAAATCTACAGGACAACGGAAGCGCCATCGAGCGCGTTAGAAAAATATCAGGCACGGTACAGGAAGAGCGGTAAAAAATCGGACACGGTACGGCGGAAAAACTACTGCGTTTCTTTGTATTAAGTACAAACAGCGGTGTTGTCTGTGCTGTTTGTACTTTCTGATATTATTAAGATTTATTTATGAAAAAACAGTTGACAAATCACGGGAGATCGCCCATAATTAAATCACAAATCATTTCAATAACATATCACAAATAGTTTAGGTTTCAGAGGATCATTCATCCGGGAATTCAAAAAAGGGAGAGAGAATACAGGAGAGGAGGCGAGACTTCGTAAAACAGAAGGACTATTTCGACATACCCTGCGCCGGGTGGTTCTTACCAGATTTAGCGGGAGCTGGGCAGCGGTTCGGAGGGCAAAGAATATCTGGTACGGTGCCTTCCCATGAAACAGCTGCGGGCGGCGAGTGGTTTTCCGCAAAAAAGAGGAAGACAGACCGCATGAACGGAATAGGATGAAAAGACGCCACCATCCTGCCGGCGAATCGGTACGATGTGGGCGGTGACGCGTTTTTATCCGCAGGGGCAGATGCCAGAGCGTGCTTGGAAATTGCCTGTGCCTAGAGCGTGTTTGAAAATTCATTCCCGCGATCTGCACTCCCCACTTTGCGGTATATTTGCCCCGCATTCGAGGGGCGTAGCCCGCTGCGTCTCCCTCATTTGGGGCAAATCTCCCACAAACTGGGAAGCATATCTCATGGAAAGCAATTTTCAAACATGCTCTAGATGGCCGGTCCAATTTGTGGGAGATGGAGTGAATTTTCAAACACGCTCTAGAGAAGGGAGGGGGCGGCAGAGCATCAGGCGGAGCGCCTTGAAAGAATATTGTATGCGGTTAGGAGGAACCTTGCTTATGCTTATTTTTCTGTTGACATTTTCAATCCGGGCACGGCACCAGGTAGATGAAACGGACCAGTCCGCGGTTCAGGACCGGCCGCTAAGCCGGCCGGAGGAGCTTGGACTTTCCCAGGACGGCCATTGCCGCAGGGAGGCGGTCGGGATGGGACCGGAGAAGGCGGCCGTGCCTCTCCCCCTCGTGGAGCGGATTACCCGGGACTTCCGTTTCAGTCTGAAGGAGGAGGAAGAGCTAAAGAAACTGCTGTTTGCCGTATATCCGGGCCGGGAGCCGGCGGCCAAGGAGCGGACGGAGTCCCATGACAGGCGGTATGGAGAGCTGGCCTACCGGATCGGGCTGTGCTACTGGTATTACCATGAGGAGACCGGGGGCAGGGCAGCCGCGGCCCGGTGGTTTGAGAAGGCGGTGGAGTCCCGCGGCCAGGAGGAGCGGCTGCCGGACTGGTGGGAGTCCGCCCGGATTCACGGAAAAATCGCCCGGCATTACGACCATCTGGCTAAGGAGGAGGATGAAACAAAACGACAGGAGACCTACTGGCAATTTTGGCGCGATACAAAAACGCTGTGGAAAACGGAAAATTTCCGCCGGGAGGCGGCGGGGATCCGGGAACAGCTGGCGAGGGAGCTGCTTTGCGGCCTGATCATGCGGTGCGGGGAGCTGAAACGGAGAGGGGAGCGGCGGGAGGAACTGCTGGAATTGCTGGGAGAGCTGCTGGACTTTGCGGAGCGGTCAGAGCTGAGTGACGGAAGAAAGGACAAAATCCGCCGCCAATGCCAAAAAGCAAAGCTGGCCGTAGACCAGGCGTTCCCGCAAAACCTGGCGGCGGAGAAGGCCTCGGCGAAGTGACAGTGGGATAGTTTGACAAAAGGAGATGGATGAGTGAACGAAAAGAGCGGGAATGGTAGAAAAGAATCGAAGGAACCGAAAAAAACGCAAAAAAGAAAATATCGAGCCCTTCTGATGGCGGCGGGCTCCCTGCTGCTGATACTGGGAACAGCTCTGGAAGAAACCGGCAGCCGGAGACAGATCAGCGGATTTGCGGATGAAAGCCTTGTGCGGGGCGTGGAGTCAGGGCAGTTACTTTCAGATAATAAAGCAAACACAAATCCTGCCGGAGGCACCCCGGAGGAGGAACCGTCCCGGAGCGGCCCCGGAAAAGAGACTGCGTACAAAGAAGAAGCAGAAAACAAAATTCCGACCACCGAAACCTCAGCGGCCAAAACCTCAGTGGCCGAAACCCCGGCCACCAAAACTCCAGAAGACGAGCCGGAAAATGAAGAGAGCGGGGATATTCTTGTCAGGAATAGGGAAAAAACAGGGACGTCGGAGAAGCCGCCCGCCGCCTCCTCGCCCATCGAGAGAGGCAAACAGTACGAAATCATCGGAGACAGCAATGCCTGGTACCGGGATGAAAAGGACCGGCTGTGGGTTCGGCAGGGCACCGGTGTCTATGTAAAGCCCCTAAGCACCGGAACATACAAGAAAGGAGGCGGGATCAAGGATGTGCGGGAAGACGGCATTCTCACCTTCTGGCTCAGCCAGGTAGATGACGAGGGAAAGGTTTTGGAAAATTCAAAGACGTGCCGGGAGGCCTATTTTGTGGACGGAGACGTTCCGGCCGCGGAGGCCAGCGTGTCCGGCAATTCTGAAAATGGCGTGATCTACGCGGCGCGGTCCGCGGAGGTCAGCCTGAAGGTGGCGCCCGACGGCAAAAGCGGCCTGAAAGCATTATCCTACTATATCCGGGAAATATCCCAGGAAGAATGGAACAGCAGTATCTGGCAGCTCTCCCGTGAGGACCAGGACAGCGGCCTCCGGCAGGGGTGGGAAAACAGGATATCAACCGAAAATTCCTCTGAAAAAAGCGGCAAAGAGCCAGTCTCCGCCAATGAGGCCGGCCGGGAAAACGAGGGACAGATATCGGATACCCAAGAATGGATTTCCGTAGAAAACGGCTCCCGGTTTATCATTCGCAAGGAAGGGATATACCGGATATATATGAGAACGGAGGATCAGGTGGGAAATGTGTCCTTCTCCGAGAGCGGCATCCTCTGCGTCGATCAGACGCCACCAAAGATCGAGGTGAGCGGAGTAAAAAATCAGACCGCCAATACTGGAGAAATTCCGGTTCAGGTGGAATGCCGGGACGATTATTACAAAAGAGGATCCCTGAAAATAACCATCCGGGGCGCCAACAACGGCCAGGAGCCGGTCATCCGAAAAAACCAGGAGGACCAGCAGGGCGCCAGCGTCGTCTATTTCGATTTCCCGCGGCGGCAGGAGTACGACGATATCTATGATCTGCGAGTGGAAGCCCAGGATCTGGCCGGAAACAAGACAGAAAAGACCATGGAATTCTCCGTCAACCGTTTTGGCCCCGTCTATGATCTGTCGGCGGAGACAAAACAAAAGCTGGACGGCTACTACCTTGCGGAGCCCGCTGACATTACCTTCTCAGAGACAAACAAGAGCTATGCGGGGGAATCGGAAATTTTCTGCCGGGAAAACGGAGAATTAAAACAGCTTCGCCGGGGCCAGGATTATCAAGTCAGCAGGGAGGGGAGCGGGGATTCCTGGAAACAGTATCAATATGCGATACCCGCCTCCTATTTTCAGAAAGAAGGGATCTATGAGCTCCTTCTGACCCCGAAGGATCAGGCGGAGAAAAGCGGCGCCGGGCTTCCGAAAAAGCAGGTAACCTTTGCCCTAGACCAAACGGCGCCCGGCTGCCGGATCACAGGCATTGAGGAGGGGGAGGTGTACCGGCAGGAGAAGGTGACGGCCTGCTTCCAGCCTCAGGATAACGGAGCGGTTCGGACCATGAAAATTTATCAAAACGGCCAGCTTCAAAGGGAGCTGAGCGGCCAAAAGGAGCTGCGGGAGGCGGTGAAGCTGGAGCTGACGGCGGCGGAGGACTGGCAGACTGTTCAGGTCTATCTGGCCGACATGGCGGGAAACGAATATTGGAGCGGGGAGATCCCCGTCTTTGTGGGAACGGGCGGTCCCATTCCCGGCGAAAAAAGCGGAGAGAGCTTGGAGGAGCGCAAGGAAGAGGAAATACTCCGCCTTGTACCCGGTCTGTCCAGAGGCGTGAGAAAGAAGGAGGGGCTGCTGCTTTTGATGATGGGCTTTTTTCTGTTCGCGCTGACGGCGGCAGTCTGCTTTTTTCCTGTAAAAAAGAGGAAATCATAGTGGTTTTTATGACAAGAAAAAGGAAATCGTAGCAGTTTTCATGGACTTTTTTCGACAACTGTGTTATGATGCCCCTTGAAGGGGTGAGAGATAAATAATGAAGAGGAAAAATATGATAAAAAGAAACAGCGGCTTTATAATTGGCTGCGTATTGGCGGCAGGGGCGTCCTTCTTCACCGCCGATGTACTGATGTCCGACACAGTGCTGATCAAAACTCCGGCATCCGAGGGATCGTCCGAGAGCCAGCAGGAGGAGACGATAGCTCCTGAGACCACCGGGGACCGCATCTATGAGACGGACCCGTTCACTGTGACCGCGTCAGGCAGCATTATCAAGGGCGCCGAGAGCGAGCGTCAGACAGAGAGTGAGCGCCAGACAGAAACAGATGAGAACGGCAATGTGATCGAGACCACGCAGACGGACGCGGACGGAAATGTGATCAGCACAGGCAGCGGTTCCGCGGACGGCGATGGCGGCGGAGAGACCTGGAATGGTGACGGCGGCTCCGGCGATGGCGGCAGCTGGGACGGTGGTTCCGGCGATGGCGGCAGCTGGGACGGCGGTTCCGGCGATGGCGGCGGCTGGGACGGCGGTTCCGGTGACGGCGGCAGCTGGGACGGCGGCTCCGGCGATGGCGGCAGCTGGGATGGTGGTTCCGGTGACGGTGGCTCCGGCGGTGACAGCGGCTACTATGAGCAGCCGGTGGAAATTATTGACTCGGGCAACGGAGATTACACATACTCCGATGGCAGCGGCAGCGGCGGTTCCGGCGGCAGCTCCGACGGCGGGCATTCTGACGGATACGGTGCCTACACGCCGGCGGACGTGGTTCTCTGGGGAATCAGCAGCCGGTACATTGACGAAAGTGAGCTTTACAATTACAGCGAGGGACAGCTCCGGCTGATCCGCAATGAGATCTTCGCGCTTCATGGACGGATTTTCCTTTCTCAGGATCTGACAGACTATTTCAGCCAGAGATCCTGGTACGTACCCTCCATTGCGCCGGAAGAGTTCGACGCCCACATGTTCGAATACCTGAATGACTATGAGAAAGCCAATCTGAACGTCATCTTGAATTACGAAGCGGCTCTGGCCGGGAACTAGGGGAGGTATGGACATGAAGGTGTTTAAAAGAGTTTTTGTGAAATTAATCATTCTGCTGGTGGTGATCGCCCTGGGAGGCGGGAGCGCCGCTTCCTATCAGGCTTACCGGCAGAGTACGGCGGGATATGCGATAGACCATTACCTTTCCTTGCTGATTGATAACAGTGTGGACAAGGCCTTTGTCTGCCTGGATCAGTCGGAGGAGCAGCCCATGTCCCAGACCGAGTATGGGGAGGCGCTGGAGGCGAAAAAATACAGCCTGTACGCGTCCTACACCGTGACGGAAAAGGAAAAGAGCCGGGATAATGACGGAAATGAATATGTGGATTATGAGGTAGAGTTTCTGGATGCCGCCGGGGAAAAGCAGATGGAAGAGGAATTTACGGTGAAAAAGCAGTCTCAGCAGGTGCTTGGGATGTTTGACCGCTGGAAGGTGCTGTCCAGCCACTGTATGGTGAAGAATTTTCTGCTGACGGTACCTGCGGGCTCCGAGGTTTATCTGAACGCCGAGAAGGCGGATACCTCCTGGATCACCAGCGACGGGGGCAAGGCTTCCTACGACTGTTACCAGATCCCCAGCCTTCTTCCCGGCAAAATCAGCCTGACCGTCCGCCATCCCGCGTTGGAGTCCGTGAACGCCACCTTGGACGCCACAGACGGCAGCGCGGATTACACGGATAAGATGCCGCTGAAGGAGTCCGCCAAGGACGAGTGCGTCGAGATGGGCGTGAATCTGCTGAAGGAGGTATACTCCTCCGCGGTCAAGAATGAGACGGATAAGCTGAAGCTTCTGAAGGAGTGCGAGGACACCGGGAAGCGGCTGATCCAGAGTCAGAGCAGGGAATTTGATCAGGAGGACCGGGTATTCAAAAATGTGGCGGTCTCCAGCTTTGCGGCCACCTTCGGTGATCTGGAGCTGACAGATGAGGAAAACGGAGCCATTACCACGGAGATGACGTTCTCCTATCATTATGTGGTGCGCAGAGATGTGACCGTGGATACGGAGGAGCTTCAGGAGGACGGTACGCCGGTACAGCAGACAGAGACCAGGGAGGAAGTGGGAGATTCCACCGCAAAGATGACCATGGCTTATTATGACAACGCGTGGCATGTCACAGCATTGGAGATGGACGTAATACCGAAGTAAAAAGAGCGGATCCGCGAAGCGGGCGGCGGTCACGCGCCTGGTACAATAAAAAAGCTTCATTCAGAACAGACAGGTCAGTACAGCTGACCTGTTTGTAGCATTGTGAAAGAAAAGAGGTTGAGTAAGCTATGGTTGCTGCCGAAAAGGTACATTCCCATGTAGACCTGCTTCATGGGCCGATTTTTCCTTCTATGGTAAGGTTTGCCATACCCGTTCTTTTTTCCAGCCTGTTCCAGCAATTGTACAACACCATGGATACGGTGATCATCGGCCATACCCTGGGAGAGACCTCCTTGGCGGCCATGGGCGCCGCGGCGGCGGTGTATGATCTGCTGATCGGTTTTGCCCTTGGCATGGGGAACGGGCTGGCCATCGTGACAGCCAGAAGCTACGGCTCGGGGGATGAGGGGCTGCTGAAACGCTCCGTGGCATCCTCCATGGTGATCGGATTGGTGATTTCTCTGGGAATCACACTTTTGGCCCAGGTGATCCTGGAACCATTTTTGAAAATCCTCCGCACGCCGGAGGAGGTGATCGGTGAGTCCTACAGCTATATTTCTACGATTACCCTGTTTATTATCGTGATGTTTGCCTACAATCTCTGTGCGGGACTTTTGCGGGCCATTGGCAACAGCTTGATGCCGTTGGTGTTTCTGGTGATTTCCTCACTGCTGAATGTGGGGCTGGACCTGCTGTTTATCACCCGTTTTCATATGGGGGTCCGGGGAGCGGCGGTGGCGACGGTGGTGGCTCAGGGAGTCTCGGTGCTGCTGTGCCTGTGCTACATCTGGAAGCGGGCAAAAACGCTGATCCCATCCCGGCAGCATTTCAAGGTGAACGGAGGGCTGTACAGAGAGCTGGCCGGACAGGGACTCTCCATGGGATTGATGAACTGCATCGTGTACGCGGGCACCGCGATTTTGCAATATGGTATCAATGACCTGGGATATCTGGTGATCGCAGGGCACACGGCGGCCAGAAAGCTGTACCAGTTCTGTATGATGCCCTTCAGCGCCATGATTCAGACCATCAATACCTTCGTCTCTCAGAACCGGGGAGCGGGCCAGGGGAAAAGAATCCGAAGCGGGGTGAAATGCGCCTATCTGTACAGCGGAGGATGTGCGGTGGTGATTACGGTGCTGATACTGCTGTTTGCCCCCGATTTGATCCGGCTGATTTCCGGCTCCAGTGAGCCGGTGATACTGAAAAACGGGGCAATGTACGTGCGGGTGGCGGCTCCGTGTCTGGCCATTTTAGGTGTGCTGAACGTCACCAGAGTGTCCCTGCAGGCCATCGGACAGAAAATTCTTCCGCTTTTTTCCAGCATCATTGAGCTGGTCGGGAAGATTCTGTTTGTTGTTTTCCTCATTCCCAAATTTCAGTACACGGCTGTGATTTTCTGTGAGCCGGTGATCTGGTGCTTTATGGTGGCGGAGCTGCTGATCTCATTCTGGGGAGATCCCTACATCAGAGCCAGCAAAAACAGACAGTAAAATCGATCATAAAAATAAGATTGATAGTCTTGTGCCTTTCGACAGAGCTTATTCTGCCGGAAGGCGCAGGGCTTTTTTTCATTTCACAAAAGCGGCAATTTTCTCTGGGAATAAAAAAGCATACAAAAGAAGAAAATGTATTTTGGAGGGAATCAATTTATGGCAGAACATTTTTCAAAACATCAAGTGGAAGAATATTTGGAATGGATGCTGCGGGAGGAGCGAAGTGAGGCCACCAGAAAGCAGTATCGAAGGGAGCTTTTCCGTTTTTTGGACTATGTGGGCGGAGAAGTGGCGAAGGAACAAGTGATCGAATATAAGGAAACGCTGCGAAAGCGGTACCGGCCGTCCAGCGTGAATACGAAGCTGGCGGCGCTCAACAGCTTTTTCTCCTTTCTGGGGCACAGCGAGCTGAAGGTGAAGCAGCTGAAAATTCAGAAAAAGGCATATTGCTCCCGGGAAAAGGAGCTGTCGAAGCCGGAATATCTGCGGATGGTCAAAATGGCGGAGGAGCGGAAGGACAAAAAGCTGGCGCTGATGCTCCAGACCATCTGCGGCACCGGAATGCGGGTGTCGGAGCTCCAGTTTGTCATCGTGGAGGCGGTGCGGGCGGGGGAGGCCGTCATAGCCATGAAGGGGAAGCTGCGGACGATTTTGATTTTTGGGAAACTCAAAGCGATGCTGGAGACATACATCCGCGGCCAAAATATTTCCAGCGGCCCGGTATTTGTCACCAGGACCGGCCGGCCGCTGGACCGGAGTAATATATGGAAGCGGATGAAGGCTTTGGCGAGACAATCCTGTGTGGAGGAGAAAAAGGTGTTTCCTCACAATCTCCGCCACCTGTTTGCCCGCTGCTTCTACGCGATGGACAAGGACATCGCCAAGCTGGCCGACATCCTGGGACACAGCAATGTAAACACCACCAGAATTTATATCATCTCCACCGGTCAGGAGCACTGTCAGCGCATGGACGCGCTGGGGCTGGTGGTATAAAGGCCGCGGAAATCAAAAAAACCACATAATTTTTATTATGTGGTAGAAAATTGCCATTACATAATCACATCTTAATAGCTTTTCTTATTATAACAGGGCTTATTTTAAAATACAAGAGTAAAAATCATATAAATTCCTTATTTTATCGGCGAAAATAGCTGCTGTTTTGCCAAAAGGCCCCGGACCAGGGCGCGGATATTCACCACATAATAAAAATTATGTGGTGAAAGGAGGGGCGATGCATGGGATACAGAGGAACGTCCGTGCGTTCCTGTCTGGAAGAGCACACGGCCGCGGACGCC
>CAZGRM010000085.1:0-9430 GCA_964528295.1 uncultured Lachnospiraceae bacterium
TCAGGCCATACATGGATCAGGCAGTCCGGTATGCCAAAAAGCTGGATGAAACAAACGCTGGAAGACCTCCGGCGAATTCCGCGCCGGGCACAAAGGTGTATGAGCTAATTGAAAAATTAAGACCATATCTATACTGAACAGGAATCCGATTGGACGAGACCGTATCCAGTCAAATTTCTTCTGTTTATGCTGTGGGGCATCAATAATCGGGTTCTTGGATTGGAGGTAACAGAACTGTAGCGTTGGAAAGGTTACTGTTCACTCGGACGCCGCCGTGTCGGGTAGAAAACTTTCCAAAATCGGGCAACGGCCGGATAAGGATTGACTTTGCCCATATAATATCTTATACTAAGGCGGTGAAAACTGTCAGAAGAGGATGACTGCGGTCATCCTTTTTTCTTAGAAGCTATGGAGGTGCCAAGGATGAGAGAATGGGAGAAAAATGTGAGGAGGGTGGTTCCCTATGTGCCGGGGGAGCAGCCCAGAAGGAGAGTTGTTATCAAGCTGGATACCAACGAGAACCCCTATCCCCCGTCGCCGAGGGTGGCGGAGGCTCTGGCCGGGCTGGAGTGGGGGAAGCTTCGGAAGTATCCTGACCCTGCGGCGGAGACGCTGGTGTTGGCCATCGCCCGGGAGTACGGACTGGAGGAATCCCAGGTCTTTGTGGGGGTGGGCTCGGACGATGTGCTTGCCATGTGCTTCCTGACCTTTTTTAACGGGGAGAAGCCGGTGCTGTTTCCGGACATTACCTATTCCTTTTACGATGTGTGGGCGGAGCTCTTCCGGATCCCCTATGAGCGCCAGCCTCTGAATGAGCGGTTTGAGATCGTGAAGGAGGATTATTATAAGGAAAACGGAGGCGTGGTTTTCCCCAATCCCAACGCGCCCACCGGGGTGCTGCTGCCCCTGGAGACCGTCGAGGATATCATCCGGCACAACCGGGACGTCGTAGTCCTGGTGGATGAGGCGTACATTGATTTCGGGGGGACGTCGGCGCTGGAGCTTGCGAAGCGGTACGACAATGTGCTGGTGGTCCAGACCTTCTCCAAGTCCCGGTCCCTGGCGGGCATGCGGATCGGGTACGCCATGGGGGACGAGAGGCTGATCCGATATCTGAACGATGTGAAATACTCCTTCAACTCCTACACCATGAACGAGACCGCCCTGGCGCTGGGCCGGGCGGCCCTGGAGGACCGGGCCTACTTTGAGGAGACCCGGGCCAAAATCATTGCCACCAGGGAGGAGGCAAAGAAGCGTTTGGCAGAGCTTGGCTTTTCCTTCGGAGATTCCATGGCGAATTTTCTCTTTGCCACCCACCCGGCCTGCCCGGCGGCGGAGCTTTTTGGGGCGCTGAGGGAGGCAGGCATCTATGTCCGCTATTTCAACAAGCCCCGGATCGATCATTATCTGCGGATCACCATCGGAACGGATCAGGAGATGGAGGTATTTTACCGTTTCCTGGAGGAGTATCTGAAGAACCGGAAGAATTAGGACATCAAAAATAATTGGCTGAATCATCAGGACTCAGGAGGAAAACTATGCCATCCTACGAAAGCTTTGCCCGAGTGTACGATCTGTTCATGGACAATATCCCATATGAAGAGTGGTCTCTCTACCTCCACAAGCTTCTTCTTCGCTATGGCGCCAGGGACGGCCTGGTGCTGGAGCTGGGCTGCGGCACCGGGACCATGACGGAGCTGCTGGTCGGCTTCGGGTACGACATGATCGGAGTGGACAGCTCCCCCGACATGCTGGAGCTGGCCCAGGAAAAAAAGGAGGCCTCCGGCCATGACATTTTGTATCTCTTGCAGGACATGAGGGAATTTGAGCTCTACGGCACTGTGAAGGCGGTGGTCAGTGTCTGCGATTCCCTGAACTACATCACGGAGGAAGAGGACCTCCTCCAGGTCTTCCGGCTGGTCAACAATTACCTGGACCCCGGCGGAATCTTTCTGTTCGACCTGAGCACCATCTATAAGTACGAGACACAGCTGGGGGACACCGTCATCGCCGAAAACCGGGAGGAATCCAGCTTTATCTGGGAAAACTGGTACGACCCTCAGGAGCGGATCAACGAGTATGACCTGACGCTCTTTATCCGAAACGACCAAAATCTCTATGAGAAATACGAGGAAACCCATTACCAGAGGGCCTATGACACGGACACCGTATGCCGCCTCCTGGAGAGGGCGGGCCTTTCGGTGGAGGCCGTCTACGACGCCTTCACCTTCGACCCTCCTAGGGAGGACAGTGAGCGGATCTACATCATCGCCCGGGAGTGTCAGAAGTAAGAAAACAGGGAGGACCGGGTGTCCTCCCTACATTTCCACATAGGGCACTTCAAAGGTTTCATTATAGTTCAGCTCATCGGAGTCGATATCCGTGATCACGCCTCCCTCCCAGTCGAAGATCAGATACCGGTAAATCACCTCATTTCTCCGAAGAAACGCCGCGGAGCTCAGCAGGGCGTGGAGATTCTCCGGCTCCGTGTCATTTTCCTCGCACAGCTTTTCCTCGCTGACCGGCTCCCCGTTGATAAACAGATTCGCGATAATGGTGGAGATGGGATCCTCGTAGGGAATCTTATCGATGGACATCACCATGTAGGTGGACTCCATTTCATTGTAGGCCACCTGAATCGTATAATTGCGGTAGGCGGCCTTGAATTCCTTCGGTCCGTCCCCCGGCTTCACGCCTGCCGCCGTGGCCGTTCCGCTCATCTGAAAAAGGCTTTCCGGGGCCGTGACGGAGGGATTTTTTTCACATCCGGACAAAAACAGGATCACAAAAAGAGACATATATAGCAATTTTTTCATAAACAGAAAAATCCTTTCTAACGCTTCTGATTATAAATTATCATATCGCGGGCAAAGAATCCAGACAAAATTATGCGTTTTTCAAGGAAAGAATAAAAGTAAAATGTGGAGGGAAAATGAAAAAAACCTTAAATTTGTGCGGAGTCAGTTGACATTTCCCAAAAAAAAGATTACTCTTTCAAATGTCTTACAGAAATATTACATAAGATACACAAGTGGAACATAAAGTAAATAATGGGTGTTTGTGTGGGGACGTACAAAGAGGGTAAGTGTATGTTTAGGAAGAAAGAAAAACAAGGAGAACAAGTAAAGCTGGAAGCCAGCGCCGAAAAGAGCAGTCTGAGGACGAGGAAAAAGAAGGTCCGCAGGGTCCGGGAGAGGTCGCCCAGAGAAGAGGCGGTGATCCGGGTTCTGAACCGGTACTCCATGCTCTTTCATATTTTATTGGCCTGCGGCATCTGCTTTTTGATCGAGTGGATCTCCCGCCACTCCTTCGTGGAGGCCTGCTACTTCGCGGTAGACCGGAATCTTGTATTCCTGTATAATTCCCTGCTGGTATTCGCCTCGCTGATGCTGGTCTACACGGTGAAGCGCAGGGCGGTGATGAGGACCATGATCTCCTTCTTCTGGCTGTTCCTTGGCCTGATCAACGGCTGTATCCTGGCGAAGCGGGTCTCCCCCTTCAGCTTTACGGATATCAAGATGGTGGGTGATTTGTTCACCATGCAGAGCAATTATTTCACCACCACGGAGGCGGCGATGGTGATCGCCGGAGTGAGCATCGTGGTATTGCTTCTGATTCTCTTTTGGTTTAAGGGGCCCAAGTACCAGGGAAAGCCTCACCGGCTGATGGGTGTAGCCCTGTCGGCTTTGATGGTGGTGATGATCCCCCAGGTGACGGACGCGGCGGTGAGCAATAATATCCTGACGGATTATTTTGAAAATCTGGCCCAGGGATATCGGGATTACGGTTTCGTCTACAGCTTCTCCTCCAGCGTGCTGGACCGGGGAATGAGCGCGCCGGAGGACTATTCCGAGGAGGCCGTGAACGCGGTGCTGGCCAAGGTGAACGGGGACGGCGCCCGATCCGCTTCGGATGAGGAAATGCGGGAGAGCTTAGGAGACAGCGACGGGGGGGCCGGGCTTTACCGGGAGGAGAGCCGCAAAACGGCGGCTCCGGGGGACACCGTCATAGCGGCCCCGGAAGCGGCGGAGGCCGGAGCCGGGACGGAGCCGGTCAGCGCTGAGGCGGAGGCCGGGACAGAGGCGGACAGCGGCCTGGAGACAGGCGCGGCAAAGAGCGACACAGAGATTCCAGAAGAAGAGGGAGTAGCGGAGCAGGATTATCCGAATATTATCTGTATTCTTCTGGAATCTTTTATTGATCCGGAGCTGATCAATTTTCTGGAGCTGGACGGCGAGGTGGTGCCGAATTTTCACCATTTATATGAGAATTATACCTCCGGGTACCTGGAGGTGCCGGTGGTGGGAGCCGGCACGGCCAACACCGAGTTTGAGGTGCTGACCGGCATGGGAATGCAGTTTTTTGGCCTGGGAGAATATCCCTACAAGACGATTCTGAAGCAGACCAACTGCGAGAGCATCGCCTCCGACCTTCACACCCTGGGCTACGGCACCCACGTGGTGCATAATAACGGAGGAAACTTTTACAGCAGGGCCAACGCCTTTTCCATGATGGGCTTCGATACCTTTACCTGCAAGGAAATGATGGACATCCATGATTATACGCCCCTTGGCACCTGGCCCACCGACGATATCCTGATCGGCGAGGCGGAGAAATCTCTGGACTATACTCCGGATCAGCCGGATTTTGTGTACATCATCACGGTGGAGGGCCACGGAGATTATCCCCATGAGCAGGTGCTGGAGGATCCGGCCATCGGAGTTTCCGGCGTGGAGGACGAGGGGACCCGGTACGCCTGGGAGTATTATGTGAACCAGATCCATGAGGTAGATGATTTTATCGGAGATTTGATCGAGATGCTGGAGAAGCGGGATGAGAAGACCTTTGTGGTCATGTTCGGCGACCACCTGCCCACCATGAATCTCACGGAGGAGGATATGGCCACCGGCAGTCTCTTCCAGACCCAGTACGCCACCTGGAACAATTTCGGCCTGGAGAAGGAGGACGGGGATATGACCTCCTATCAGCTTCTGGCGGATATGCTGGACCGCCTAGGGATCCACAACGGCACCATGTTCACCTTCCACCAGAACCGGGACAGCTTCGCCACGGAGGAGGAGTATCAGGAGAGCATGGAGCTTTTGCAGTACGATATTCTCTACGGGGAGCATTACGTCTACGGAGGAGAGAATCCCTACCCGGCGTCGGATTTGGTGATGGGGACCCAGGATGTGGTGATCGACCAGATCATGGAGACGGATTCCTGGTACTATGTGATCGGGGACAATTACACGAAGTGGAGCAGGATCTATGTGAACGGTACAAAGATTACCACAAAGTATCTGTCCTCCAAGCTGCTGCGGTTTAAGAAGAATAAGCTCCAGGAGGGGGAGAATACCATCGTGGTGAGCCAGGTGGGCTCCTCGGATACGATTTTCCGCTCCTCAAACGAGGTGACCTACGTGGTGGCCGCCGAGACGGAGACAGAATAGAGAGACAAAAAAGAAGGGCCGGGTCCCTTCTTTTTTTGCGGAAAAAATTCAACCTTTCCGATAAAATAACTCATTTTTTGCGATACGATAACATGGTAAAATAAAGATCGGAAAAAGCAGACCGGGGGGAGAGCGTATGTTGAAAGTATTTCTGGTGGAGGATGAAACAATTATCCGGGAGGGGCTGAGGGATATCATCCCCTGGCAGCAATATGGATATACCCTGGTGGGAGACGCCGGGGATGGGGAGCAGGCGCTGCCCATGATCCGGGAGCAGCGGCCCGACGTGCTGATCACGGATATCAAAATGCCCTTCATGGACGGCCTGGCTCTGAGCAGTCTGGTGGCCCGGGAGCTGCCGAATACGAAGATCGTGATCATCAGCGGCTATGATGATTTCGAGTACGCCAGACAGGCCATACGGATCGGTGTGGAGCAGTACCTTTTAAAGCCCATCACCAAGGTGACGCTGATCAAGACGCTGAACGAGATCCAGGAAAAGATCAAAAATGAGCGGGAGCAGGAGAACTATCTGGAAAAATTCCGCAGCGAGGTGCAGGAGTATGAACAATTTTCCCGGCGGCGCTTCTTTGAGGAGATGGTGGCGGGGCAGCTGTCCGTGGAGGGAATCTATGAGACGGCGGGAAAGCTGAATATCCCCATCCACGCCCAGTGCTATAATCTGCTGCTCTACAGCTTTGAGACAGTCAGCGGGCTCCAGGCCGGGGAAGGGGAGGCCCTCTCCCAGATTCGGGACGGCCTGGCCCAGTTTTTTATTCTTTATCCCGAATATCTGATGTTCCGCTGGAATCTCACCAGCTACGCGGTGCTGGTGCGGGGCGAGGAGGACAGAATCCGGGCGCTGACGGACCGGTGCGTGGAGACGATTCGGATGCACATTCAGCCCTACGGAGACCAGGTGGAGTGGTACGTCGCCATCGGGCAGCCCACCCGGCGGCTCAGCGGGCTGCCCCTCTGCTTCAATGAGGTGAGCCATATCTTCTCCTACCGGCATCTCATGAGCAGTCAGCATATCCTGACGAAGCAGAATACGGAGGAGCTGATGCGGGGAGAGGATGAGAGCAGCCTGAGAAATCTGGACATGACCAAGATCGACCAGAAGGTGCTGAACAGCTTTCTCCAGAACGGACTGCCCGGGGAGGTGGAGGACTTTGTGGCGGAGTACGTGGCTGGGGTGCGGGAGGCGGTGGGCTCCAGGCTGTTCTGCCAGTATCTGATGCTGGATGTGCGGTTCATCACCATCGCCTTCATCGAGTCCCTTGGATATTCCCAGGAGGAATTTCTGGAGCAGCTTCCCGGCGTGGAGAAGGTGGGGAAAAATGTGACGGTCCGGGAGCTGACGGCCTACATCTGCCAGATGCTGAACTGCGCCCTGGAGCTTCGGGAGCGGGAATCCAGGAGCCAGGGACACAACATCGTCCGCCAGGCCCTGGAATACATCGACAGCAACTATTCCGATGAAAATATTTCCCTGAAGGAGGTGGCGGGCCGCATCAATATCAGCGCCAATTATTTAAGCGCTGTCTTCAGCCAGGAGATGCGGCAGACCTTTGTGGAGTATCTGACTCAGAAACGGATGGAGCGGGC
Source organism: uncultured Lachnospiraceae bacterium (assembly GCA_964528295.1). GTDB lineage: Bacteria > Bacillota > Clostridia > Lachnospirales > Lachnospiraceae > Choladousia. The sequence continues at coordinate 7,062 of CAZGRM010000085.1, forward strand.
CAAGGAGCTGCTGCGCCAGACCGACAAGCGGTCGGCGGAGGTGGCCGCGGAGGTGGGGTATAAGGATCCCCATTATTTCAGCTTTGTGTTCCGAAAGACCCAGGGCTGTACCCCCAGAGATTACCGGACCGGCGGAAAGCGGTCGTGAGAGGAGCGTGGGTGATTTGAGCGGACAGAAGGGAGGGCCGTTTCGCGGATTCAGACGCCAGGAGGCCGCATCCCGCCATGTGACACTGGAGAAGCGGCTGCGGACCTTGATGCTGTTCTTTTTCATTCCGGTGCTGGTGATGATCCTGATCACCTTCAGCGTGCTGATTTCCTATGTGAACAAATACACCAGGATTCTGCACAATGTGACCAGGGCCTCGGAGTTCAACCAGGATTTCAAGGATACCATTGATCTGAAAATGTATTATTACGTGGTGGGAAGTCATTACTCGGAGGGGCTGCCGATCCAGGAGGTGAAGGCGGCCCAGGAGCTGGCGGGCGAGCTTTTGGACACCACCACCCAGCGGGAGAGTTGGAAGGATATCAGCGGCGTGCTGGACCTGTGTGAGAACCTGGAGAGCAAGATTTATCTCATCGAGGAGGCGGAGAGCTATGATGACCGGCTCAGCCAGCTGGAGAACAATATTTACGTGCTGACCCAGCTCATTCAGGACTACATGTACAATTATCTGTATCACGAGGCCTCCCTGCTGGATTATCTTCAGGGGCAGATGACGAAGCGGCTTTATTTTGAGGCGGTGCTGATCCTGGCGCTGACCGGAATCCTGCTTACCGTCATGGTGCGCCGCAGCCTCCGGTTCGGCCGGTCCATCACCCAGCCCATCAGCGATCTGTGCGGCCGGGTGCAGGCCATCGGCGAAGGAGATTTGACCGTAAAGACTCCGATTAAGGCCCAGGAGTATGAGATCCAGACCCTGAACGACGGCTTTGAGAACATGGTGGAGCGGCTGAATCAGCTGATCGAGCAGAACCGCCAGGAGCAGATGAGTCTGCGGAGCGCGGAGCTGGCCCTGCTCCAGGCCCAGATCAATCCCCACTTCCTCTACAATACGTTGGACGCCATCGTCTGGCTCATTGAGATGGAGAAAAACGGCCAGGCCGTGGAGATGGTCACCAGCCTTTCCGCCTTTTTCCGCTTCTCTTTGAGCAGAGGGAGAGACATTATCACGCTGCGGGAGGAGGAGCAGCATGTGCGCAGCTATCTGGAGATCCAGCAGGTGCGGTATCAGGATATTCTGGAGTATCAGATCGACATAGATCCGGCGCTGTGGGGATATGAGATTCCGAAGCTGACATTGCAGCCCCTGGTGGAAAACGCTCTGTATCACGGCATCAAGCTGAAGCGGGGCCAGGGCCGGATCCAGGTCAGAGGCCGGGAGGCGGGCGAGGATATTTTGCTGACCGTGGAGGACGACGGGGCCGGGATGACTGAGGAGCGGCTGGCCCAGCTAAAGGAGGGACTGGAGAAGCGCCAGACCGTGGGCTTTGGCGTGGTGACGGTCCATGAGCGGCTGCAGCTGCTCTTTGGGCCGGGCTACGGACTGCGGGTGGAGAGCCGTCCCGGGGAGGGCACCCGGGTGGAGGTCCGGCTGCCAAAGAGAGTCTGGGCGGAGGAAGAGAAGCGGATGCCGGACATGGAGACGGACGGAGACCGTCTTGGGGTGGAAGGAAAAGAGAGATGAAGACGAGAAAAAAGTACGGGGGATTTTTGGGGCTCCTGCTGCTGACGGGGCTCTCGGGAATCTCCGGCTGCGGCCCGGACCTGGACCTTGCGGGGCAGCTGGAGGAGACCGTGAATGAGAATATTGTGGTGGGCTTCTCTGAGGTGGGCGCCGAGTCGGACTGGCGGGTGGCCAACACCGAGTCCATGCGCCGGACCTTCACCGAGGAGAAGGGCTACGAGCTGCTCTTTGACGACGCGAAGCAGAAGCTGGAGAACCAGATCGGGGCGATCCGCAACTATGTGCTCCGGGAGGTGGACTACATCGTGGTGGCCCCTGTGGTGGAAAAGGGCTGGGAGGGCGTCCTCCAGGAGGCGAAGGACGCGGACATCCCGTTAATCGTGGTGGACCGGATGATGGATGTGGAGGATGACAGTCTGTTCACCGCGTGGGTGGGCTCCGACTTCTATAAGGAGGGGCAGATGGCCATGACCTGGCTGGAGGAGTATCTGAGGGAGCAGGGCCGGGAGGGGGAGGAGATCCAGATCCTTCACGTGAAGGGGACCGAGGGCGCCTCCGCCCAGCTGGGCCGCACCCAGGGCCTGGAGGAGGGGATCGCCTCCCATCCGGGCTGGAAGCTTCTGGCCAGCATCCCCGGGGAATTTACCCAGGCAAAGGCCTACGAGGAGGTGGCGGCGG
>CAZGRM010000085.1:9440-13375 GCA_964528295.1 uncultured Lachnospiraceae bacterium
GTGCTGGAGACGGGCGCGGTGCCGGATGTGGTCTACTGCGAGAATGACGACTCCGCCTTTGGCGCCATCCAGGCTCTGGAAAAGGCGGGAATCAGCTATGGAACGGAGGGAGAGGTGATCATCATTTCCTTCGACGCCACTGAGGCGGGGCTGACAGCCTGTATGGAGGGCAGGATCAACCTGGACGTGGAGTGCAATCCCATGCACGGTCCCCGGGTGGAAAGCATCATCCAAAAGCTGGAGCAGGGGGAGGAGCCGGAAAAATGGTGGTACGTGGAGGAAACCTATTTCCAGCCCCAGGACCTGACCCCGGAATTGATCGCGGCGAGAGGGTATTGAGAAAACTCAGGGAATACTCCAGCCGATGGGCTCCGGCGAAAAGGGATGCCCGCAAATGGTTTGCAACAGCCCCTGGGCAGCCAGCGCCCAGGGGTTTCTTTCTGCCGGAAAGGCGGTGAGGACGGGAAGGGAGGAGGGGGCCTCCGGCAGTCCGGTGCCAAAGGAGGCCAGCAGGATCTGGTCCGGCACCCGGATATCGAGAAGCGCCAGCTCCCGGATCAGCAGCCGGGCGGTCTCCTCCTCCTGGCAGATCACCGCCGAGCAGTCCGGCAGCCGGGTCTGGAGGAAGGAGCGCAGGGGATTCGGTCCGGAGGGGATGGGGGCCTGGGGGCCCTCCTGCCACAGAAAACGGCGGTCGTCAAAGTCGACGCCGTGATCCCTCAGGCAGCAGAGGCAGCCCTGGAATCGTTTCTGGCCCGATCCGTCGTCCCAGCGGAAGATCCCCCCGATCCTGGTGTGCCCCAGGGACAAGAGACGCTCGGTGAGCTGATAGCCCCCGGCGTACTCGTCGAAGCGGACCGCGGGGAGGCCGGGCAGCCCCGGGCAGGGCTCCCCCAGAAAGACGATGGAGGTGCCCTGATCCAGAAGCTTCCGGTACAGATCCAGGTTTGGGGTGGGGCAGGCGGCCCGGGGCGGGGCAGTCAGTATGCCCCGGACCGGATCGTCAGAAAGCAGGGAGAGCAGCTGCCGCTCCCGGCCGAAGCGGTTTTCCGTATAAAAAATCCGGGAGAGGTAGCCGGCCTCTGACAGGAGGGGCGAAATCCTCCACACCTCCTCCGGCACAAAGGAGTTGCCGCTAAAGGGCAGAAGGAGGGCGATTTTTTTTGAGACTGTCCCGGGCTTCAGAAAGGAGGGGGAAATGTAGGTGCCGCTGCCCTGCCGCTTTTCCACGACCCCCTCCCGCGCCAGGAGAGCCAGCGCCTGCCGCACCGTCTGCCGGCTTACCTGGAAATCCCGGCAAAGCGCCTGCTCCGTGGGCAGACGGCCGTCGGGATAGCGGCGGTCCTCGATTTTGCGCCGCAGTTCATTGGCGAGGGATTGATATTTCCAGTCCATGACATCCTCCTTTTTGTGTGGGAAATTGAAATTCGGGTGAAAAAATCACCCGTTTTCTTTTATTTTAAGCAAAAATGGGGGGAAATCCAAGTTGAAAATTGTGATGCGGGGATGTTTTTTCTCTGCCCTTTGGCGCTCCTATGGGCAGTTTGACGGCGCAAAAAGGGGCGAAGAGGGCGCCGGGCCGGGCGGAGGAATCGTAAAAAAGTAAACCATTGAAAAAAATACCGTAAAATAACAATCTTTTTTTCGGCCGCAGGTGGGAAATAATACAAATTTGTACGGTTAAAGTAAAAAAACGTCCTAAATTTGTATTGTATAAATGGTCAAATTTGTTCAAAATAGATAAAAATAATTTGACTATCGGCGTGTAATTAGTTAAATTATAGGAGAAAGGAAACACACCAAAACAAATTATGAAAGCGAGGAATTGAATCATGAAAAAAAGACTTGCGGTATTGGCGGCAATGACAGCGGCACTTTGTATGTCAGCGATGGCGGTGAACGCCGAGGAAGAGCTGGTGACCATCGGCTTCGCCCAGGTGGGACATGAGTCTGACTGGCGTACGGCCTCCACAAAGTCCTGCCAGGACGTATTCTCTACGGAGAACGGCTATGATTTGCAGTTTGTGGACTGTGACAATGATTCTCAGGCACAGCTGGAGGCGGTTCGTAACTTCATTCAGCAGGATGTGGATTACATCATCATCGACCCCATCGTTTCCACCGGCTGGGATCAGGTGCTGACCGAGTGTGAGGACGCGGGGATCCCGGTAATCGTGATCGACCGTACCATCGATGACTCCGACAAGTATGTGGCATGGGTAGGCTCCAACTTCAAGACAGAGGGTCTGGCGGCCGGCGAGTGGCTGAAGGCCTACGCTGAGGCGAAGGAGCTTGGAGATCTGAATATTCTGGTGATCGAGGGAACCAACGGTTCTTCCGCTCAGATCGGACGTACCGAGGGCTTCAAGGAGATCGCTGAGGCCAACGGCTGGAACATCCTGGACTCCCAGGACGGAAACTTTGACCAGGCTACGGGCCAGGAGGTTATGGAGTCCTACTGCAAGAGCTATGAGGGACAGTTCAACGTGGTGGTTTGCCAGAACGATAACGAGGCCTTTGGCGCGATGGACGCTATGAAGGCGGCCGGCGTTTCCTACGGCGTGGAGGGCGACGTGGTTCTGATTTCCTTCGATGCCTGCACGGCAGGTCTGGAGTATGTGCAGTCCGGCGATATCAACGCTGACTTCGAGTGCAACCCGCTGGCGGCTCCCTTCGTGGAGGAGGTTATCAAGCAGATCGAGGCTGGCGAGACTCCGGAGAAGGAAGTTTACATGGAGGAGCACTGGTACGTAAACGAGGATATCCTTTCCTCCATCACCGTGGACGGCGAGGAGCAGGCTCTGACCGTTGTTACCGATGAGATCGTTGAGGCTCAGTATTAATCAAACTGCTCCGGGGCCCGCGGGCCGGCGGAGAAATGAAACAATCAGCTGGAAGAGCGGCGGAAATTGTCAATGATTTCCCGGGGGGACCTGGTATTCCGGGGCCCCCCTTTTTCCGGCATGGAGCATTGTTACTGCGGGAGGTAATTATGGAGAAAAATATTGTGCTGACGATGCGGGGCATCACGATGACCTTTCCCGGCGTCAAGGCCCTTGACAACGTGGACTTTACCCTGAGAAAGGGCGAGATCCACGCGCTGATGGGGGAGAACGGAGCGGGAAAATCCACGCTGATCAAATGCCTCACCGGCATCAACGCCTTTGAGGCGGGGGAGATCTATGTGGACGGAGTCAGCGGGGCGGTGGTGAACCACTCCACGCTGGACGCCCAGAAGAAGGGGATCTCCACGGTTTACCAGGAGGTGAACCTCTGCCCGAACCTGAGCGTGGCGGAAAATCTTTTTATCGGCCGGGAGCCGAAGACGAAGCTGGGCACCATTGACTGGAAGACCATGGTGAAGAAATCCCAGAAGATCATGAACGATCTGGACATGAATATTGATGTGACGCAAAATCTGGAGGAATATTCCCTGGCGCTGCAGCAGATGATCGCCATCGCCCGGGCGGTGGATATGGAGTGTAAGGTGCTGATCCTGGACGAGCCCACCTCCTCCCTGGATGACAATGAGGTGGAGAAGCTGTTCGGCCTGATGCGCAGGCTCCGGTCCCAGGGGGTGGGGATCATCTTTGTGACCCATTTCCTGGAGCAGGTATACGCGGTGTGCGACCGGATCACCGTGCTGCGAAACGGCCAGCTGGTGGGCGAGTATCCCATCGCCGAGCTGCCCCGGGTGAAGCTGGTGGCGGCCATGATGGGAAAGGATTTCGATGATCTGGCGGCCATCAAGTCGGAGGAGAGCCAGGACTTTTCAAAGGCGGAGGTGATGATCGACGCCAAAGGCCTGAGCCACAAGGGCACCATAAAGCCCTTTGATCTCACCATACATAAGGGAGAGGTGGTGGGCCTCACCGGACTCTTGGGCTCCGGCCGCAGCGAGCTGGCCCGGGCCATCTACGGCGCCGACCGCGCCC
>CAZGRM010000086.1:0-13355 GCA_964528295.1 uncultured Lachnospiraceae bacterium
GCTCAGAATCACATAGATGGGAATCATCCAGAGCCTGCTGCTTTTTTTTACTTTCTTTTCCATCTCTTCTCCTTTCCGGTCAATAGTCCTTCTCTTTGAAAATTCCGTTGACCACCTTGGCGGAAATCACCCCGAGAATCACGATCAAAACGGCGATGGTACAGCCGTAATCCGTATTTCTCGCCTCCACCGCATGGTAGTACATGTAGGTGCTGGTCAGCCATGTGGAGTTGACGGGCATTCCCTTTGGAAACATGATCCAGGGCAGGTCAAAGGCCTTCAGCGCCCCGGTCACGGCCAGCACCACACAGGTGCAGATGACATTGTGCAAAAGAGGAAGGGTCAGGTACCGGACCCGCTGCCATCTGCTGGCCCCGTCGATGGAGGCCACCTCATAAAGATCCGAGGAAATATTATTGAGCCCCGTGATCAGAATCACAAAATAAAAGCCCACGTACTGCCACATGACAGGCAGGAGCATGGTGACCAGCGCCCGCTTCTCATCCTTCCAGTCGATCAGCTCCGTCCTGCCAAAAACCTCCAGCAGCTGGTTCACCATTCCCTTATCCCGGAGAAATACCAGGTTGAACATCAAACCAAGGGCCGTGGCGGACACGACGATGGGAAAGAAATACACCACCCGGAAGAACTTGGCCCCCACCCGGATCTGATCCACCAGGATCGCCAGCACCAGGGCGATCCCCACCTGGAAGACCACCGTGGATACCATCAGGATCAACGTGTTTTTCAGGGCGATGTGGACATTTTTGTCCTGAAAGAGTTTCACATAGTTGGAATACCAGGGGTCCTGGAAGCCTTTGCTCTGGGCTGCCAGCCCTCCGATCTTCTGAAAGCTGTTCAGAATGTTCATCACGAACGGATAGTGCAGAAACACCACCATAAACGCAAATGCCGGTATCAGAAAAAATGCCAGCGGCTTTTTGTTCCTATATACATTTGCTCCCATTTTTCCACCTTCTTATCGTTTTTTTGCTGTGAAAAGGGGATGCCGCAAAACGCGCCCGGGCTTTTTGCAACATCCCCTGCTCCTATTTTCTGATTTTATTTACTGCGCGTTGTAAACCTCAAGGCCCTCGGCCACCGCGTCCTCGGCGGAAACCTCGCCGGTGACGATCTGGGGCATACCGTCGAAGGTGGAGATCCGGCACTCACCGTTGAAGAGATCCTGCACCGCTCCGGTCAGAGAGGTCACACCCGACATCATCTCCATGGCCTTCACCTGGAGGGAGTTAAACTGGGACTCATCCACCTCGGGAGCATTCTTCAGTGCGGAAGCCGTATGCTGGGCAAATTTAGCCACGTTCTCGTCGCTGGTCAGAGCCTCCACGAAGCTGACCGCCGCTTCCCGCTTTGCCTCGTCCTCCCAGGCCGCCGTGCTGATATAGTAGCCCATGGACAATCCGCCGATCAGGTCCGTGGCCTTTCTCTCGCCCTTGCCCGGCACATAGGTGACGGTGAACTTGTCAAGCTTTTCCGTATCCAGGGTGGAAGCGTCCTCCGGGTCAGACTGGCAGGCCGCCGCGATGCCTCCCACCTTCCAGGAGCCGTCGATCAGGAATGCCGCCTTGTCTTCGGTAAACATGGCGAAGGTCTCGTCATCGGTGGCGGAGAGGGTATTCTCCGGGAAGTATCCCGCCTCATACAGGGCCTTGATATCCTCCATGCCCGCTACCCACGCTCCCGCCTCGTCGATGGAGGCCGGAATGGTCAGATGATCCGTCACGTTTCCATTGTTGAAAATGGAGAACTCCCACCAGTAGTGGGGAATGTTTCCCAGGGCCGCGGCGATGGGAGCATATCCCGCGTCTTTGATTTTCTGGCAATCCTCCAGGAACTGATCCCAGGTGTAGTCGGCGCCCGGCACCTCCACGCCCGCGGCGTCGAGAACTGTGGTATTTACAAACATGGCCTCCCAGTATCCGTTTACGGGAACCGCATATTTTACGCCGTCCACGATGGAGGGGGTGATCAGATCGTCATTCATATTGGAGGCGTACTCCGGGTACGTCTCCCGAATGGTATCGATGGGTACCACCTTGCCCGCCTCAATGAAGGAATTGGCGTCCGCCCCGTTAAAGAAGAACAGCACGTCCGGATCCGCTCCGGTCTGGAAATCCATCTCCACCCGGGCCTTGAAGGTCTCATCGGATGTGGCGGAAGCATCGTTTACGGTATTGCCCGTGGCCTCCTCCCAGGCCGCCACGGCGTCCTTGAAGTTCTGGGCGTTTCCATCCTCACCCGCGAAGGTGGTGGTCACGTTCAGCGCGATACCCTCCGCGTTCGCCGCGATAGCTCCTGAAAAAGCGGAGCAGGCCAGTGTACCTGCCAACAAAACTGCCAATTGTTTTTTCATAGTCGTACCTCCCTGATTTCGGTTTCAAAAACCTTTCGTTTGTGGCTTTAGCATACACTATTTTTTATATTTTTTGAATAACTCAGCCTGTGATTTATTGGATAGTTTTGTTCATTCCGCCAAGGTTATCCAGGGGAGCACCCCGAAACGGTATGGTCAATATGGCGCTCACCCCGCCTCCCTCCCGCTCCTCTATGGCAAAGCCGCAGGGCGCCCCAAACAGGATATGAAGCCGCTGGTTCACGTTGGCGATCCCCAGATTTCCGCTGGGCTCCTTGCTTGTATTGTAGTTCAGATCCAAAAGACGGTGGATCCGCTCCCAGTCCTCCCTCGTCAGCCCCCCGTCATTCTGGGTCTCCAGGTACAGGTACTTCTCATCGTGGTAGCCCCGGACCCGGACCGTCCCGCTGCCGTTGGGCACCACACCGTGCTCGATGGCGTTCTCGATCACCGGCTGGAGAATCAGCCGGGGCACAGGGCAGTCCATCAGCTCCTCCGGGATATCGATCTCCACCGTCAGCCGTTTCCCCAGCCGCTCCTTCATAATATAGAGGTAGGCGCTAACGTAGCCCATCTCCTCCCTGAGCCGCACCTCCGGTATTTTCCTCCGGTCCAGGGCGGCGTCCATCACGGTGGAGAGGGCCTCGATCATCTTGCTGATCTTATAATTTCCCTCCATCCTGGCCTCCCAGTTGATGATCTCCATGGTATTATTCAGGAAATGGGGGTTGATATGGGACTGGAGGGCCATGATCCTGGCCTCCCGCAGGGCGATCTCCTCCTGGTAGATCCGCTCAAACTGCTCCTTCAGATGGGCGGACATCTGGTTATAGGCCTCCGTCAGGTAGTTGAATTCCAGATTTCCCACCTTCGGTTCGATCTGATAGCCGAACTCCCCTCTGGCGATGTGGTCCGCCCCCTCGCTGAGAGCCTGTACCGGATAGGTCACCTCCCGCCGGAACACCAGAAGCACCGCCGCGAGAAGAGGAATCAAGAGCAGAAGCATCCCGCCGATCACATACTGGTAGCCGTAGAAGGGAAACATGGTGACACTCTTCTGGATCATCATCGCGGCATAGATCCGGTAGCCGTCCCCCACCAGCTCATCGGCGACACAGAGCTGCCCTCCGAACCACCGGTACCGCTTCTCTCCCATCTCCTCGTACAGGGCATCCCAATCCTCCACGTCCTGGTTGTCCAGCAGCACCAGCTCGTCCTCATTCATCCAGACACAGACCCCGTCCTGCATGGGATACTTGGAGAGGCTGTCGAAGCAGTAGGACAGATTGAGGATCAGCACCAGAACTCCCTGGGTCTCATAATGGCTGTCCTTCAGGTTTCGCACCAGGTACATGGCCTGATTTCTGATCTGAAATCCCACCGCCGTATCCAGAGTCCCGGCAAAGGCCTCGATCTCATCGAAATCATTTGTCCAGAAATTCTGTATCTGCTGGAAGCTTCCGTTTCCTTTTGCGTTGTAGACGCTGTTGGACTGGATCTCCCCCTCATGCTCAAACCAGAGAATCGCGCTGGAGACGGAGTCCTTCTGCTGGTACGTCCCGTTCAGATAAGCGTCGCAGCCCTTCTTCGCCGCACTGTAGCTGATCTTTCCCTGAAGATACTGTTTCCGGATATCCAGAATCTCGCCATCGTAGGAGGCCCGCCGGGAATCCGCCACCGCCTGGTTCAGCCGCTCCAGGCAGATCCGGTGATTAAACTCCAGCTGCCTCTGGTAATTCATGGCCGTCATATCACTGTGATTGGTAGCCACATAGACTCCCATCACAGCGATGAGAAAAGAAAAAGGAACCAGCCAGCAGATAAGCAGGATTCCGATGACCTTCCATTTCATAGAATAATGCTTTTTCTTCATGACTGATTCCTCCAACTCATCAATCGCGCCGCAGATCCAGCAGCGCCTCAAATTTTTCGCACAGCTTCTTCGCCGTCTCCTCCTCCTCCATCTCGCAGAAAATCCTCAACAGAGGCTCCGTGCCGGAAAAGCGGGCGATGATCCATCCGCCGTCCCGGAAATAGACCTTGCAGCCGTCCAGATAAGAAACCTTCTCGATGGGCCGGTCAAACTCCGGCAGCAGCTTGTCCTCAAATAAAATCCTGACCAGCTCCTCCTTCCGGTCCTGGGAGAACTTGTAGGACCGCTCCACCATAAATACGCTTCCGTACTCACCCTCGATCTCGTCCGCCAGCTGGGAAAGCTTTTTGCCGCTGACCGCGATCATTTCCACCAGCAGGGAGGCCGCGTAGATGCCATCCTTTCCGTTGATATGGCCCCGGACCGTCAGACCGCCGGAGGACTCCCCGCCGATGATGGCTCCCGTCTCCCGCATCTTCGCCGAGATATACTTAAAGCCCACCGGGACCTCATAGCACCTTTCCCCAAAGGCCTCCGCCATCCGGTCCAGCACATGGGTGGTGGCCACATTCCGCACCACAGGCCCCCGCCAGCCCCGGTATTTCAGAAGGTAATAGTAGAGCAGGATCAAAATGTCGTTGGCGTGAAGATAGCGCCCCTTGTCGTCGATGACCCCCAGCCGGTCCGCGTCCCCGTCGGTGGCGATCCCCAGATCACACTCCATCTCTGTCACGTAGGTGCGCAGCTCCGTCAAGGATTCCTTGCTGGGAGCCGGCATTCTGCGGCCGAACAGGGTATCGTGGGTGCCGTGGATGATATCCAGCTCGCAGCGGGCCGTGGAGAGAATGGTCTTCATGGAGGTCTGGCTGACGCCGTACATGGGATCCAGCACGATGTGGAGCCCCCGGTCCCGGATGGCCTGCATGTTGATATTGGCAATGATATTGTCCAGATACTCGTTGATGGGGTTAAACTCCGTCACCGCCCCCTGGGCCTTCGCCTTTTCATACTCGATCCAGTCAATCTGCCCCTCCACCCTCTTCGCGTACTCCTCAATGTCCCTGGTCTGCTCCTCGCTGGCGTCCCGTCCGCCGTATGTAAATACCTTGAAGCCATTATATATGGCCGGATTGTGACTGGCGGTCACCATAATTCCGTAATGCATCCGGTGCTTTTCCACGTAAAACATGACCAGCGGAGTGGGGCAGGACCGGTTGATAAACCAGCAATGGATGTTCTCCGCGGCAAATACCTCACAGGCCCATTTCACCGCCTCCTTGGACAGAAATCTCCGGTCATAGCCGATGACGATCCCCTCCTCCCAGACGCCCTCCGCCTTCATCTTCTCGGAGAGGGCCTTGGCAAGGAGCTGAATATTGGCCCTGGTAAATTCGTCTCCAATCACCGCCCGCCAGCCGCCGGTACCAAAATGAATCATGTGATGTCCTCCTTTCGTATCTCCCAAATTTATCCTTTTCTCAGTATATCATATCTCCGGGATCTTTGTCCCGACTATTTTCTGTCGGAGGGCTATCCCATAATGACTGTCACCTCATGCTCTGTCCCCGGAGCGAAGACCGGAATCCGGTCGGTCTCCCTTCCGTCCACCGTGATTGCTCTGACCCCTTTCATGACGCCCCGGGGATTTTTCACCTCGATCCTGTAAAGGGCTCCCCTCCAGATCCGGCGGACCGTAAATCCGCTCCAGTCGGCGGGAATACAGGGGTCCACCTCCAGATAGTCAAGCTGAGGCCGGATCCCCAGCATATAGCGGGTGGCGGCGAAATAGGCCCAGCCGCCGCTGCCGGTCATAAAGGGATGGCGGGCCCTTCCAAAGGCGGTGTGGTCCTTTCCCATGATAAACTGGCAGTAGGAGTAGGGCTCCGCCTGGCGCACCTCGATCTCGTCATTCTGCCTGCAGGGACACAGCGCCTCATAATATTTCATGGCCCGGTCTCCCCGCCCCAGACGGCACTCCGCCGCCCAGGCCCAGGGATTGGGATGGCTGAAAATCGCTCCGTTTTCCTTCACTCCCGGATACACTCTGGTGACAAATCCCACCTCCTCATCGGGAACGGTGTAGGAGGGACCGTTCAGCATGATGCCGTAGGGAGTGTACAGATACCGGTCCACACTGTCCATGGCCCGAAGCCCCTGCTCCCGGGTGGCCGCGCCCGAAAGGACCGCCCAGGCGTTGGACTCCAGATGGATTTTCCCCTCCCGGTCCTTTTTGGTGCCGATCTTCCTTCCGCTCCTCGTGATGCCCCGGATGAACCATTCCTCATCCCAGAGCTCGGTTTCGCAGACCTTCTTCACCCTCCGGTACATGGCCTCATACCTCTCCACATCCTCCCGGATCCCCTTTCTCCTGGCAAGCTCCAGGAAATGCTCCAGGGCCCATATATGGAGGAAGGACACAAGGGCGCTCTCCCCGCCGCCCAGATTGAGGCAGTCGTTCCAGTCCGCCCGAAGCCCCAGGCAGACGCCGTGCTCTCCCACCTGCTCCGCCGAAAAGTCAAGGATCCGCTTCATATGCTCGTAGACGGTCCCCTCTCCCCCGTCCGCATAGCCGATGACCTGGTCAAGGAACTCCTCCTCCCCCGTCTCCCGGATATACTCGGCGATGGAGGGGATGAGCCACAGGGCGTCGTCGGAGCAGGTGTCCTTCAGGCCGTGGATCCGGTCCTTGGGGTCCGGCACCGGAATGACGGTGGGGGAAGCGAAGGGCCGCTCCTCCTCCCGGGGGCAAAACCAGGCCGGATCAAAAAGATGGAGGCCGTATCCCCTGGACACCAGGCCGTTTAACAGCTCCTCGATCCGCTGGCGGCACTTTTCCGGGTTGGAGTGGGGGACGGTCATGGCGTCCTGGGCCGTATCCCGGTAGCCTAGCCCCGTCCTTCCCCCCACCTCGATGAAGGAGGCGAACCGGAAGAACATGATATTCACCTCCGCCTGGTACAGGTTCCAGGTGTTCAGCATGGTATTCATATCCTGGCTGGGGGTATGGACCTGGAGCCGGGAGAATTTTTCCTCCCAGTAGGCTGCCAGCGCCTCCGCCGCCAGGTCCACATTGGCGGGATCGCTGTACTTTTGCCGCAGGGGCATGGCCGCCTCCCGCCTGCCCTCCCCCAGCAAGAAGACAAGCCGAACCTCCTCGCCGGGACGCAGGCAAAGCTTCTTTTGCAGGACTCCGCAGTGATTTCCCCCCTTCTCAAAGGAAGAACCGCAGAAGCCCCGCTCCACCGCCAGCGGATTTGTCTCCGTGCGGTAGGGCCCGATGAAGCTGTCCCTCAGGCAGTCAAAGCCATCCGGCTCAAAGCTGGCCGTGAAATACTGGTAACCAAACTCTTCGTAGAAAAGATCATGCTCGATCACACCGTCCTCGTAGGAGGAGCCCGCCGCGTACAGGCTCATCTGGAAATTCTGGTTGTCCATGTCGATGTGGTGGAAGGAAAATTCACAGTAGGAAAAGACGCTGAGATTCCGCGTCCTGTTTCCCTCATTCTTTATTTTCACATCCCAGAGCTCCACCGGATCCCCCAGGGGGATCATCAGCCGCTGGGAGGCCCGGATCCCTCTGTAATCACACTCGTACACGGAATAGGACATCCCGTGCCGGCAGGAGTAGCTTGCCTGGCCCAGAGGCTTGCCCACCGGCTGCCAGGAGACGCTCCAATAGTCTCCGTCCTCCTCGTCCCTGAGATATACGTAATGGCCCGGCCGGTCCATGGGCACCCCGTTGGGGCGGAACCGGGTGATCCGGTGGTACTGGGGCGTCCCGTAAAACAGATATCCCCCGGCGGTGTGGTTCACCACGGCGCACATCTCCTCCACTCCGATATAATTGGTCCAGGAAACCGGCAGATCCACCCGGGTGATACAGTATTCCCTGTGCTCCTGATCAAAATATCCGTACTTCATTTTTCCCTCCTGTTTTTTCTTTTTTTCTTTCCCCGCGGCACAAAAAATGCCGCATTTTATCGTAATTTTGATTATAAAAGAACGGACAGTGGATTACCACTGTCCGTCATGCGAATATTTGCTTTTTGTTGTAATCTGACCGCCTTTAGGCGCCAAACCGCTTGGACAATCCCTCCAGCAGCTCCTTTGGCATGGCGATGTGGAAGCCGGCGGGATTCAGCAGAAAGCCCTTGGAGTCCTTCACCAGCATCTTGGCCAGGCTGCCAAAGGGCATGGCCAGAGCCTTGAACTTGTTTTCCCGGTTAAATTTCCCCAGCTCCGTGGGGTCGGTGAACACCGGCTGGAGTATCTCGCCGTTCTTATTTTTCAGGATGGGGAGGCGGTACTTGCGGTTTTTCAGCTTCTCCACGTCGCTCTCCGGCCCCTCCAGCAGCTCAATGGGCACCACATATCTGGCCTTGTACAGGTTGGCCGCCAGCTCCTCCTCCAGCTCCTTCAGCGTCTCCTTCTCCTCGTTTGGCACCGGTCTGGCCGCCTCCTGCATGAAGTAGAGTCCGGTGAGCTGTAGCTCCGGATTGGCCACGGGCTGCTTTTCCTTGGGCAGCTTGGAAAAATCGGGGCGCCTTACCAGCTCCTCCAGCTCAATGGTCTCCTTTCCGTTTCCGTTTACAAATACCAGCTCATTCACACCGATGGTGAACAGCGTAGAGAAAAATCCCAGGAAATTTTTGTTGGGGAACTTGATCCCCTTCAGAAGGATCTTTTTCTCCGTGTAGGACTTGGCGAAGGCCTGGAGATCGGCCTCCGTGTCAAAGATCCATACCTGGTCGTTGAAGGACTCGGGATCACACACCACAAACGGCATATTGGTATACGCGCAGTACGCGACGATCATCTCTTCCTTCTTTTGTATACTTCTGATTAAAAATGTTTTATCTACTGCCATCGTCTCTCTCCTGTCTCTCATGCTTCCGCAGGCAAAAACCAAGCGGCCCTGTAAGTGTCCGATCCATCAATTCAATTCTTCCGCCGGAATCTGCCTTCCGTCTCTCCAGATCCGCTCCAGATCATAAAACAGCCGGTTCTCCGAATCAAAAATATGAACAATGATATCGCCGTAATCCATCAGCACCCAGTTGGCTGAGCGGTATCCCTCGGTCTGACGCACCGGATGGCCCGCCTTGTAAAGAAGCTCCTCCACGTTGTCGGCCATGGCCTGCACCTGGTTGCGGTTCGTTCCCGAAGCGATAATAAAATAGTCGGCCAGAACGGAGACCTCCTCGATATTGATGATCTTGATATCCTCTGCTTTCTTGTCCGCCAGCGCGCTGTACGCCAGCCTCGCCATTTCTTTTGATATTTTATCGGCCATGTTATGCCTCCTTTTTCTCGATGATTTCTTTGTAGTAATTATATGCCAAAGTGGTCTGATTATCAAGACAAGCTTTTTCACTTTCCAGATACCGCAGCGTATCCCGCAGCGTCATATAGACCGCCATATCCAGGTCATGGAAGGCCACCTGACGGATAATCCCCAGATTTTCCGCTTTGGTGCGCATCGGCTCGATATAATCCGCCAAAAAAACGATTTTCTCCAAAAGCGTCATGGCCGGCTTCCCCGTGGTATGGCAGGCGATGGCGCTCAAAATCTCCGGATCCTCCACATGATACTTTTCCCGGGCGATGTAGGCTCCCACGCTGGCGTGAAGCAGACAGGGGGAGGCCTTCTCCGCGTCGGAGACCGGGATGCCGTGCTGGCGGCAGATTTTCAGCTTCTGGGTGTTGGGAATACACTTGGCGCAGTCATGGAGCAGACCCGCCACCTGGGTCCTCTCCAGATCGGCCCCCCAGCACATGGCAAGGGCGGCCGCGGTGTACATCACCCCCATGGTGTGGTCATAGCGGGTGTCGTCAATATATTTTTTCAGCTTTTTCTGCATTTTCGGTATATTATACATGCCCATAGTTCCCATCATCCTCTATCAGCCCCGGCCCTTTGGCCGGAATAAATATTCTTTTGATTAATGTATTCAAAAACTCCATCTGTCACGTAATAGCGGATGGAACGCCCCGTGCTTTGCAGCCTCCTGAGCCTGCTGGAGGAGATCTCCACGCCCGGAGTCCGCAGAAGATGGATCCTCGCCTGAAATTTTTTCTCCAGCTCCCGCATCTTTCCCAGGATCGTCTCCCGGTCAAGATGATCCCGGACCGCCACGGCCAGCACGCAGTCCCGGCAGATGCTGGCCGGATTCCTCCAGTTGTCAAAGGCCATCAGGGAATCCGCCCCGATGATAAAATAAAATTCCGTATCCGGGTACTTCCGCCGCATCAAACGCAGCGTGTCGTAGGTATAGGTGAAGCCCTCCCGGTACATTTCCTCCGGGTCCAGGGCGAAGTGGGGATTGTCCCGGATCGCCAGCTCCACCATCTCCATCCGCTCCCGGTCCGTGGCGCCGCCTCTCCGGTCCGCCTTGTGGGGCGGATTGCCGGAGGGCAGAAACCAGACCTTCTCCAGCTCAAACTGTTCATATGCGCACTCGGCCAGCATCAGATGACCGATATGGATGGGATCAAAGGTGCCGCCCATAAGCCCCACCCGGCGTCTGCTTTCTTTCATCCTTCTCTCCTATATCCGCCTGGCAGTCCGGCATTTTGAATTATTTTTTTGCCTTTTTTGCCGCCTGCGGCAGCTCAATCTTTTTCTTATTGTCCTTGCCCTCTTTGTAGAGCACAATCTTCTTTCCGATCACCTGCACCACCTGGGAGCGGGTGCGCTCCGCCACGATGGCGGCGATCTCATTGGGATCATCCGCACAGTTCTGAAGCACGCTGATCTTGATCAGCTCCCTGGCCTCCAGCGCTTCCCCGATGGCCGTCGTATTTTCCGGCGTCAGGCTGGCCTTCCCGATCTGGAAAATCGGCTCCATCGTCATGGCAAGGCTCTTTAAATAAGCTCTTTGCTTGCTCGTCATACTATTTTCCTCTGCTCAAAGCGGCGGACCCGGGGCGCCCCGCGCCCCCTTTGCCGCTGTCTATTTGTAGTAATCAAATTGCAGTCCGTACATCCGCACCGTGTCTCCCTCCTGGATCCCCAGCGCCTCCAGCTCATCCAGAATGCCGTTGTCCTTCAGGAAATTCTGGAAGAACCGGAAGCCCTTCTCCGAATCCAGATTGGTATATCCCAGCATCTTCTCGATCCGGGGGCCCTCCACCACGTAGGTATTCTTCGCCTCCTGGGACTTGGTCACGGTAAAGGGCAGATTGGAGGGAGCCAGATGAAGCTCCGGATCGTATTCCTGCTCAAAAACCGTGGTCTCCCTTGGCAGCTCCCGCAGCATTTCCCGCACATGGTACAAAAGCTCCTTCAGCCCCTTCCCGCTCACCGCAGAGATGGGAAAGACAGGAACGCCGGCCGGCTCAAACTCCTCCCGGAGCCTTTGCACCGGATCCTCCTCTCCCTCATAAATCGCGTCGATCTTGTTGGCCGCGATGACCTGGGGCCGCCGGGCCAGCTCCTGGTCGTAGGCCGCCAGCTCCGCGTTGATTTTGTGGATATCGTCCACCGGGTCCCGCCCCTCCACGGAGGCGGCGTCCACCATATGGATCATCACCTTGGTCCGCTCGATATGGCGCAGGAACTCATGTCCCAGGCCAACGCCCTCGGAGGCTCCCTCGATCAGTCCCGGAATGTCGGCGATCACGAACCCGCCGCCCTCCAGATCCACCACGCCCAGATTCGGCGAAAGGGTGGTGAAATGATAGTTGGCAATCTTTGGAGTGGCATTGGTGACCCGGGAAAGCAGAGTGGATTTTCCCACATTGGGGAAGCCCACCAGCCCCACATCCGCGATCACCTTCAGCTCCAGCCGCACCTCCAGCTCCCTGGCGTCCTGGCCGGGCTGGGCGTACTTGGGTGCCTGCATGGTGGAGGTGGCATAGTGCATATTGCCGTTGCCGCCTCTTCCGCCCTTCAGGATCACCTGCCTCCGGTTCTCTCCGGACATATCCGCAATGACCTGTCCGCTCTCCGCCTCCTTGATCACGGTACCCTCCGGCACCCGCAGCACCAGATCCGCGCCGTTCTTTCCGTGGCAGCGGCGCTTCCCTCCCGGCTCTCCGTCTCCGGCGGAAAATTTTCTCCTGTGGCGGAAGTCATAAAGGGTATTCAATCCCTCATCCACCTCAAAGATCACATCGCCGCCCTTGCCGCCATCGCCGCCGTCCGGACCGCCGTCCGGCACAAACAGCTCCCTCCGGAAGCTCACATGGCCGTCGCCGCCCTTACCGGAGCGGATAATGATTTTCGCTCTGTCCGCAAACATTGTTTCACCTTCTTTCCACTGCTGTCCGCGCATCACCCCCAGGGGAACACTCCGACCCCTTCGGTCTGTCCCTTCCCTCTGCCGGACGGCGGACCTTCTATATTCACGCACATGATAAAACAGGCTTCAAACCACATTCTGATTTGAAGCCTGCGTCCTTTTATTCTGCTTCTACAACCGGAAGAACAGAAACCTGCTTCTTGTCTCTTCCTTTTCTCTCAAATCTGACAATGCCGTCTGCCTTTGCAAACAAAGTATCGTCTCCACCGCGGCCCACATTCAGGCCCGGATGAATCTTTGTGCCCCGCTGTCTGTAAAGAATGTTTCCAGCCTTCACAAACTGTCCGTCCGCTCTCTTCGCGCCAAGTCTCTTGGATTCGGAGTCTCTGCCGTTCTTGGTAGAACCAACTCCCTTCTTATGAGCGAAGAACTGAAGGTTCATCTTCAACATAGTTACACCTCCTCAAATATTAAGGTAATATATTCACTTTCACAATCCTCTGAGATCCCCCGGATCCCGAGGATCAGGCTGTCCATCAACAACGCCGCCCGCTCAGACGGCTCCCCCGAAAACAGAAGCTTCAGAAAGCCTCCATCCTCCGCCTGCTCCAGCTGAAACCCGTCTTCCGTGAACTCCTCGATGGAATTCACCGCGTTGAAGGTCAGAGCTGAAACCGCCGCACAGATGATATCCTTTCCGTCCTCCTCATATCCGGCGTGTCCCGTACACTGAAAGCCGCGGTATTGATGTCCCGATTTCCACACTGTGAACTGAATCATCACGATTAACCGTTGATCTTTTCAATCTTAACCTGTGTGTACTGCTGTCTGTGACCGTTTTTCTTGTGGTATCCGGTTTTTCTCT
>CAZGRM010000087.1:0-13318 GCA_964528295.1 uncultured Lachnospiraceae bacterium
CTTTGCCGTGGACCGGGCGGGGCTGGTGGGCAGCGACGGGGAAACCCACCAGGGAATCTTTGACCTGTCCTATCTCTCCGGCATTCCAAATATGACGGTGATGGCGCCGAAGAATAAATGGGAGCTGGCAGACATGCTGAAGTACGCCATCCAGTTTGAGGCGCCCATCGCCCTCCGGTACCCAAGAGGTCAGGCCTACGACGGGCTGGAGGAGTTCCGGGCCCCCATCCGGTATGGAAAGAGCGAGATACTCTATGACGAGCGGGGCGTGGCGCTGGTGGCGGTGGGAAGCATGGTGAAGACCGCCATGGAGGTGCGGGAGCTGCTGCGGGAGGCGGGCTACGGCTGTACCGTGGTGAACGCCCGGTTTGTGAAGCCGGTGGATGAGGAGATGCTGGACTATCTGGCGGAGGATCACAGGCTGGTGGTGACCATGGAGGAGAATGTGAAAAACGGCGGCTTCGGGGAGAAGGTGCTGGAGTATTACAACGAGACGTCGGCCCGGCCCCGTGTGCTTCAGATTGCTTTGCCGGATGATTATATTGAGCATGGAAATATGGAGGTGCTGCAGCGGGAGGCCTGCATTGACGCGGCATCCGTTTTTAAACAGATCATAGCCAGATACATGGCTTGAAATAGGATTGGAAAGACAGGAGCTTGATCAATGAAAGAACGGTTGGATGTGCTGCTGGTGAGCAGAGGACTGGCGGCCTCGAGGGAAAAGGCGAAGGCCGTCATCATGGCGGGAAGCGTGCTGGTGAACGGACAGCGGGAGGACAAGGCTGGGACCATGATTGACGAGAAGGCGGAGATCACGGTGAAGGGGAATCAGCTCAGATACGTGAGCCGGGGCGGGTTAAAGCTGGAGAAGGCCATGAGCCATTTTGATTTGACTCTGGAAGGGAGGGTCTGCATGGATGTGGGCGCCTCCACCGGCGGATTCACCGACTGTATGCTGCAAAACGGGGCGGTGAAGGTCTATTCCGTGGACGTGGGTCACGGCCAGCTGGACTGGAAGCTGCGGAATCATGAGCGGGTGGTGTGCATGGAGAAGACCAACATCCGCTACGTGACCCGGGAGCATATCGGGGAGCCCCCCTCCTTTGTCTCCATCGACGTGTCCTTTATCTCCCTGACCAAGGTACTGCTTCCGGTGCGGGAGCTGATGACGGAGGAGGGAGAGATTGTCTGCCTGATCAAGCCCCAGTTTGAGGCGGGGCGGGAAAAGGTGGGAAAGAAAGGGGTGGTCCGGGATCCGAAGGTGCACCAGGAGGTCATCGAAAAGGTGATTGCCTACGGGGCGGAAATCGGACTGGAAAGCCGGGAGCTTGAGTTCTCCCCCATCAAGGGGCCGGAGGGCAATATCGAGTATCTTCTGCATCTGGTGAAGCGCCCCATCGGCGAGGCTGTGGCCCCCTTTGCCGGGGATGTGGAGCGGACGGTGGCCCAGGCCCACCAGACACTGGACTGAAGGCGGGAGAGAGATGGAGACCTTTTATATCATAACAAATTTTCAGAAGGACCCAAACCTGGAGACTGCCGGGCTGATCCGCCAGTATCTGGAGGAGAAGGGGAAAAAATGCTACATACAGTCCATAAAATCCGGCCCCGGCTGCCGGGGGGACGTGTCCTGTATGAGCTATAAATATACCGACGCGGGAAAAATGCCGGAGGATGTGGAGTGTGTGCTGGTGCTGGGCGGGGACGGCACTCTTTTGCAGGCGGCGAGAGATCTGGTGGATCGGGAGATCCCCCTTCTCGGCATCAATCTGGGGACCCTGGGGTATCTGGCGGAGATCGACCGGAAAAGTATTCTCCCGGCGCTGGACCGGCTGATGGCGGATGACTGCTGCGTGGAGCGGCGGATGATGCTTCACGGGGAGGCCTGGCATCAGAACCGGAGAATGCTGGGGGACATCGCGTTGAATGATATCGTGATCAGCCGCAACGGGCGGCTGCGGGTGGTGGATTTCAATGTGTACGTGGACGGAGAGTATCTGAGCTCCTACACGGCGGACGGCATCATCGTCTCCACCCCCACCGGCTCCACCGGCTACAATCTGTCCGTGGGAGGCCCCATCGTGGCTCCCCAGGCTTCGCTGCTGCTGCTGACGGCCATCGCTCCCCACACACTGAATTCCAGGCCCATCGTGCTGCCGGATTTTGTGGAGATAGCCATTGAGATCGGCACCAGCCACCAGACGGACATCGACGGGGCGGAGGCTACCTTTGACGGGGACACCTCCGTAAAGCTGAATTCCGGGGACCGGATCGTGATCACGAAATCGGACCGGAAGGCGCTGCTGGTAAAGATGAAGAATACCAGCTTTTTGGAAGTCTTGCGGGAAAAGATGAACCGCTAGGAGGGAAAACTATGAAGATCGGCAGACATGCCAAGATCATTGATCTGATAAGCAAATATGACATCGAGACCCAGGAGGAGCTGGCGGAGTACCTGAAAAAGGACGGCTACCGGGTGACCCAGGCCACCATTTCCAGGGATATCCGGGAGCTGAAGCTGACAAAGATCGCCACCGACGGCGGCCGGCAGAAGTACGCGCTGATGCAGCCTCAGGAGACCGGAATGAATGAGAAATACATCCGGGTCCTGAGGGACGGCTTTGTGTCCATGGATATGGCTCAGAATATCCTGGTGGTGAAGACTGTCTCCGGCATGGCGATGGCGGTGGCGGTGGCCATCGACGCCATGAACTGGCCGGAGGTGGCGGGCTGTATCGCCGGGGACGACACCATCATGTGCGCCATCCGCAGTGTGGATGACACGCTGCGGGTCATGGAAAAGATCAGCCGGATGGTGGAAAAATGATCAAAGGAAAACCGGCGGGAGAGAGTGCGGGTGAATAAAAATGTTAGTAAGCTTACACGTTAAAAATATGGCGCTGATCAAGGAGGCGGAGGTGGAGTTCGGCCGGGGGCTGAACATCATGACCGGGGAGACAGGCGCCGGAAAATCCATCGTCATAGGCTCTGTGAATATCGCTCTTGGCACCGGGAATTTCCGGGACTATGTCCCGGAGGATGCGGACTACGCGCTGGTGGAGCTGACCTTTCTGACGGACAGCGCCGCGGTGCGCCGGAGGATGGAGGAGCAGGAGCTGCCCTTTGAGGACGGGGAAATCCTCATCACCAGAAGATATAAGGGAGGCCGCAGCGTCAGCAAAATCAACGGAGAGACGGTGCCGGTCTCCTTTGTGCGGGAGCTGGCGGCGGACCTGATCGATATTCACGGACAGCACCAGCATCAATCGCTGCTCTATGAAAAAAATCATTTGACGATCCTGGACGGCTTCGCCGGGGAGGAGCTGCAAAAAAAGCTGGAGGCTTGCCGCGGGGCGCACAGAGGCTACATGAAGGCGAAGCGGGAGCTCCAGGCGTCGTCGGCGGATGAGGGACAGCGGATCAAGGAGATGGACTTCCTGGAGTTTGAGCTAAATGAGATCGAGTCGGCCATGCTGCGTCCCGGGGAAGATGAGGAGCTGGAGAGCGCCTATCGCCTCATGGCCAACGGTCAGAGGATCATGGAGGCTCTCTCGGAGACGGGAAATTTGACAGGCGCCAGCGGCTTTTCGGGGGCCGGGGATGAGATCGGCCGGGCGGTCCGGGCGCTGAACGGCGTCAGCCGTTTTGACAGCCAGCTGGAGGAGCTGGGCGGCGCTCTGGCGGACATCGAGTCACTGCTGAACGATTTCAACCGGGGGCTGTCGGAGTACATGGACGGCTTTGTCTTTGACGAGCAGGAGCTTAGAGAGACGGAGGAGCGTCTGGATCTGATCAACCGCTTAAAGACAAAATATGGAAATTCCATTGAGGAAATTTTGGACGCGGCTCAAAAGAAGCGCGCGAGGCTGGATATTTTGGAGAATTACGGGGATTATATTGAGAAGCTGCGGGCAGAATATGAGAAGAGCAGCCATTCTCTTCACAGCGCCGCTCAGGAGATCACGGTCATGCGGAAACAATATGCCTCCATGCTGGCGGATGAGATCAGCCGGGCGCTGGTGGACCTGAATTTCCTGGATGTGCGGTTTGAGATTCATTTTTCCCAGATGAAGGAGCCGGGGGAGAACGGGCAGGATGAGATCTGCTTCATGATCTCCACGAACCCGGGGCTTCCGCTCAGGCCCCTGTCCAGCGTGGCCTCCGGCGGTGAGCTGTCCCGGATCATGCTGGCCATCAAGGCCGTCATGGCGGACCGGGACGCGGTGGAATCCTTGATTTTTGATGAGATCGATACGGGCATCAGCGGGCGGACCGCCCAGAAGGTGTCGGAAAAGATGGCGGTGATAGCGAGAAGCCATCAGATCATCTGCATCACCCACCTGGCGCAGATTGCCTCCATGGCGGACCAGCATTATATCATTGAAAAAAAGCCGGCGGACAGCAAGACGGTCACTTATATCGGCCAGCTTTCCCAGGAGGACAGCGTGAAGGAGCTGGCCCGGATCCTGGGCGGGGCCGAAATCACAAAGACGGTGCTGGAAAGCGCCCGGGAGATGAAAGAACTGGCAAAAAACACAAAAAAATACTAGAGTGGAACGGGGATTATTCCACATACTGAATGCAGGGACTTGTGAAAAAGGCTCTGCATTCTTTTTTTGCGGAGCGCTGCGATACAGAAAGAAAAAATGACTGTGAGGTGCGAAGGATGAATGCAAGACGAAAATACAGAATTTTTTTGTGTTTTTTGCTGGCGCTCAGCCTCCTTGGGCTGGGCTTCGGCAGCTGGGCGGCCCTGCGGGACTGGATCCCGGACCATCTGACGGTGGAAGAAAGAGGCGAGACTCCGGGTCTCTTTCCCTACCCCGTCAGCCTGTTTGTGACAGGAAGGGTGGCGGACCCGGACTCCGAGAGCCGGGCAGAGGGAGCGAAATTCGGATCCGGTGAGGAGCGTCAGGCGGAGGATTCCGGTGTGACAAATGAAAAAGAGAAATGGAATGGCGCCGGCGAGGAGAGCCATGGAAATGGAGAGAGTGGCCCTGCCGGGACGGGTCAGGCGGAGAAAAACGGGGAGGCCATTCAGGCGGTGGATCAGGGCGGAGTGTATCAGACAGATTCCGGCTCCCAGGCACTTCGGGGCAGCGAAAGCCTTCCTGCGGCGGATTACTCCATCGAGTACAGCCTGTTTGGCAAAATTCCGCTGAAAACGGTCAGCGCCACCGTGGCCGAGCCTCAGGAGCTGTATGCCGGAGGGATGCCCATCGGCATCTATCTTCAGACCGACGGGGTGCTGGTGGTGGGCACCGGCACCATCACCGGAGCGGACGGAAAATCCTGCTGTCCGGCGGAAAATATCGTGAAATCCGGCGATTACATCAAATCCGTCAACGGACAAAGCCTCTCCACCAAAGAGGAGCTGGTGGAATGTGTCAGCGGCAGCGGCGGGGCGGACCTGATCCTCCAGGTGGAGCGGGACGGCGAGGAGATCCAGGTAAAAATACACCCGGTCCAGGATGAAAACGGCAGCTACCGGGCCGGCATCTGGGTCCGCAATGACACCCAGGGCATCGGCACCCTGACCTATGTGGACCAGGAGGGCCGGTTCGGGGCCCTGGGCCATGGCATCAGCGACGTGGACACCGGCACTCTCATGGAGATCACCGACGGCACCCTCTACAACGCTGACGTGGTATCCATCGTGAAGGGCCAGCAGGGCACCCCCGGTGAGCTCTCCGGCGTCATCCACTACAGCGAGGGCTACAAGATCGGAATCATCGAGGAGAACTGCGCCAACGGCATCTACGGCACCATCTCCGGCTTCCCCCTGCTGGCCGACAACCTGACCAAATACGAGACGGCCTACCGCCAGTCCGTAAAGACCGGCCCCGCCGCCATCCTCTGCTCCATCGGCGGCGAGAGGAAGGAGTACCAGGTGGAAATCGAAGAAATCCGTCTCAACGGAAAGGACGTAAACAAAGGCATGGTCCTTTGCGTCACTGACCCGGAGCTTCTGGAGCTGACCGGAGGCATCGTCCAGGGCATGTCCGGCTCACCCATCATACAAAACGGCCGGATCATAGGAGCGGTGACCCACGTCTTCGTCAACGATCCCACGAAGGGATACGGGATATTTATAGAAAACATGCTGGAGCATTGAGCCCGGACAGAAGGAGAAAAGAACAAATTTGCGTGAGCTGGATCATGGGCAAATTTGTTCTTTTAAATTTAGAGAGAAGGAAGCCGCGGCCGGATTGGGCACAATAGAACAAAATTGATCCAATCAACGTACTTTTTTATCTTGACTCATAGGTAACTTGTTGCTATAATCAGATACGTAACAAGTTACTTATAAGGAGGATGAGATGAAGCTAGATGATTTGGTTACGAAATTTTCGGATACTACGGAAAATCAAAGAAAGGCTATTTTCAGCACATTATTTATTGCGGGGAATAAATTACAGACGCTTTTTGATAACCATATTCCGAATGTATCGCTGAAGCAGTTTATGTTATTGTCCATTGTCAGACAGTCAAAGGAACCGCTAACATTTACACAATTGGGAAATTTGCTGGGCTGTTCGAGACAAAATATTAAAAAGCTGGCTGATGTTCTGGTGAAAAAAGGCTTTATTACCATTGAGCGGAGTCCCCTTGATACAAGGGCTATGCGCATTTGCCCCACAGAAAAAGTGGACGACTATTTTCAGAATGATTTTTCAAAATACCAGGAGGAACTAAAATATCTTTTTGAAGTTTATACAGAAAAAGAAATTGAAACGCTTTTTATTCTCCTGTCAAAGCTCTATGCGGGAATAGAGAATCTGGAAAAGAGGGTTTCCGACGAAAAATGTAATGGAAGAACAGAAAGGGAAATTTAGGAAGATGAAGACTGTAGTAATTTATCATTCACAAACAGGATTTACAAAGCGATACGCGGAGTGGATAGCGGAAGCGGCGGGGGCGGATTGTCTTGAATGGTCGGCGGCGAAGAGAAAAAGCTTAGATACATATGACGCGATTATTTTTGGAGGCTGGGTATGTGCGGGCAGTATCAGCAAACTTCATTGGTTTAAAGAGAATCTGGATCAATGGACGGATAAGAAGCGGATCGTGTTTTGTGTTGGCGGAAGCCCGATAGACAATCCGGAAATTGAACCGTTTCTTGAAAAGAATTTAAAAAAGTATGGGTTAAGAAATGTGGACGTTTTTTATTGCCCGGGCGGGTTTCGCTATGAAAAAATGTCTGTTCCCTCAAAACTGATGATGAAAATGTTTGTAAAGATGCTGAAGGCCAAAAAAGATCAAACAGAAGCAGAGCGGGAGATGGTGAAGATGATTTCCGGGTCTTATGATATTTCAGATAAGAAATATATTGAGCCAATTTTAGAATGTCTGGAACGATAGATACTCTACGGGATAGATTTGACGGTTCCGGAAGAACGAAAAGCATTTCATAAAGCGGTATTGCGCGACATTTTGGAGGTCTAGCTTATGAAAATCACAGTAATCAATGGAACAGAAAAGCATGGTGTAACCTACCGTTTAAAGGAGCTGTTTCTGGAGCGGTTTCGGGAGAAAGCGGATATCCGGGAATTTTATCTGCCAAAGGACTGTCCCGCTTTTTGCTCCGGCTGCGTAAACTGTATCCTGAAGGGCGAACATGTATGTAAAGACGCGGAATCTGTACAAAAAATCGCGTCAGCGCTATTGGAAGCCGATTTGATTGTAATGACCAGCCCCGCTTATGTGATGCACGCGACAGGGGCCATGAAAGCAATGCTTGACCATTTTGCGTATTTATGGATGCCGCACCGCCCCGCTCCCGAAATGTTTACAAAACGCGCGGTGATTATTACGCAATGCCTGGGAGCAGGAGCGAAATCCGCGGCGAAAGATATAAAACACAGCCTTTCCTGGTGGGGCATTTCTGAAATCACAGTGTTCACAGGAACGCTTATGGGAGACATTGTCTGGGAAAGACTTACCGAAAAGAAACGCTTAGCGCTTACGAAAAAAATCAGCCGTCTGTCAGACCGAGTTTTTCAGATCGATTACGAAAAAACTCCAAAGGTAAGCCCGATGACAAGAATAAAATTCCTTTTTTGCCGCATGATGCGGAAAGCATTGCGGAAAAACAATGCGGATAATCTCGACGGAAAATACTGGGCAAAGATGGGATGGCTGGAAACGGCCAGACCTTGGAGAGCTTAGGAAATAAAACCTTCCCACCCACTTTGCGGCCTATCCGCGCCCGAAAGAATATTCCGGACAGAAAAATCCCTCCAAACGGCTGGCCGGGCGGAGGGATTTGGTTGGAATATGGTATGACGGCGGCGTTCGGGCTTGGGCCGTTACCGGAGCAGCGGCATACTGCCGGTCAGTTTATTGACCTTCTTTTTGGGGCCGCAGATGGCAAGGCCGAAATACCGCAGCGTATTTTCGGATGTGTGTTCCATTTTTTCCATAAATTCGTCATAGGTTTTGCAGCCCTGGGCCAGGTCGGAAAAGTCAACCGCGGTCAGATCCCGGAAATCCGGCTGATAGAGTTTTTCCCGGATTTCTTTGATGAGATCGGGATTTCCTTTTAGGATGGGAACGGGAAATTCGATGATCCCCAGGTGTTGGTTTCCGCTCTGGTCCGTGACATTCGCTCCGACCACCTCCGGCATTTCTTTTCCTAAGGTGATCCCCATGATCGCCGCGGTATTGGCGATGATGCCAAGGGGGAGGTTTTCATCAATGACCATGACACATTTTTCATTTTGTAAATCCATATCTGTTTTCCTCCAGTTTATTCCGTTTGTTTTCCTCTGTATTGCGAGAGGAATAGGCCAAGCAGCGCCAGAATCGTGCCGGCGCCGGACATGGGCGTGATCTTTTCGTGAAGAATGAGGGCGGATGTGGCTATGGTAATGACCGGTACTAAGTAGATGTAGATGCTTGTCTTGACAGCGCCCAGTTCTTTGACGGCCGTATTCCAGGTGACGAAGCACAGCGCGGAGGCGCCAAGGCCCAGGAAAAGCATGTTGCCAAGGTAGACCGGATTGGCGAAGCGCCGGAGGTCAGGATGGAAGTCAAAGAGGGGCAGGGCCAGTAGCATAAACAGGATACCGTAGCCGAAGATCCGCCGGGTGGCGGGAAGGGTATGGCAGCCAAAACCGCTGATTTTCCGGGTCAGTACCGAATAGCATGCCCACACGATCGCGGCGGCCACGGCCAGGAGATCGCCCAGCGGGTTCAGCAGCAGCCGGGACCCGCTGAAGCTGATCAGGCAGATGCCGGCCATGGCAACGGCAAAGCCCACAAAAAAATTGGCCCGGGGCTTTTCCTCCCCCTTTGAAAACAGGTGGGTGAGTATCGCCGTAAAAAAGGGAGCGATGGAGATAATGACGCCGACATTGGAGGCCATGGTATACGTCAGCGCGATATTTTCCAGCAGATAGTAGAGGCATACCCCGCACAGCCCCGCCGCCGCGAAAGTAAATTCCTGTTGTCTGGTCGTCCCTTTCAGACGGTGAGGCCAGGCCGCGAGCAGCGCCAGAAAGCCCATGACAAAACGGAAAAACAGGATCTCGATTGGCGCAAAGTCCGCCAAGAGTACCTTGGTGGAAATAAAGGTGGTCCCCCAGATCAGAATGGTAATCAGGGCCGCCGCGTGTCCGGTTGTTTTCTTATTCATACTGTCCTTTCTCCTCCGCTGAAGTTTTTTCCGAAAATATGTCGCGGTAGATACCGGGAGCCACCCCTATGAACCGGTTAAAATAGTTCGTAAAGTGTCCCTGGTCAAAAAATCCGGTCCGCAGGGCCGCCTCAACGGGCGGTACCCCCTGCTCCAGCAGTTCCTTTGCCTTCCCGATCCGCACATTTTCCAGATAACTGTATGGCGTGACCCCTTTGGATTTGGTAAAGGCCCGAAGCAGTGTGGATTTGCTGAGGCCGGCGTGGCGGCAGATCTGATCCAGATAAATCCGGTCCGCATAATGCTCCTCCATAAAGGCGCAGGCTTTTTCAATCTCATCCCGGCATTCCGGGACGCGGCGGTGGGAGGGCTGTCCGTAGCGCTGGATCAGCATGGATAAAAGCAGAAGCAGCTGCTCCTCCTTCCCGAACTCACAGGAGCCCTTCATGATCAGATCGTGCAGAGGACGCAGGTGACAGGTAAGCTCCTCGTCAAAAACGACAGTCTCACGAAATTCGGGGAGCTCCCGCCTTCCGGTAACCTCCTCCGCCAGCTCCAGCATGACGGGCTTTGTGATATTGATGCCCCGGTAATCCAGCGTGCCGCCGTCACTTTGAAAGCAGGAATGGTTATCCCCGGGGTTGAACAATACCACATGCCCCTTCTTGATCGTGTACTCCTGGTTCTTGCAGGAAAGGCACCGCTCCCCGTCCTCCACAAAGCCGATTACGTAGTATTCATGAAAATGGTTGGGAAAGGGCCGTGCGATTCCCTCAAAGCGATAGGCTTCCATCCGAAGCTGATCGTCGTATACCACCGTTCTTGTCTCTTTCTTCATGTGTGGTTCCCCCTATCTGCCGCTAATTATAGCATTTGAGTCGGAAAAAGGCTTGTAAAATATCTTCATTTTTCAGAGGGGAGCTGATGGCAGGAATAGGGAGCCGGGGCGTTTGGCCCGTCCAGAAAATCGCAAAGCGGCGTCAATCGGTGAGGAAAAAAAGATTGACAGGATGGTGGGATTGGAATAAGATATAAATGAACGGTTCATTCATTAATATACATGGAGGGGAGTGCGTACTATGAAGGAGCGGATCCAGGCGATTGCGGACGCGGCCACCAGACTGTTTTTGCGGCAGGGCTACGCGAAAACACAGATCAGCCATATCGCGAAGGCGGTGGGAGTTTCCGTGGGAACGATTTATCTTGACTTTACGGGGAAAAAGGAGATTCTGCATTTTATATTGAAGCGCACGGTCAATCCGGCATTTTCAGAGCAGGAATTGGAGCGGCCCATCACCGATGACTTGTTTACTGGTCTGGAGTCGGAGCTGATGGAAGCCTTTCAAAATTCCGCCAGAGATTTTGGAAGGCATTTGGAAAATATGGGGGAGTATAAGTTTGAGACGCTCATTTCCGACGCGTTCGATCTTCTCTCCCGCTATGCGGTGGGATGCCTGTTTATTGAGAAGAATTCGTATGATTTCAAAAATCTCGCCGGACATTATCAGAGATACCGGAAACAATTTTTTGATACCATGGTGCGGTATATGGAGGCCTTTATCGAACAGGGAGCGGTCCGGCCATTGGAGCACCTGGAGCTGTCCACCACGCTGATCATTGAAATCCTGTCCTGGTGGGCCATGGATATCCGGTACACCTCCTTCGAAACCCGGGAGATTTCAAAGGATCTGGCGAAACAGATTTGCATGGACAATATTATTTCCGCTTATCAAAGATAGATTAGAAGGGGCCATCTTGCTTTGGGCCCTCTAATTTTTACCCCAATAGTGAATGAATGATTCATTTAGTAAATAAGGAGGCTATGAGATGAGGCAAAGGAACAAATGGATGTATGGCCCGGCGGCGGTGTTGTGCCTGGCGGCATTGACAGGCTGCGGCGATGGCGGGGCTATGAAGCTGGCGAATGAGCTTCGTTTTTCCATGGAGGATATTTCGGACGTGACCATTTCTTATGATGAGGAGAATCTTACGTTTTTGGAGGGCGGGGAGGATGAGCTGATTGTCCGGGAATACATGACCGCGGATCAAAGCGGCTATTACGCAAAGGTAAAGCGGCAGGGCGGCTGTATTAAGATAAGCGAGGGGGGAAAGCCGTTTTTTGGAAATGGATTTTCAAGGTACGTTGAGGTCTGCCTGCCATCCTCTTATCAGGGAGGCCTTACGGTAACGACTACGGATGGAGATATTGAGTTTGCGGATGTGAGCCTGTCCCTGTCCGCCCTTCGCGTCGACAGCACCTCCGGAAAAGTAAAATTGCAGGACGCCGCCGCGGGGACTATTTATTTATCCTCCACCAGCGGCGTGCTGGAGACGGGGAATCTCATTGCGGACCAGATCCGGTTGGAGACCACCAGCGGAAATGTGATATGTGAGCGGCTGGAAGGAGAGGTAAGCTATACCTCCACCAGCGGCAGCGCGGAAATACGGTCCGCCGCCGGCTCCGGCACTTATCAGGCAAACAATTCCGGCATGCTGGAGGTGACTTATTCGGAGGTGACGGGGGATCTTTCTCTCTTTAATAAGAATGACGAGATTCATCTCACCCTTCCGGAAGACCTGGAGTTTGAATTTCGGGCAGAAACCAAAAATGGTTCTGTTTCCACAAATTTTCAGGAATTTATTTCCGTTGACGGGAGACAGGTGAGTGGAGTGGTGGGAAGTCAGCCGGCGGTAACGGTGACAGTGGAGACAAAGAATGGGAAGATCGAGGTGGAAAGATGAAAAAGTGGGTTTTTCTGAAAAGGACAGGATCCTTTTGGCGGCTATGAGAGAAGAGTGGAACAAAGCAGGCTGCCTGGACTTCCTGGAGGCGGTCCATCGGGACCGGATTTATCCTGTGATGTACTGCCACATGAGGATCCGGGGCAGGTTTGAGATGGAGAAATTAAGAGAGGCGGCGCAGAGGACTATACAGAAACATCGTCATAGAATGTGATCCCAGGTGTGATTTCACTTCTGCCGCGCGGAAGGTCCACCTTGAAATGGAGCTCCAAAAATCCAGGTGCCGGTGCTTTGAAGGGATTCGTTTCCTGAATCGTCTCTATCCGGTTATCCCCCATGCGGTGCTGGGAAAGCTGGCGGGGGCCGCCTACCGTCCCGCTCCGGTCTCCTACACCAATATCGGGGTCATCCGGCAGGAGGCTCTCACGCTCCGGGACTGCGACATAACCGATTGTATCATAACCGGATCCTACCGGTATGCCCCGGATTTTCAGCTGACCGTCAGCACGTTCCGGGACGCGTGTACCTTAAACGGGACTTTGATTGGGGACGGGAAAGCAAAAGCCATGGCGGAGCGGATTTTGGACCGGATTGTGGGGGAAATCCGAAAATGGGGCTGCCAGACAGGCGCAATGAATTTTCAAACACGCTCTAGTTGAGAAACGGGAAAAGTTCAAGTATAATACGAACAGAAAACGGACACGGAGAGGACGAAAGGAATGAACAAGATTTTACTGCTGGAGGACGATGTGAGTCTGACGGACGGGCTTTTGTATTCTTTAAAGAAAAATGGGTTTGAGGTGGAAAATGTCTCCACGGTGGGGGAGGCGGTGAGGCGTCTGCCGGATATCGCAAAATATGACCTGCTCCTTTTGGATGTGACTTTGCCGGATGGAACGGGATTTGAGGTATGTGAAAGGGTCAGAAAACAGGGCAGCC
>CAZGRM010000088.1:0-13194 GCA_964528295.1 uncultured Lachnospiraceae bacterium
GTACAGTGCGCCTGTGGTCACTCCCGCGTTTTTGCAGATGGCGCGCAGAGAAGACTGCATGTAGCCCTTCTCCATGAATTCCTTCCTGGCGCTTTCCAGCAGCCGGGTCTTTGTCTCCTTCTCACTCCGCAACCTACTCCGCCTCCCTTCGGGCTTTTTACATAACAGTGTTATCCTCTTTCTTTGTCAATTATAGGACTGACTGTCTTTTGTGTCAAGAGGCGATTGATTTTTCACATTCCCGGAAAATCCGGCCCAGCATGATCACGGCGGCGATGGCCAGGACCAGCTCCGCGGCGAACTGGGCGTAGGCGAGACCGTAGAGGGGAAACAGCCAGTTCAGGATAAATAGGGCCGGGATCTCCAGCACGATTTTGCGCATGATGGCAAAGATTAACGCGTTTTTTCCTTTCCCCAGCGCCTGGAATACGCCTACGGCCAGGAAATCCATGCACAGGAAGGCCATACCCAGACAATATCCCCTCAGAAATCTGGTGCCGTAGGCCACAATAGTCTCGTCGGCCATAAACATTCTGGTGATGCCACCCGCCCCCAGATAGTAGAACACGCTCACCACCAGCAGGAGGGGCATCATGACCTTAACGGAAAACAAGATTGAATCTTTCATCCGGCGGTAATCTTTGCTGGCATAGGTGTAGCTCACCAGGGGCATGATTCCCTGGGAGAAGCCCAGGGCGATCTGCACGGGTACCATGTTGATTTTCTGGGAAATTCCCATGGCCGCCACGGCGTAGGAGCCGTAGGACGCCGTGAAATTGTTCAGGATGGTCATTCCGGTCACGTTCAGCAGATTCTGAATCGAGGCCGGGATTCCCACGGCGCACACCCCCAGCACAATGTTCCGCCGGAGCGAAAATTTTTTGGGATTGATACAGACGTAGGTACTCTTTCTCTTCACGTACAGCAGCACGAAGAAGTAACCGCAGGCCGCGCAGTTGGAGAGGAAGGTGGCAAGTCCCGCTCCTGCCGCTCCCATATTCAGGCCCCGGGGCAGAATAAAAATCGGGTCCAGTATAATATTTAAAATACAGCCGCTCATGGTGCCCACACTGGCATGAAAGGAAGCTCCCTCCGAGCGGACTAAATAGGCCAGCACCACATTTAGAATGGCGGGGGCGGCCCCGCAGCTTACCGTCCACAGCATATAGTCCGCCGTGGCCTGCCAGGTGGTTTCCTCAGCCCCCAGCAATCTCAGCAGCGGCCCTTTCATCGCAGTACACAGGATAGAAAACAGAACCCCGCAGATCAGGGCGCAGTAGAAGCCGAAGGCGGAGCTGCGGTATACGGTTTCGTAGTCTTTCCGGCCCATGGCCCGGCTCATCATGCTGGAGGAGCCCACGCCGAAGAGGTTGTTTACGGCGTTGAAGGCCAGGAGCACGGGGGCTACCAGGGTGACGGCGGAGTTTTGGATGGGGTCGTTTAGCATTCCCACGAAGTAGGTGTCGGCCAGGTTGTATAGTACCATGACTAGGGAGCTGAATATGGTGGGAATGGCTAGATTGGCCACGGCTTTTGGGATGGGGGTTTGTTCGAAAAGGATTGTTTTGTCGTCCATTTTGGGGTCATCTCCTAGTTGTTTATTTGATTTATTTTAGCATTGGTGGGGGGAGGGCGCAATAGGGAGTTTGGGCGGGAGGTTGTGAGGGCAGCGAAGGAAGGACAAGGGAGAGCCGGCAATCATTCACGGAGAAATACTAAGGCTTCGGAGCTTCCCTCCGGGACAGCGCTCGCTAACTCGTTCGCTGGCTGATGCCAGCTCTCTCAGACAGAGCTCGCTTAAAATCCGGCGTTGAACGCCGGATTTTATGTCCCTGCGGGAAACTCCGAAGCCTAAGTATTTCTAGACCGTTCATTACAATGCCGCCTCTCCCTTGTCCTTCCTTCGCTGCCCGCGTTAGTTTTTTCGCATTAGTTTTTTGCGTTAGTTTTTTGGCCAATTTATAGGTACTTCTTGGGGGGCGCAGATTCCGTTGGGGGTGAGGTAGAAGGCTTGGAGGGTTTCGTTTTCGGGGGTGAATAGGGTGCGGGTGGTGTAGGGGGTTCCCTGGGAATCGGTTTTGTCGGTTTCCAGGATGAGGTAGGCGGTTTGGGGGGACGGGGTCAGGTGGGCGGGGAGGCGGCCGGGGGTGTATTCTTCCCGGAGGATGAGGCGGCTCTCCTCATCCATTTGGAGAATCCGGATTTTTTCCGGGGTGTTCATGGAGATGATGGAGATGTTCAGGCTCATGGTTTCTTTTTGTGCTTTGCCGTTTTTGGTGGTGGTGACGGTTTCGCTCATGGACTGGGACAGCTTTATTCCCTCCTCGCCGTCCCAGTGGGCGCTTACTCCCTGGCCGGTGGTGACGTAGACTTTGCCGTCGCTGGTCTGGTAGACGGGATTGATGTGATAGACGGGGTACTCCTTCTTCTTTTCCGCCTCCACGTAGACTGTGGCCTCCAGGCTGACGGTTTCCCCGTCCCCCGCTGTGGAGACGGCGCTGTGTACGTCGGTAAAGCCCTCACCGCTGTGGAACTCCTGGTACCACTCTCCCTCCGGGCCGGTCCTCGTAAGCTCCAGCAGGACAATTCCGGGGGCTCCCTCAAATACGTATCCGTCTCCCTCCGGCTCCCCGTACAGCCTTCCCTCATATTGGCCGGTGTTTCCTTCCACGGTCACGGTGCCGCTTTTCATGATCTGTTTCGCATGATCGTTTAGATAGCGGTCCATGTCAAAGAGATCCAGATACTCGGTGGTCACCAGCACTCCGGCCAGGCGGTCCCCGCCGCCGGTCTGAGCGTCCTTTCGGGCCAGCTGGCAGCCGCTTAAAGCCAGCGCCGCCGCAATAGGGATCATGAGTCCTGCTTTTTTAATCTTCATTCTGCTCCTCCTCCAGCTCTCCGTCAAATTTCAGAATGTCTCCCACATCACAGTTCAGATAGTAACAGATTTTATTGATGGTGCTAAACCGCACGCCCCGGGCCCTGCCGCTTCGCAGGATGGACAGATTCGCCTCTGTGATTCC
This sequence comes from uncultured Lachnospiraceae bacterium, assembly GCA_964528295.1. Taxonomy (GTDB): domain Bacteria; phylum Bacillota; class Clostridia; order Lachnospirales; family Lachnospiraceae; genus Choladousia. Next base: position 3,024 of record CAZGRM010000088.1, read on the forward strand.
CACCAGGCGGCACAGCTCCTTCGAGGTCATGCCCCGCTCCTTCAGCACCTCTTCCAGATAAACGCGTATCGCCATTTTTCACCTCATATGAAAAGATCATGGTCTTCCTTCAGCTCTCTGGCGGCCCGGATGTAGCGGGCGAAGAGCAGGGCCGCCAGGGCGAAGATGGCGGAGGTCAGAGGGAGCCGGACCAGGTAGTGGACCTCCAGCAGGGAGCCGGCACAGAGGAGCTGCAGCAGATTGAAGGCTATGGGGAATCCCACCCCCGCCGTCAGGGAGATCCCGCAGGCGAAAGACAGCCGCTCCGCCGCCCGGGCCGAGGCCTCGGAATACGCGTTCTCCTCCATCTCCTCCAGCAGCCCGGCTCCCGCAAATATCACTAGGATGTCCAGCAGAAGGGGAAGAATGTTTCCTACATAGCCCAGCACCAGGAACAGATCCGTAAAGGACGGGCCCTGACCCATCAGGGTATTGCCCTCCCGCAGTGTCTCAAAGGATTCCAGAAGGGCTCCGAAGCTGGGGCCAAAGGCGCTGTAAACCAGAAGGACCGTCAGGGCCACCAGCAGGCCGGACAGATATCTCCCCGGCTTCCCGGCTCCCGCCCCGGCAAAGGTCCTCATAGTATGCCAGACCAGATATCCGATGAGGACGGAGTAGATCACGCCCCCCAGCAGCGCTCCGCCATCCGCCGGCCCGCTTCCAAAGAGCGGGAGTCCCGACCCTGTCTCACTGCCCGCCGGCAGGCCCATGGCCAACAGACCGGGATTGATCATGTGATAAATCACATAAAACAGCAGCAGACTCAGCACCACCAGCAGCCAGTCTTCGCCGTGTCTCTCGAAGCTTTGGCGTCTCCGATAAAAAATCCCCGCAGGGATCAGGCAAACGGCCAGGTAAAGGATCACGGCGATTCCATTTCCCACCTTTCCTGACAGGGAGAGCCGCCGCAGTCCCCAGGCGATCTGCTCAAAGGGAAAGGCCAACAGCCCGGTGAACCAGCCCGGCGCCAGTCTGACGGCAAAGCAGAGCAGGATACAGGCCGCCGCCTCCGCCGCCAGAGCCAGCATCCATCGCTTTCTCCGGGATGCCCACCCCGGGACGGCGCCCATCTCCCGATCCGCCGGTGGTTTGTCTCGTTTTATCATCTCGTTCGCCCCTCTCTGATTATCGTTTTTCAATAATTTTTCTTCAGCATACCAGGAAAATATTGTTTGTCAATAATTTTTGTCAAAAAAAAACGCCCATTGACGCGCCTTTTACCGCGTCAACGGGCGATGATCTAAAGTCCTTAATGAATGGCCTGGTCTTGCTTTGACAGGCTGCCGCAGATGGCCTGGTTCACCTTCTGTCTCAGTCTGCTCAGATATTTCCGGTCCTCCGGCCAGGCGGGAATCGTGTCGAAGGTGAGCGGGGCGGACAGGTCCTCGTCGATCAGCTCCAGCACCTTTTCCCGGCCGATCAGCTCTGACAGGAAAGTCAGCGCCCGGAAGTCGTTCACCGCCTCGCTGAGCGCCATCATGCGGATGGACTCCTCCGGCACTCCATTTTTGCCGGGATAGACGATGAAGGCGTCCCCGGAGGGGTAGGCCCCGCAGGAATCGGTGACCTGGTAGGGATCGATCCGGCACATGGAGTCCACCCCATTGTAGAAATTGTAGCCCCAGTGGAGCGTCCCCTCGATGCCGAATTTGAACATCTGCACACCGAAAATCCGGGTACGGCCCAATGACATGGCCATGAAGCGGTTGCTGACGCCCACCGTCTGCACGTTGCAGTAGTAGGCCCAAAGCCCCGGCGTCTCTTTCTCCAGGAAGGGCTGAATGCGGTTTGTGGCACAGATGGGGTGCTGCACCAGCCCCGACGAGTAGAACTCATAGTCGGAGAGGGCCTCCAGGAAATTGCAGCCCTTCAGATACTCCTTCACCGACTCATAGGCTGACCGGTAGGATTCCATCTGCTCCAGCCTTGGCTCGTCGGAGAGGTGGAAGTAGGTGTTTTCAGCGATCCCCAGCTCCTCCAGCTCCTCGCGAAGCTTCGGAAGATAGGCGTGGAGAAACTCCGTGTACTCCCGGTCCGCCGCCAGGGTGTTCCACCCAAACAGCTCCACCAGCTCTCCCTTCACCTTCCCCACGATCTTCGGAGCCGACACCGCTCCCCACTGGGAAAAGAGGTGGGACATTTCAAAATTGTGAATCCCGTGGTTTTCGCAAATCTCCACCCACCGCCGGAGCCTGGAGAAATCAAAGGCGTAGCCCTCCTCCGTCTTCTCCACGCCCACCAGCTGCACCGTGGTCCGCTCTCTCCCCACCGCCGTGTCCAGGGGCGGGGTAAACTGGGGCGTCAGAAGCATATTGATGCCCCGCTTCGCCGCGGCCGCGATAAAATTTTCTATGATTTTCCAGTTTTCCTCGGAGAATACCGGGATGCCATAGTAGTCGGCCAGGCAGTCCACGTGGATCCACTCGGTGCGAAGAAGTGTCTGGGGCGGAAGCGCCGGAGCCAGGATCGATACTTTTGTCTCCACAGTGCCCAGCTCCTCTCCCTCCTCCAGGTCCCAAAAGGCCACCTGGATGGGATAGGTCCCCGGAAGGGCATCTTCCGGCACCTCCAGATCCACCCAAAGGCTGTTCCATTGATGCTTCTGGAAAATCACCGTGCCGTCCCGCATCTCCTCCAGCCGGTCGGGATACAGGCCCGGAGCCTTTCTTAAATAATTATCATCCGCCCATTCGTGAATGGGATACTGGCAGGGCACATTTCGAACACTTCGCGCATGGAGATAGGCCTCCACCGGTGACTCCACCGTCACCCTCGCAAACCGGAAGGAATGGGACCACTCCCGCCCCACCCGGTAACCGTCAAATGTGTATGCAATTTGAAAGGAGACGCACTCACCTCTCAGTGACTGGATCTCCTCCTCCGGCATCCTTGCCGGCTCCTCGTCATAAAATACCTTTGTGAGGGAATCCACCAGCCGAAGCCTTACTCCCTCACAACAACATTGAGCTTTCCTTTTCATGTCATATTCCATCCTGCATTGTTTCGTAATAATGGCGATTTCAAATATTTTGCGCCGCAGCCTGATAGCTGCTGATAATCATTCAATAGACAGGCCTGCGCTTACACTGCGCAGGCCATTTTTTGTTTTTGTCAACCCTTCACGCCGCTCAGCGCGATACCTTCCACGAACTGCTTTTGCAGGAACGCGTACAGAAGGAAGGGGAATACGAAGGTCATGGCGGAGCCGGCCATCACCAGACCATAGTTTGTATCAAACTTTCCTTTCAGCAGGGACAAAGCCACAGTCAGGGTCTGCATCTTACTGTCGGTGCAGATGACCAGGGGCCACAGAAAGTTGTTCCAGGCCGAAATGAAGGTAAACACGGTCAGGGACACCAGAGCCGGCTTGATCAGCGGGACCACAATCCTGGTAAAGGTGTAGATCTCCCCGGCCCCGTCGATCTGCCCCGCCTCCAGCAGCTCGTCCGGCACGGAGCTCATGAACTGTTTGATCAGGAACACGCCGAAAGCGTCACAGGAGGGCAGAATCAGCGCCACGAAGGAATTCATCAGCCCCATGTCCCGCATCATCAGGAATACGGGAATCATGGTCACCTGGCCCGGCACCGCCAACGTGGCCATGTAAACCGCGAACACCGCCTTGCTGCCCCGAAACCGCTTTTTCTCCAGCCCGTAGGCCGCCATGGAGCAGAACACACAGTTGATCAGGCAGGTGAAAAAGGCCACGATCACACTGTTTTTCAGCGGAATGAGAAACTTGGTCCGCTCAAACACGTCGAGATAGTTGACGAAGTCCAGGGACACGTCGCTCATGGAAAACCGCAGGGAGGTGGAACTGGTGAAGGATAAAAGGACCATGTACACAAAGGGGAAGCAGGCCAAAACCGCCAGAAATCCGATAAAAATCCCCATAACCAGCATAAAGATCCGATGCGATATGGATTTATTCACGTCTCTCATACTATCACTTCTCCTCCTTTTCTCCTAAGAACAGCTTCTGAATGTTGTTCACTACCAGAATCAGCACAAACAGGATCAAAGCCACCGCGCAGGCGTATCCCATACGGTACTCCCGGAAGGCCGCGTTGTAGATGGTGTAGACCAGCGTGTAGGTGGATTTGCCGGGGCCTCCCTGGGTCATGGCGTACACCATATCGAAGGACTGGAAGGACCAGATGATCCCCAGCGTCACCACCAGGTAAGTGATGGGCTTCAGGCAGGGCAAGGTGATGGAAAAGAACTGCCTCACCTTCGACGCGCCGTCCACCTGGGCCGCCTCATAGTAGGAGATCGGGATATCCATCAGGCCGGCATAGAAAATCACCAGGAAATATCCTACATTTTTCCAGATAGCCGCAATACATACGGTAATCAGCGCCGTGCTGGACTGGCCCAGCCAGTTGACAGCTCCGATCCCGAACCAGGACAGCACCGCATTGACGATTCCCTTATCCGTATCAAACAGCAGTGTGAACAGAGTACCCACCAGCACGGAGGATGAAATTACGGGAATAAACAGGCAGGCCTTCACGAATCGGCCATATTTATTCTGAAATTTCATCGCAATGAGGGCCGCGATCACCATGGACAGGATCGTCTGCATGGGAACGGTGACCAGTACATAGACACAGGTATTCTTTAATGAGGCCTGCACAAAGGCGTCCTTAAAGGCCATCGTGTAATTTTTTAACCCGCAGAACACAGGACTTGACAGCACGCTGTAGTCTGTCAGGCTGTAATAAAAGGACTTTAAAATGGGGACCGCTATAAATATAATCAGCGTCAGAAAGCTGGGAAGCACAAACAGCCAGCCGGCAATGTCATTTTTCACTTTTCTCGACATATACAATACTCACTCCTCTCTCCTTATGCCAACTGTGAAAACAGCGCGGAAATGAAGATTTCCGCGCCGTCGCGACTCAGATAAAACGTTAATTTAATTCCGGGTAGACTCAAATCAACCCAGGCTTGACGCGTAATCCATCGTGGCCTGAAGCGCTTCCTCAGGAGTCATCTCATCCATCATCATCTGCTGCAAATTCGCATACAGTGCGGACTCGATCTGTGAGAAGTTCTTCATTACAGGAAGGGCATGGAACTGCTCGGCAGTCTCGCCGCTGTACATGGACTCAAATTTCGGATCGTCCACATAGGTCTCCTCCGTGGTGATGGGAGGCATCGAATAAAGCTCCTCGTGGAAGGCCTGCATAATCTCCGGAGAGGTCAGCTCCTTCATCAAAGAGATGGCAGCCTCCTTATTCTCGCAGCCGCTCATCAGTACAAGAGAATCGTTGGCAACGAAGGTACCGCCCGTCACATTGGTGGTGAAGGGAACGTAATCCCAGTTGATGCCCGCCTCCGTGATCTTCGTCGCGGCCGTGGAGGACGCGATGTACATGGCCACCTCACCGCTCTTGAAATCGTCGGAAACCGCGCTGGAATCTCTGGATACGCAGGAGTCGGAGATAATGCCGTCCGTCTTCAGGCTGTACACAAACTCCGCCGCGTTCAGAGCCGCCTCGGTGTCCAGGGTCAGATTTCCCTCGTCGTCGCACAGGTCTCCGCCGGCCTGCCACAGGTAGGTAAAGTAAATCTCATTCAAATCGCCGAAATAGCCGCCCCAGGGAACGTCATAGCCGATCTTTCCAGTGGTCTCCTTCACGGCCTTCGCCACCTCCACCAGCTCGTCCCAGGTGGTGGGCACCGCGTCATAGCCCGCCTCCGCCAGCAGATCCATGTTTGCGAACAGGATACGGGGAGCGCCTACGATGTAGGGAAGCAGATACTGCTCACCCAGCACCTTGCCGTTATTCCAGTAAATATAGTTCTCCTTCTCCTCATCGGTGAAATAATCGTCGATGGGAAGGATCGCGCCGCTGTCGATGTAGTTATACAGCATCTCATTGTAAATATATCCCACATCCGGGCCGGTACCGCTGGCTACGCCAGTCATATATTTCTCCTCATAGCTGTCCCAGGGGATTACTTCGATATTGACTGTGGCTCCCGTTCTCTCCTCCCAGTCAGCCAGCTTCTCCTCAAAAAATGCCGCGTCATTCTCACCGAAGGGCGCCGTCCAGAAGGAGAGCTCCACTCCGCTGAAATCCTCAGCAGCCTCCTCAGCAAAAGAGGTAATTCCCAGCCCCGCGACCATGGTAGCCGCCAGCAGAGTTGCCATCAGTTTTTTCGTCATGTGTTTCTTTGCCATTTGTCTTTCCTCTCTTCGTAAAATTTACGCAAAGAGCTATTCGAAAATAACCTCTTTGCTACCCGTGATACAAGGGCATTATACCACCTCACAGAGACATTGTCAATTTTCATCAAGAATAAACAAAAATATCCAACATTCGCAGTAATATTTTCCCCTCTTTTATCCGTTTATAAAAGAGAATGTCCTTTTTCACAAATTTCATAGATTTCTTCCTGCTTTGCCTCGATGAACGGCTGAATCTCCCCGGTCTTTTTTCGGACCAGCCAATCATAAATAAACTTCGGCAGGATCCAGCCGGCAAAGCCGGGAACCGCCAGCAGAACGCACAGCCAGATGACGGGAGGTTCCCCCACGGCGGCAAAGGTGGAACCAGCCATAAACCCGGTGCCCACAAGAGCCACCGTAAGAGCCGCCGCTTTCGCCCCGGAGGTTTTCTCCTTCTCCAGCATCTGAATTTCCTTCACGCAGGCCTCAAAGTGCTGCTGGAGGCGGGTCAGCTCCATTTTGTTCATGATCTTCCGGTCCCTTTTCAGGCGAAGGGCCGTGAAATGAGCGCCGGGGACGGCGGCGAAATTTTCATCCTCGTTCCACCCAAAATTTTCGTAGCTGTCCAGATAAAAGGAAGCCTCCTCCGAGGGAACGGTGACCTCTTTATACTCATAGCCTATATAATCCTTTTTTTTACTTTCCTTCATTGTAGGTCTCCTCCCTGCCGCAGGGCAAAGGCAGCCGGACCGTAAAGCAGCTTCCCCTGCCCGCCTCGCTTTTCACCGCGATCGTTCCGTCCGATAGCTCCAAAATGCGCCGCGCCAGAGGCAGGCCGAGGCCGTTGCCCTCAGCAGCGTGAGATGTGTCGCCCTGGTAGAACTTATCGAAGATGTGCCTCACCGTCTCCTCCGTCATGCCGCAGCCTGTGTCCGCGACTGTGACGGTGACCCAGCCGGCCTCGGAGGCGAGAGCCAGCGTCACGGTTCCCCCTGCGGGGGTAAACTTTATGGCGTTGGACAGAAGGTTCGTCCATACCAGAGACAATAGCTCCTCATCCCCGCTGATATACGTCCGTTCCTCCAGCTCCGCCACCAATTCAATCCCCTTCTCCTCCAAATTTTTCTCAAACTGCAGGGCGCACTTGCTGAGCTGCCCGCACAGATCGAACCGCCGGGGCATCGGCTTGATGGCCTGCTTTTCCAATTTGTTCAGCTTCAGCATATTCGTGATCAGATTGGACAGCCGCCTCGTGGCGTGCAGAATCGTTTCTGTGCATTCTCCGCGCTGCTCCTCTGTCAGATACTTGTTTTGAAGCAGCTCCGCGTTGTTCTGAATCACGGCTAAGGGGGTTTTGATCTCGTGGGATACATTGGAGAAGAAATCCGTTTTCAGGACCTCCACGCTCCCCAGCTCCTCCACCATCTTATTAAAATCCAGGATCAGGGCATCCAGATAATCCGGGTTTGTCTGGGTATGCAGAGGAGGAACATACACGGAGAAGTCCCCGTTCGCCACCTTTTCGGCCGCTTTCCGAAGCTCCAGCACAGGCTTTTCGTAATGCTTGCGTATCTCCCACCTTGTAAACAGGGTAAGCCCCGCCGCCACCAGCGTCCAATACAGGACCGGAAGCAGGACCTGCAAAAGGTCCGGCCACCGCTTCTCATTTCCAAGCACCAGGATCCCGTAATGCACACCGGACATCAGCAGGAGCGTGCCCCAAAAGATGAAAAAGATTGATGTGGGAAACCGGCTTGCCTTGATTTCTTCCCGGTGATTCCTGCTCTTCGTCCTCATCTCGGCACCGCCTTATAGCCAAGTCCCCGCACGGTCCTGATCTCAAACCCGTCGCAGGCGGATAATTTATCCCGCAGCTTTGTGATATACACGTCCACCGCCCGCAGGCTGGTCTCTGAATCGATTCCCCAAAATTCATCCATCAGCTGGGAGCGGGAAAAGGTCTTGTTCGGATAGGACAGCAGCTTATACAATATATTGAACTCCCTGGTCGTCATGGGAATCTCCGCCCCATTCACCACCGCGGTCATGGCGTCCGCGTCCATTTCCAGGTTGCCGGCCGCCAGCTTTCGGTCCATTTCAATATTTGCCCGGCGCAAAAGGGCCCGGACGCGAAGAAGCAGCTCGTCCAGTTCAATGGGCTTAACCATATAGTCATCGATTCCCAGCGTGAAGCCCCGCTTCTTGGAAGGCAGATCATCCTTCGCCGACATGAACAAAATCGGGATATGCTGGTTGACTCTCCTGACATTTTCCGCGAATTCAAAGCCATCCACCTGCGGCATCATGATGTCGGAGATGATCAGGTCATACAGGCTGTTATACATCTCATGATAAGCCTCCTCCGCGCTCAGGCAGCCCTTCGCCTGAAAGCCGCTGTCATTCAAATAGGTACAAACCGTCTGGTTCAGTCTGAGATCATCGTCCACCACAAGAATCTTCCTCACAATCCTTCCTCCCTTTCTGTGCCATTCTTCTTTCTCTCCTCCAGCTGCTTTGTAGATCGAACAATCATAAAAACCGCCGTCACAAGTATGACCGCGCAGACGCCTCCCCCGGTGGCCGCGGTCATGACCTTTCTGAAGGCCGGCGGATTCTGGCCCGCGTCAAACTGCATCAGCATCGCCGTTTCCAGCGACAGCATAGATACCAGGGCGGTGGCCAGCTTGATGGATTTTGACGCCGACATCACGGGGCTATTGTATTTTCTGTACTTCACAACATCCCTCGCGGCGGAGATGATATTATAAAAGGCGTACATCGCCACCACATAGATCAGGTATCCGGCGTAGCGGAAGCTTTCATTTTTCTTGACCACAAGAATCACGACGCCAAGCAGCACAATGTTCATCAGCAGCAGGATGATTCCGCACCAGCGATACCGCCTCCACTCGGCGGTGATATTTCTCCCGATTCCGCTGTGGTTGACATGATTCAGAAGCAGGAACCGCATCACCGCCAGCATCACATAGTAAACCGCCAACGTGCCAAACCAAACCGACTGATATCGGATGCCATAAAACAGCTTCATCGCCACAAAAATAAGATTCAGCCCCAGCGACAGATAAAGGGCCGCGTGGGTCTTAAAGGGAATGTCCGTCAAATACCGGTGAATATATGCGTTGCGATGCAGCGCGGCCTTTATGCTTTCCTTCGGTATTCTGGTCATCCGGGCGCATACGATCATCAGGGAATATGCGGACAGCAAATAAGATAGATAGGCAATCGGGCTGTATTCCTCCTCATACAGAAATGTATCAATGAGCAGGGCCGCCGCCACCGGCACACTGAGGATTACCAGCGCCAGGCGGGGAAACAGAATTTTATTCAATATTTTCTTAAAGCGCTCCATCGCCCGACCTCCTTCCATAGCTCCAGGTGGAGCAGTTCTATTATAACAGAATCTTTGGTTTTTGTTTGCCCTTTATTTGAGAATTATCTCTGGCCGCCAAAACAGGAGGCAACCGAAACAGCCGCCTCCTGTGAAACTTTTTTTGACCGGTCAATGGATGCCCTTGACCAGAGGAATCAGGCACAGCAGCAGGACAATGCCGGCTAAGCCGACGATGACGCCGGGAATCAGTATCTCCCAAACCATGACAAGACACATCCCAACGCCCAGAACCAGAGCGCCGGCAACACCCAGCGCGATGGCGCCAACGGTCTTACCGTCCATTTTCACAATCACAGACTTCCCCTCCATCTTTCGGCGCGCCATAACCAGAATGAGCAGGATCACCACGCCGATGACACCCACCACAATCCCCTGGGTGAACGCGTTCCATTCCGGAATCATGGCCATACACATACCGAGAGCAAACAGGATGCCCCCGATGACACCGAGGATCAACGAGATAAAATTCTTTTTTGACATTTTCACTTACCTCCTGTTATGAAGTGACTTTTGTCAAGAGGTAAATTTATATTTCACAAACT
>CAZGRM010000089.1:0-13049 GCA_964528295.1 uncultured Lachnospiraceae bacterium
TGTACCGGGACGATTATTATAATCATGATACGGATAAAAAGGACGTGGCTGAGGTCATCATAGCCAAGCAGAGAAACGGCCCGATCGGTACGGTGGAGCTGGCATGGCTGCCGAGGTTTACGAAGTTTGCGAATATGAAAAAATAGTGGGGTGCGGCAGACGGATAGTCTGCCGCGCATTTTATTTCCGCAAATTAAAAATTTGGTTCTAAACGCTTCCCCTCTAACATATAAATATATAAGAACCATGCCGCGTCAGCCGCCGACAGTCAAAATAATGCCGGAGCCATTCTGCGTCAGCCGTTTGCGGTCAACGGTACGCAAGAATTATGCCATGCCGTCTGTCGGCAGTCAAAAGAATCGAAGAGGAGAAATACCATGGACAGAACAGAATATTCCGTTTCAGAGGCGGTGCAGCTTACAGGGGTGCCGTCTCACGTGCTGCGTTATTGGGAGGAAGAGCTTCAAATCGAGATCCGGCGCACCAGTCAGGGGCACCGGGTTTATTCCGAGAGGGACGTGGAGATCTTCCGGCGGGTAAAGGATCTGAAGGAAAAGGGCATTCAGCTTAAGGCCATCCGAGTTCTGCTGGACGGGCTGTCCGAGGAGACCTTTGTCTCCGGGGAGCGGGACAGCCTGGCAGGAAAGATTCGTGAAATCGAGCGCCGCACAGAACCAAATCATACGTTTCCGCCGGGGCCCGGGGACACACACAGTTCCTGCCAGACGGTTCCCGGCGCCGCCGCGTGCCCGCCGGTCTCTGGTAGTGACAGCGCGTCCCCGGCATCAGGCCCCGGCGCCGCCGCATGCCCGCCGCCGACCTCCGATACCGATCCCGCTTCCCCGGCGTCGGATACCACCTCCCCTTCTTACCGGGATGACTCCGATCCCATAGAGCAATACGAGATCATAGTGGACGAGAAAAAAGAAAATCTGCGCCAGTTTGAGGCCATTTTAAAACGCTTGATCCAGGAGGTGGTGGAGGAGCAGAATGAAAAGCTGGAGCATGCCATCACAGGCATCATTCGGGAAGAGATTGAGGACCTGTATCTCCAGTATTTCGGAGAAGGGATCCGTGAGGCGGCGTCCACCTCCGAAAAGGAGACCATCCTGGGGCGTATCCGCAAATTGCTGAGACTTTCTCATCCGGGAAGGAAATGAAACACCGCCGTCGGTCATTTCCGCCATCCATACAGACGGCAGGGACGCTTTGCTAAAAAACGAAACAAAAAAACGGGCCTGTATCCCTTTCGGAATACGGGCCCGTGTCCTATCTCTATGTATTACTCGGCGGAGATAGCGCCTGTAGGACAGGCAGCCTCGCAAGTACCGCACTCCAGACATGCGTCCGCGTCGATTACATACTTGCCATCACCCTCAGAGATAGCGTCTGCGGGACATTCGCCAGCGCAGGTACCACAGGATACACACTCGTCAGAAATTACATATGCCATGATCGTTCATCCTCCTTATATGATAGATTTCGTATAGATCCTTATTGGAATCTTTCCATTATTGTAGTACAAAACATTGAATTAGACAAGGCTAAATCGTGATTTTAACGTGTATTTCTATGGAAACATTGGGAGCTTCCCCCGGTATGCCTTTACTGACGCGCGGCGGGGATAAATCCCGCCGCTGTCTCCGCTAAGGGCGGCTCGGTCAATCCCGATTTGCGTATCTTTTCAGTTCATCTCTGCTGTTCACTATTATCTGCCCTTTCGCGAATACGGATTTTTCACTACGTTATATAGGGTAAGAGTATCATGTTTACGGCCGGTTTTCTACCTATTTTTACAGAATGGAAAGGAGCCGTCTATCAAATTCTTGGATGTTACTTAACCGCATATGAGCCTTGCATCCCGGGGCAAAACGTATTATAATGTTGCCGTAACAGTTCGGAACAGCAGCGGCCCGCAGGCCTTGACGGTCTGAACGTTCGAAATACATTTATACCAGATAAAAGGAGGGAATGTCTGATGGCAGCGAAAATCACGAAGGATATGACGATTGGTGAGATTCTTCACATCAATCAGGGACTTGCTCCGGTACTCATGGCAGGCGGAATGCACTGTGTAGGGTGCCCGTCTTCTCAGATGGAGACATTGGAGGAGGCGGCTATGGTTCACGGAATTGAGCTGGATCTGCTCTTGACGAGACTGAACGCATATTTGGAAGCAATGGAAAAATAAAATCTCCATAAGAGAGAAAAAGAAAGAGAAAATGCCGGGAAAACCTGGCATTTTTTAATTTTTTTCATTTGTGAGGAAAAGTGGAGAGATTGGCCGATTGTAATTTCGTGGAGAATAATGAAAATAATTTGTATAATAATGACAAGAAAAAAACGGGCTTGTCTGATAATGAAGAGAAATCCCCCGTTGACGAATGAAAAAGGTTGTGCCATAATATCCCCAATCTGTAGGAAAAGACATCCGCAGATCGACATGGAGCAAAATCTACGTTGTAAAAATTTTCGATGCTATAGGGGGAATTCATTATGTTAGAAAAAAGGATTCAATTGAGAGCCGTTTCAGATGTAAAGGAATTTGTCAGAGCGGCGGAGAAATGTGAGTATGATGTGGACGTTTCCTACAACAGAATGGTGATTGACGCAAAGTCCATCATCGGAGTAATGAGCATGGATTTGACCAAGCCGCTGACGGTAAAATACCGGCCGGAGGATTGCGCCATTGAGACAACCTTAAATAAATTCGCGATCGCGTAAAATAAGAGACGGACAGAAAAGGTCCGGCGGAGTAAAATCTGCCGGGCCTTTTTGCGCCGGAGCTTATTTGCCGGACAAAAAGCTGAAATGACAAAAGCGAACATAAGTTCTAAAAGGATATTGAAAACAAAATAAATCTATAGTATAATGGGGATAAATTTTGGGGGCCAAGATAATAGGCCGCGGCAGCGCGGCGGAATGGAGGATGATATGAGAAAAGAGCAAGGCTACCGGTGGAAGGAGCTGTGCCTGGGCACCTGCTATTATCCGGAGCATTGGAACAAAACACTTTGGCGGGAGGATCTGCGGCGGATGCTGGAGGTGGGGATCGGGACGATCCGCATCGGAGAGTTCGCCTGGAGTAAGGTGGAGCCCAGAGAGGGAGAGTTTACCTACGAATTTTTCGATGAATTCCTGGAGGTGGTGGCGGAGACGCCCATGAAGGTGATTTTCGGCACCCCCACCGCCACGCCCCCGGCCTGGCTGACGGAGAAGTACCCGGAGGTACTGAACTGCCGGATGGACGGGGTAAAGTACCGCCACGGGATGCGCCGCCATTATAATTACAATTCCCCGGTCTACCAGGAGCTTTCCCGGCGGATTGTGGAAAAATTTGGCTCCCATTATGCGGGCCATCAAAGTGTCATCGGCTGGCAGATTGACAATGAGATCAACTGTGAGACCGGGGATTTCTATTCGGAGAGCGATACGGCGGCCTTCCGGGAGTTTTTGAGGGCAAAATACGGCACGCTGGAGGCCATGAACGAGGCCTGGGGGGCGGTGTTCTGGAACCAGGAGTACACGGCCTGGGAGGAGGTTTATGTGCCCCGGGTTACCATTCACGACTCCACAAACCCCCATCAGACGCTGGATTATATCCAGTTTGTGTCGGACAGCGCGGTGCGGTTCTGCAAAATGCAAAGTGATATTTTGCGAAAATATGTGAAGCCAGGGGACTTCATCACCACCAATGGCATGTTCCAGCACCTGGACAACCACCGGATGACGGATGAGGCGCTGGATGTGTATACCTACGACTCTTACCCCAACTTTGCCTACTGCCTCGGCGAGGATCCGAGGCATTCCGGCCATCTCAATGACCGGCGCTGGAGTGACAAGCTGACGGAGGTGCGGTCCATCTGCCCCCATTTTGGAATTATGGAGCAGCAGTCCGGCGCCAACGGCTGGAATACCAGGATGGAGGCTCCGGCGCCCAAGCCCGGCCAAATGACTCTTTGGGCCATGCAGAGTGTGGCGCATGGGGCCGACTATGTCAGCTTTTTCCGCTGGAGGACCTGCACCAAGGGGACGGAGATTTACTGGCACGGGATCCTGGATTATGACAATCGGGACAACCGGAAGCTGGCGGAGGTGAAACAGATTCACCGGCGGATGGAGAAGCTCCGGGAGATGACCGGGGCGGATTACCTGGCTTCCTTCGGTGTGGTCCGGGATTACAGCAATGTGTGGGACGCGGAGGTGGACCGGTGGCATCAGCGGCTGACCTGGAGCAGCGAGGAGGAAATCTTCACCGGAGCCCAGGAGAGCCATACCCCCATGGATTACGTCTATTTGCTGGACAGCACGGAGAGCAGTGAGCTGCTGCGGTATCCGGTGCTGATCTATCCCCACGGGGAAATTTTGACGGAGCGGTCGGCGGCGCTGCTGCGGGAGTATGTAGCCGGCGGCGGCTGCCTGATCATCGGGGCCAGGACCGGGCAGAAGGATGAGACAGGACAGTGCGTGATGAGGCCCATGCCTGGTCTGCTGGCGGAGATTTCCGGCAGCGATGTGGAGGAGTTTACCTTTGTGGGTCCTATGGATGACCCGGTGGCCATGGACTGGGACGGCAGAAGAGTGGAGACCGGTATTTTTAACGACATTCTGAAGCCGGTGGGCGAAAACGCTCAGGTGTTGGCCCGATACGATGGAAATTATTATAAGGGAAGCCCGGCTCTTATCGAGAACTCCTACGGGGCCGGACGGGTACTCCACTTCGGCGGTACCTTTACCCGGGAGAATGTGAAGGCCATTCTGGCCTATGCGGGAGTCCTGGAGCCCTGGCGAAATCTGGTGGAGCTGCCGGAGAGCTGCGAGCTGGCGGTCCGCGGGAAGGATGGAGTGAAATATCTCCTGGTACTGAACTACGCCTGGGAGCCCCGGGAGATCACGGTCAGAGAGCCGGTGACAGATCTGGATACCGGGGAGCTGGTCCGGGGAAGCGTATTGCTGAAGGCCTTCGAGACCAGGGTTTACCGGGTGATGTAAGGAGAATGCCGGCGGCCCTGCGACGGATCCTCTGATCAAGAGGGCCATAGCGGAATCCGAAGTGCCGCGGCGGGATCCGGAAATCGAAGCGGCAACGGCGGGATCGGGAAATGTAACATCCGGAAATCGAAGTTGACAACGGGGCGGGGATTTGCTATAGTAATAAAATAGAGCGGGAGACAAAGGCGTTTTGCGTAAAGCAAAGCGCCTTCTTTTTGTCCTTTGCTCTGAATGAGCGGCAGGGAATTGGCTGTGCCAGGTTGCGGCAGGCTCTTCCCAGGGCGTGTTTGTAGGAAGGGAGGAGATCCATTGTACGATATGGATTTATATGATCGGACCGATACGATCAATGAGCTGCTTGCGAGGTATGGCGTGAAATTCGGTATTTACAAGAACAATCAGTTTAAGGAACAGCTATTCCCCTTTGACGCGATTCCCCGGGTGATCGCGAAACCGGAGTTTGAGATGCTGGAAAAGGGGCTCCGGCAGCGGGTGGACGCGCTGAATCTGTTTCTTGCGGATATTTATTCCGAGAAAAGGATCATCCGGGACGGGGTGGTGCCGGAGGATTTTGTCTATTCCTCCAGCGGTTATCTGGTCCAATGCGAGGGGATCCGGCCCTCCGGGGGCGTATATTCCCACATTTCAGGAATTGATCTGGTAAAGGGAAAGAACGGGGAATGGTATATTCTGGAGGACAATCTGCGGGTGCCCTCCGGGGCCTCCTATCCCATGATCGCCAGGATGCTGTGCAGGCGGTGCTCCCCCAGGACCTTCCAGCAGCATCATCTGGAGGACAACCGGGATTACGCCCAGCTGCTGCGCCGTGCCATGGATGCTGTGAACACAGGCGGGATCAACGTGATCCTGACACCGGGCCGCTACAATGCCGCCTACTTTGAGCATTCCTATCTGGCGGAGCAGACAGGGGCTTATCTGGTGAACGGCAGCGAGCTGACAGTGGAAAAGGACCACCTGTATTTTGTGGATTATTCCGGGAAAAAGGCGCAGGTGGGAGCGGTGTACCGGAGAATTTCCGATGAGTATCTGGACCCGATGACGTTTCGTCCGGAATCGGTGATCGGCATTCCCCATATTTTTGACGTGTACCGGAAGGGCAATGTGGCGCTTTTGAACGCGCCGGGCAACGGGGTGGCGGACGACAAGGGGATTTATTATTTTGTGCCGAAGATGATCCGCTACTATCTGGACCAGGAACCCATCTTGCGGAATGCCCCCACCTATCTGCCCTTCTATGAGGAGGATAAAAAATTTGTGCTGGAGCATTTTGACCGCCTGGTGCTAAAAGATGTGGCGGAGGCGGGAGGCTATGGCGTGGTCTTTGCGGAGAAGATGACAAGGGCCGAGAAGGAGCGCTTCCTTGCCCTTCTGGAGCGGGAGCCCCGGCGGTTCATCGCCCAGGAGGTGATCGATTTTGAGGATCTGGACATTTTCGAGGGAGGCAAGCCTGTGCCCAGAAAGGCGGATCTGCGGGCTTTCGTGCTGAGCGGAGACGGAACGAAGGTGTGGAAGAGCGGGCTGACCCGGTTTTCCAGGAATCCGGATTCATTTATTGTGAATTCGTCACAGGGAGGAGGATTTAAGGACACATGGGTGTTATCTCAGTAGAACAGACGGACCGGCTGTATTGGCTGGGAAGATATACGGAGCGGGTGTACACCACCATCCGGTTGTTTTTTGTTACATACGACACAATGATTGACAGGATCGGCAGGGAGCACAGCCTGTTTTGTGAGAGCCTGGAGATTCCTGATATTTACGGATCGCCGGAGGAGTTTCTGAGGCGCTACCCCTTCGACGAGACGGACTGCAATTCCATCATCAGCAATCTGAAGCGGGCCTATGACAACGCCATCGTGCTGCGGGAGGAGATCGGCAGCGAAGCCCTCTCCTACATCCAGCTGACCATCTATGAGATGCAGAAGGCGGCGGCCAGCCCGGCACCGCTGATGGAGTTTCAGCGGATTCTGGATAATCTGATGGCGTTTTGGGGCATCACTGACGATGTGATCGCCAGTGAAAATGTCCGCAATATCCTGAAGATAGGAAAGCGGGTGGAACGGATCGACCTGTTCGGGCGGCTCCACCGCTGCCAGGAGGACATTGAACGGGAGGTCTGCCGCCTAGCGGGCAGGATCGACCGGTGCAATCTGAAGTACCGGAAGGACGTGGTGGAGTGCCTGATGGAGCTGGTGAAGGAGGAGCGGCCGGACTACCGGAAAATCGTAGATCAGGTGGAGCAAATCCTGGAGGTCTGAGCCAGACCGCCGGACCGGGGAGGCCAAAAAGGGCAGCCGGGTAAGAAGGCGGTCGGAGAGAGAAAAGCCAGATAGGAAGGCGGCCGGATAAAGGAATAACGGATGGGAAAGCGGCCGGAAAGAAGAAAGCTGGCCAGGAAGAGGCGGCCGGATAGGAAGGCGCCGGGGATAATAAAGCGTGTGTCTGCGGAATTTTCCGCAGGAGGAGGTAAAAATTGAGACGATGGAGACTGACGTATGAGCTGACCGACCATTTCAGCGCACCTGTCACGAAGCATTTTTACACATTGCGGTGTTTTCCGCGGGAGAGGAGTTATCAGAAGGTTTTTTCGTATCAATATGGAGTGATCCCCTGTTCCGGTGAAGGCCGGAGCAGGGATTCTTTTGGAAATCCCCTTCTCATCGGCTGCTGCCGGGAGCCCCATGAGCAGTTTGCGGTGAGGGTGGAGGCGGTGGTGATGACGGAGGCCGGGACAGAGCCGGAGGAGAGACCCTGGTGGCGGCTGGGGATGTACCGGTATGAGACAGAGTACACCGGGATGGGAGAAAGGTTGGAGGAGTTTTTCGAGCATCTTCCCTTTGAGCAAGCCTCCCCTCCGGGAGAGGACGGGCCCTGGAAGTGCGCGGAGGTGCTGATGGAGGCCCTGAGCCACTCCTTCCGGTACGTCAGCGGCAGCACAAATTTTAATACCACGGCGGAGGAGGCCTTCGCCCAGGGCAGCGGGGTCTGCCAGGACTACGCCCACATTCTGTTAGCCCTCTGCCGCAGGGCCGGGATGACCGCCCGCTATGTGGCCGGGGCCATACCGGGGGAGGGGGAGAGCCATGCCTGGGTGGAGGTGTGGCAGGATGGCCGGTGGAAGGGCTTTGATCCCACCCACAACCGGGCTGCGGATGAGACCTACATCTGCTTTGCCCTGGGAAGAGACGCCCATGACTGCTGCTTAAATCAAGGGATCTACCTGGGGGCAGGAGGACAGCGGCAGGAAGTACATGTGATAATGGAGGAAGTGTGAAGTGATCAGAACGATTGCGGCGGTCTCTCTGCCCGTGATGGAGAAGCTGGAAATCCGAAAGAACCGGCTGGAGCATGGGGACGGGGAGAAGAAAAAGAGAATCAGCATTGTCACCGGAATCCACGGTGACGAGCTGGAGGGACAGTACGTTTGCTTTGAGGTAAACCGGAGAATTCAGGAGCATCCGGAGTATTTGCGGGGAATTGTGGATATTTACCCGGCCATGAATCCGCTGGGGATCGATTCCATCACCAGAGGCATCCCGGCCTTTGACCTGGACATGAACCGGGTGTTCCCGGGAAATGAGGACGGCTCCATGACCGAGTATGTGGCGGCGAAAATTATGGAGGATCTGGTGGGCTCCGATCTGTGCGTTGATATCCATGCCAGCAATATTTTTTTGACAGAGATTCCCCAGGTGCGTATCAATGAGCTGCACCGGGACTGGCTGGTGCCCTACGCCAGGGAGCTGAATGTGGATTTGATCTGGGTTCACGGCAGCAGCACGGTGCTGGAGTCCACCCTGGCCTTTAGCCTGAACAGCAGAAACACCCCCACTCTGGTGGTGGAGATGGGAGTGGGGATGCGGATCACCAAGAGCTACTGCCGCCAGCTGGTGGAGGGGATTTTTTCTGTGATGAAGTACATGGGGATGTGGACCGGACCCGCGGAGGAGCCCCGGCGGCCCATGGTGGCGGAGGCGGGGGACGCGGTGAGCTTTTTGAACGCCCCCGTGGCCGGAATCTTCATCAGCAGGGCCAGCCACGGAGACCGGATGAAGGCCGGAGATGAGGTGGGAGTCATTGTGGATCCGCTTCAGGGCATGGTGCTGGAGCGGATGAAGGCGCCGGTGGACGGCATCCTCTTCACGATCCGGGAGTACCCCGTGGTGGACGAGGGTTCCCTGATCGCAAGGATTCTGAAGGAAAATGGGGAGCCGCCCCTGGGACAGGCGCCGGATGAAACGGAGGTGGGACAGGCGTGAGAACGGAAATGATTTACGAGACGGGCTCCCTCTACCGGGACAATTTCAGGATCCGGGGCTATGTCTTTGGCACCGGGAAAAAATCTGTCTGCATTCTGGGCAATATGAGGGGAAATGAATATCAGCAGCTTTACATCTGCTCCCAGCTGGTCCGGGAGCTGAAGGAGGCGGAACAGGCGGATCTTTTAGAGCCGGGCTGCCAGATTTTGGTGATTCCCTCCGCCAACCCCTACTCCATCAACATTGAGAAACGGTTCTGGCCCATCGACAACACCGATATCAACCGGATGTATCCCGGCTATATGCTGGGGGAGACCACCCAGCGGATCGCGGGGGGAATCTTTGAGAAGATCCAGGATTATGAATACGGCATCCAGTTTGCCTCCAACTACATGCCCGGCGAATTCATGCCCCACGTGAATGTGATGAAGACGGGGCTGGAATACCGGGATCTGGCCCGGAAGTTCGGGATGCCCTATGTGGTGCTGCGCAATCCCAGGCCCTACGACACCACCACCCTGAATTACAACTGGCAGATCTGGAACACAAAGGCCTTCAGCCTCTACACCACCGGAACGGAGCGGATCAACCGGGAGAGCGCCCGCAGAGGCGTCCGGTCAGTGCTCACCTTCCTGGCGGCGGTAGGCTGTCTGCGCTATCACTGCCACGGAGGCTACCAGTCGGAGGTCATCGATGACCGGGACATGATCTCCGTCCGCACCCCGGCGGCGGGATTTTTCGAGGCCGCCGTCCAGGTGGAGCAGGAGGTAAAAAAAGGAAGGCTCCTGGCCAGGATCCTGAATCCGGCCGACGGCGAGCCTCTGGCCCAGATCTACGCCCCGGAGGACGGGATCGTATTTTTCCTTCACAGCAGTCCCCTGACCTATGAGCACACGGCGGTGATCAAGCTGATCCGCCATCCCTGAAACATCCCGGACTCTTTGGAACGCCATGCTTGACATATATGAAATGTACGGTTACTATAAAAAAGGGCTTGTCACTTTGACGCTGAATCTCAGATGCTATGTATTATGAGCCGAAGATCAAATTCTATTTTGGCGTCAAGGGAGCTTCTCTGGAAGACGCGAGGGAGAAGCTGGAGCGTCTGAAAAAGAGTATGACAGGAGAGTACGTATGATTCAGTATGAGAAAGAGGATTCCATATTTAAAATAGATACCCGGAATACCAGCTATGTGATGGGGCTGGCGGACGGCGCGTATCTGGGGCATGTCTATTACGGAAAGAGGCTTATGGATACGAAGCTGGGCTATTTGACGCGCGCGGAGGAGTACCCTGCGGTTCCCTCGGTGCTTCCCCGGGAAAAAACGGGCTTTTTCGACTGTTTTCCCATGGAATATCCCTTTGGGGGAACGGGGGATCAGAGGGAGAGCTGCGTAAACCTCAGGACGAAGGACGGCCAGCAGGGGCTGGAGCTTACTTATTCTTCCCACAGAATTTATGCGGGGAAGGACCCTCTGGAGGGACTTCCGGCTACCTGGGGGGACAACAGCGAAACGCTGGAAATCACTCTGGCGGATGAGGTGACGGGAGTCCGGGCGCTGCTGTCCTATACGGTTTTTGCGGATACGGACGCCATTGCCAAGAGTGTAAAAATCGTCAACGGCGGAACCCGGGAGGTGTATTTGACGAGGGTGCTCTCCTCCAGCCTCGATGTGGAATGGGACGGCTGTGAGGTGCTCACTCTGCCCGGAGCCTGGGCGAGGGAGCGGCAGATACAAAGAAGAAAGCTGGGATATGGGAGTCTTTCCGCGGAATCTGTCAGGGGAATCTCCAGCCATCAGGACCATCCCTTTATGGCTCTTCTGTCGGAGGGATGCTCCCAGACGGCCGGCGAAGTATATGCGGTTCATTTTGTTTATTCCGGAAGCTTTCTTGCCAAGGCGGCAAAGGATCAGTTCGGCCGGATCCGAATGGTACTGGGAATCCACCCGGACCAGTTCTGCTGGAAGCTGGAGCCGGGAGCGTCTTTTCAGGCTCCGGAGGCCGTGCTGGTTTATTCCGATGAGGGGCTGGGAAAGATGACGAGGAATTTTCACAATCTGTATCGGAACCATCTGATCCGGGGAACCTGGAGGGACAAGGAGCGGCCGGTGCTGATCAACAATTGGGAGGCGACGTACTTTAATTTTAACACAGAAAAGCTGCTTTCCATCGCAAGGGAAGCCTCCGGGGCCGGAATTGAGATGCTGGTCATGGATGACGGATGGTTTGGCCACCGGGAGGGGGATAACAGCAGCCTGGGGGACTGGTACGTAAACGAGAAAAAGCTGCCGGGCGGTTTGAAATATCTGGCGGACGAAGTAAATAAGCTGGGAATGAAGCTGGGAATCTGGGTGGAGCCGGAGATGATTTCAGAGGATTCGGAGCTTTATAGGAAGCATTCGGACTGGGCGCTTCGGATCAACGGACGAAGACCGGGACAGTGCAGGGAGCAGTATGTGCTGGACCTGAGCCGGCCGGAGGTGAAGGAGTATGTGTATGAAAGCCTGAAAACAATTCTGAAATCCGCGAATATTGAGTATGTAAAATGGGACATGAACCGTCCCCTGGCGGATGTGGGAAACGCGGTGCTTCCGCCGGACCGCCAGGGGGAAATACGGCACCGGTATATGCTGGCGGTCTATGAGCTGCAGGAGCGTCTGACCCGGGACTTTCCCGGCCTTTTGCTGGAAAACTGCGCCAGCGGAGGCGGAAGATTTGATCCGGGCATGCTTTATTACAGCCCGCAGATTTGGTGCTCCGATGACACGGACGCGATAGAGCGGCTGGCGATCCAGGAAGGAACCCAGCTTCTGTACCCGCTGTCTTCCATAGGGGCCCATGTTTCGGACTGCCCGAATCATACCACCGGCCGGGTGGTGCCCTTTGAGACCAGAGGCATCGTGGCCCTTTCCGGAACCTTCGGATATGAGCTTGATATCACGAGGATTTCCGAGGAGGAAAAAAAGCAGATCCCCGGTCAGATCGACAGCTATAAAAAATACAATCATTTGATCCGGGAAGGGGAATACTACCGGATCGCGTCCTACCGGGAAAATCATTTGTATGACTGCTATCTGGTGGTGTCCCGGGACAAAGCGGAGGCCCTGCTTACCTATGTCCAGGTGATGGCGGAACCGAACCGGCGCAGCCGCCGCGTTCGCCTGCGGGGGCTATTGGAGGAAGCGTTTTACGAAATCGAGGGAAGCGTATACCAGGGAGCCACACTGATGAACGCGGGATTTCTTATGGAAAGAATGCGGGGAGACTACCAGGCAAAGCTCATCCATATCAAACGACATACGCCTTGCGATTCGCTTTCTCTGTTAGAGAAATAACAACCTTACATGGCCGACTGGTTCAAAATGAGAATCAGTCGGCTTTTTTGCGCGTCAAAGATTCCCCTGTCAATGTAAGTCAGGGAATTTTCACTTATCGACGAACGCTCCTTTCTGTGTTATGATAATGAGTAATTATCATAGAGCGGAAAGGGGCATTTTCTATGGTGGTGCGGATGAATTGATTGAAATTGCTAAACTCACTAATTTTATTGAAGATTTTGATTGTTGTTGAATATATTTGATATGCGAAAATATGGAGACAGGGATGGATAAAAAAGAATTATATTTGCCGGAAGAATATAATATTGAAAGTTTGTATGGGCAAGTCAAAGAATTGGTAGACGCTGCCCGTCTGAAAGCATTTAAGCAAATTAACTTAATCCAGATTATTACAAATCTTTTGATTGGAAAAAGCATCGTAGATGATGAACAAGA
>CAZGRM010000090.1:0-12871 GCA_964528295.1 uncultured Lachnospiraceae bacterium
ACCCTGTCGGGCGGGGAGAAGCAGACCTTGGCCTTCGCCAGCGTCTATGCCATGGACCCGGCGGTCTATGTGCTGGATGAGCCCACGGCCAATCTGGATGAGGAGGCGGTGGAGAGGCTGCGGGAGCAGATGCTTCTTTTAAAGAGCCAGGGCCACACGGTGGTGATCGCGGAGCACCGGCTGTATTTTCTGAGAGACCTGATCGACCGGGTCGTGTTGATCCGAAAGGGACATCTGGTCCGAAGCTTTACCGGGGAGGAATTTTGGCGGCTTTCGGAGGAGGAGCGGGTCCGGATGGGGCTGCGCCGCCTGACGAGGGCCCGGGTATGTCTGCCCTTGGCTGAGATGGCCCCGGAGGAGGGGCTGACGGTGGAGGGGCTCTGTTGCGGGTACAAAAAGCTGCCGCCCGTTCTGACGGATCTTTCCTTCGGGGTCCGGCCGGGGGAGGTGCTGGGGATCACCGGGCCCAACGGGATCGGAAAGACCACACTGACCCGCTGCCTCTGCGGCCTGCTGAAGGAGGAGAGGGGAACCATCCGGCTGAACGGAAAAGTCATGAAGGCGAAGGAACGTCAGCGGGAGAGCTTCCTGGTGATGCAGGATGTGAATCATCAGCTTTTCTATGACAGTGTGTGGAACGAATGTGAGCAGGCGGCCGGCGGCAGGACCGGGGAGATCGGGCCGGTGCTGGAGCGGTTTGATCTGCTGGATTTTCAAGACCGCCATCCCATGGCCCTCTCCGGGGGACAGAAGCAGCGTCTGGCCGTGGCCACGGCGCTATTGTCCGGGAAGCGGGTGCTGATCTTTGACGAGCCCACCAGCGGCCTGGACTACCGCCATATGAGAAGTGTCAGCCAGGTGATCCGGGATCTGGCCCGGCAGGGCCACATCGTCCTGGTGGTATCCCACGACGGAGAATTTATGGAAATGGCCTGTGACAGAATGCTGAGGCTGTGATACACTTTAGAAAACCATCAATCATTCCGGAAAGGACAGGGAACAATGAATTCACATATGTATGGCTGCGGCCAGGCCATTCCTCTGGCGGAGACGGAGGGCTGCGGCGTCTATCAGTTCCGCAATGAATCGGGGGAGGGTACCCTCACCATCTACGAGGTGTTTCCCGGGGTGGCCCTGGCCTACAACGATTTCCATCTGCGGTATTACGACTCGGAGTTCCGGCCAGGAAGGGAGATCTGGTGCATCGATCACTGCCGGGAGGGGCGGCTGGAATACGCGGTGAAGCAGGACGCCTATTCCTACGTGGAGGCGGGGGACCTGAAGCTGGACCGCCGCCTGAACCATACGGGACGGTTTGAGCTTCCCCTTGCCCACTATCACGGGGCCATGGTTTCCTTTGATATGGAGGTGGCCAGCCGGACCCTGAATCTGGAGGTGAAGGATTTTCCTGTGGATCTTTGGAGACTGCGGGAGAAATTCTGCCCGGAGGCGCACCCCATGGTCCTCCACGAGCCGGAGTCCATCGAGCACATTTTCGGGGAGCTTTACGCCGTGCCGGAGAAGATCAGGCGGCCCTATTTTAAAATAAAGATTCTGGAGCTTTTACTGTATCTGGAGGCGCTGGAGCTGCCGGAATCCCCCAGGGAGAAGCCCTACTACTACAAAACCCAGGTGGAGAAGGTGAAGGCCATCCGGCAGTTTTTGGAGGACCATATGGCGGAGCATGTTACCCAGGAGGAGCTGGCGGACCGGTTCGGCATTGCCCTGACACCCATGAAGCAGTGCTTTAAGTCGGTGTACGGCTCCGCCATCGGCACCTGGCTTTTGCGGTACCGGATGAATCAAGCGGCGGTGCTGCTGCGGACCAGGCGGGAGATCAACGTGGCGGAGATCGCCGGGCTGGTGGGCTATGACAGCTCCAGCAAGTTTGCCATCGCCTTTCGCCGGGTCATGGGAGTGCCCCCCACGGAATACCGGGCAAGACCCTGGAATTAGTTTTGCCTAACCGGGACCGTTCCGGCGGGGCGGAGCGGACAAAAAAGAAATCCTGTTTTATGATATGGCTGGCGCCTGAGGGTGCCGGCCATTTTATATAGGTCCGGCGCTGTGAGAGGACGGCGGCATCGCCGCCTGCTCGATGGAAAGCCAGGATTGCGGGGCTTTCACTCATGGCAGTGACAATGCCCGCGTCAGCGGGTAAGCAGAAAGGAGTTGTTGTTTTATTATGGATGGGGAGACAAAAAAGACAGGCTGGGTCTCCTGCTTGCTGGAGTACACCCGGGGAAACAGGGGGAAGCTGGCGGGCTCTGTGATCCTGTCGGTGGTCAGCGTGGTGGCGGGGCTGGTGCCCTACTACTGTATGTACCATCTGATGGAACGTTACGTGGAGAGGGGACTTTCCGGGGAGGAGATCCTGACCTGGTGCGGCGCGGCGCTGGCCGCCTACGGTGTGAAGGTGGTGTTTTTCGGACTGTCCACCGGGCTGTCCCACTATATGGCCTATCATATCCTGGAGGGACTGAGGCTGAAGGTGGCGGACCGCTTCCTTCACGCTCCTCTGGGGCAGGTGGAGGCCCACTCCATCGGAGAGATCAAAAACATCATCGTGGACAAGATCGAGGACATTGAGCCTCCGCTGGCCCACATGATTCCGGAGGGAGCGGGGCATCTGATGCTTCCGCTGGTCAGCTTGCTGGCCCTCATAGCCGTGGACTGGCGGGTGGCGCTGGCCTCCCTGGTGACCGTTCCCTTTTCCTTGATCTGCATGATGCTGACCTTCCGGATCAGCGGAAAAAACTTTGACCAATACAATCAATCCAACAGCTATATGAACAGCGTGATCGTGGAGTACATAGAGGGAATCGAGGTGATCAAGGCCTTCGGACGGTCCGGCGTGTCCTATGAGAAGTACGCGGGGGCCATCAACGATTACAAGACCTTTGTGGTGAAGTGGATGAGCTCCACCTGGGTGACCATGAAGCTGGCCTTTGCCCTGTTTCCCTCCACCCTCCTTGGGACCCTGCCCGTGTGCTTGCTGCTGGGCTCGGGAGGGGTCATCACGGCGGCGGAGGCGGCGCTGGGCGTCATGCTTTCCATGTCCATGGTCACCTCCCTGGCCAAGCCGGAGGTATTTTCCAACAGCATCAAGGGAGTGCAGCTCACCGTGGAGGAGCTGCGGGAGTATCTGGAAATGGAGGAGCTGCCGGAGTGCTCCCGGCCGGCCAGGCTCACCGGCTTTGGGGTGGAGCTTAAGGGCGTGCGGTTTTCCTACACAGGAAAAGCGGAGAATGAGGTGCTTCACGGGATTGACCTGAAGCTTCCCCAGGGGAGCTTTACGGCCCTGGTGGGTCCCTCCGGGGGCGGAAAATCCACGGTGGCTAAGCTGATCTCCCGGTTTTGGGATGTGACGGAGGGGGCCATCACCCTGGGAGGCGCGGATATCCGGGAAATGACTCTGAGCCAGCTCTCCGATATGGTCAGCTTTGTGACCCAGGATAACTTTTTGTTCCGCTGCTCCCTGAAGGAAAATATCCGTCTGGGAAAGCCGGAGGCCAGTGACGAGGAGGTGTTCGCCGCGGCCAGGGCGGCCCAGTGTGAGGAATTTATCCGAAAGCTGCCCCAGGGCTACGATACGCCGGCGGGGGAGGCGGGCAGGCGGCTGTCCGGCGGGGAGAAACAGCGGATCGCCATCGCCCGGATGATTCTGAAGGACGCGCCCATCGTGATTCTCGACGAGGCCACCGCCTTCACGGACCCGGAAAATGAGGAAAAAATCCAGCAGAGCATCGCGGCATTGACGAAGGGAAAGACCCTGCTGGTGATCGCCCACCGGCTGTCCACCATCCGCCAGGCGGACAATATTGTGGTGCTGGAGAAGGGGAGGATTCTGGCCCAGGGCCGTCAAGAGGAGCTTTTGAGAAGCTGTCCCCTGTATCAGGATATGTGGAGGGCCCACATCGGGGCAAAGGACTGGGCGGTGTCCGCAGCGGGAAAGGAGGAGCCGCGGTATGTTTAGAACGGTGAAGCGCATCATTGACTGGTGCGGAGAATTTCGCGGAAAGCTGTATCTTGGTTTTGTGTTTTCTTTGTTTTCTGTTTGGTTTGCGGCGATGCCGGTGATGGTGGCGGCCTACACGGTGGGAAAGCTGCTGGAGGAGGCCAGGGACGGGACGCCCTTTGACAGAGGATGGATCTGGCGCAGTCTGGCGGTGATCGGGGTGCTGGTGTTTCTGCGGTTCCTGTTCGACTATCTCCGGTCCAAATTTCAGGAGGCCATCAGCTATGAGCTGGTAGCAAGGGACCGGCTGGCGGTGGGGGACGCCATAAAGCGGGTGTCCCTGGGCTACTTCCAGCAGGTGAATACGGGAAATATTCTGAATTCCATCACCACAGGGCTGCACACCCTGGAGAACATGGGGATCCGCATGATTGACAGCTTTGTGGGGGGATACCTGAACTTCCTGGTGATCTTTCTGTGGCTGCTGATCATCAACCCCAAGGTGTCCTTGATCGCCCTGGCGGGGGCGGCCCTCTCCTTTTTGTTTTTGCTGCTGGTGTCCCGCCGCAGCGTGAAAAACGCTCCGGTGGCGGCAAAGGCCGGGCGGGATCTGACCTCGGCGGTGCTGGAATACGCCAGAGGCCTGCCGGTGGTGAAGTCCTTCGGCCAGGGCGGCGCCTCCATAGCCGCCTTCCGGCAGGCCTGCCGGGACAGCAGGGAGATCTGCCTGACCATCGAGTGGGGCTACACTCCGGCCAACTGCCTCCATCTGCTGGCTCTGAAAACCGCCTCGGTGGCTCTGGCCGGGGCCGCCTGCTATCTGGGAACGCGGGGGGAGATGGATTTGATTCTGATGCTGCTGTTTGTATTTTTCTCCTTCGGCATCTTTGCCGGGCTGGAGTCCATCAGTGACAGCGCCCATGTGCTGGGCGTCATCGATACCGCGATGGATCAGCTGGAGGCGCTGCGGGAGGGGCATTACATTGATCAGGACGGACGGGAGATCGATCTCACCTCCTATGACATTTCCTTTCAGCACGTGGACTTCGGCTACGACAGCCGGAGGGTGCTGAGAGATGTGAGCTTCACCATTCCGGAGAACAGCTCCACCGCCATCGTGGGCCCCTCCGGCAGCGGAAAGACCACCATCTGCAATCTGCTGGCCCGGTTCTACGATGTGGACGGAGGCAGCATCCGGGTGGGGGGCCATGACGTCAGGGAATTTACCTGCGACAGCCTGCTGAAAAATATTTCCATGGTGTTCCAGAATGTCTACTTGTTTCACGATACGGTCCGGGGCAATATCTGCTTTGGCAAGCCGGAGGCCACCGAGGAGGAGATGATCGAGGCGGCGAAAAAGGCCTGCTGCCACGACTTTATCATGGCTCTGCCCCAGGGCTACGACACGGTGATCGGGGAGGGCGGCGGCACCCTGTCCGGCGGGGAGAAACAGAGGATTTCCATCGCCCGGGCCATCCTGAAGGACGCCCCCATCGTAATATTGGACGAGGCCACGGCCAGCATCGATCCGGAGAATGAGCATCTTATCCAGGCGGCCCTGTCGGAGCTGACCAGGGGAAAGACCATCATCACCATTGCCCACCGTCTGGCCACCATCGAGCAGGCGGACCAGATCCTGGTGGTGGAGGAGGGGCGTATCGTCCAGCGGGGCACCCACCGGGAGCTGATCCGGCAGCCGTGCCGTTACCGCGGCTTTGTGGAGACAAGGGAGCGGGCCGAGGGCTGGAGGCTGGGCTAATCCCCCCACTATCTGCTGAGAATACCGATAAAAAGGGCGAATATGAGGTACAGTATCAAAAGAAGCGCAAGGGAGTCCACCCCCATGAGAGAGAAGAGGGCCATGGTGACGCCCAGCCCGGCCAGCAGAAAGAAGCCGTAGACGGCTCTGCTGCTTTTGTCCCCGCGGTTTCGGGCGAAATAATACAGGCTTACCGCGGTCAGAGCCGCCATGGCCCCGGCGAACAGAGCGCCGCCCAGGCTGGCTCTTGAGGACAGGGCGGACAATTGAATCAACAGGGCCACCGCTATGGTTACGGTTCCGCCGATCCATAGGGCGGCCCTGTTTTGTCTCTGATTTTCTTTTTCCATCTCCACCGCGCCGGACATCATCTCCGTCAACTCAACCTCTGACAAGGAAAGCTTTTCTTTATTCATATCTGTTTTTTCGGAACGCATCAATTCAGGAACGGTCACATCCAGGGCCCGGGCCAGGGGCTCCAGCGTATTGATATCGGGAAAGCCGCTCCCCCGCTCCCCCGCTCCCAGCGGCTGACCGCCTTATCCGTCACCCCTATGATCCCGGCCAGCTCCGCCTGGGTCATCTGCTTTTCCTTCCTGGTCCGGGCGATAAACTGCCCAAATACTTTTGAATCCACGTTCTTTCCTCCTTTTTCTTGATAAGGCTACTATAATAAAAATTCAAGCTCCGGTCAACCGACGCTCCCTTTCTGTGGGGTTTTGAGGACTCTACGATTCATTTACATGGAAAAAATCCCGTGATATAATATGACCTGAGGAGGGGCCCAGCGAAGCTGGGAGGAGCCCTGAGGTCGTTCTCCGCAAGGAGAACAATCATGCGAAGCAGGATGACCTGAGGAGGGGCCCAGCGAAGCTGGGAGGAGCCCTGAGGTCGTTCTCCACAGGAGAACAATCGCACGAAGCGGGATGTAAAACGATAGAGAAGGAGAAAATGAGATATGAGAAAAAGACCAGAGGAGGCGGGGATTCCGAGTCTGCTGCTTCTGAATATGATGAGACGGTGGGAGGAACAGCTCTGCCACGTGGATGGCTATGTGATTTTAAGGGACGGGGAGCTGGTGGCCGAGGCGTACCGCCATCCCTATACAAAAGAGAGCAGGCGATATCTGCACTCCGTCAGCAAGACGGTGACGGCCATAGGGATCGGCATCGCGGTGGGGGAGGGGCTTCTTTCGGTGGAGGACCGGGTGCTGTCCTTTTTCCCGGACTACCGGCCCTCTCCCCAGTATGAAAATGATCTGAGGGAGCTGACGGTGGAGCATCTACTGACCATGTCCGCGGGCCAGGAGGGGGACGGCATTGACAGCATTTTCAGCAGAGAAAAGCCGGCGTGGCAGGCCTTTCTGGACCGGCCGGTGACAGACCGGCCGGGCACCAGATTTGTCTATAACAGCGGCGCCACCTACCTGCTCTCCAAAATATTGACGGTGGTGACAGGCAGGACCATGCTGGAGTATCTCACCCCCAGGCTGTTTGAGCCCCTGGGAATCACAGACGCGGACTGGGATGAGATTGACGGGGCCAGCACCGGAGGCTGGGGCTGCTTCCTGTCCCTGCCGGACATGGCGAAGATCGGCGAGCTGCTGCGGCGAAAGGGAAGCTGGCAGGGCGTGCGGCTGATACCGGAGCGGTGGGTGGAGCGGATGACCGGCTGGAAGATCGCCTCGGAGGAGAATCAGGTCTACCCGGACTGGCGGGCGGGATACTGCTATCAGATGTGGCGGTGTACCAGGGAGGGCTGCTTCCGGGCGGACGGGGCCTTCGGACAGTATATCCTGATCCTGCCGCCGAAAAATATGGTGGTGGCCATCTGGAGCGAGGACGCCTTCTCCCAGGATATGCTGAATATTTTCTGGGAGGAGGTATACGATAAGGTGGAGGACCGTGTCTATGGCGTCGATGGAAACGCCTATGAGCAGTACCGCCAGGCATGTAGAAAATGGTCCGCCCCCATCATCCAGGATCCCACCTATTCCTGGCTGGAGGATGAGATCAGCGAAAGGGAATACAGGACCTCGGGACAGGACGGGAATGTGGCGGACAGTCTGGAGTTTTCCTTCTCAGAGCCTGGGAGGCTTCGGCTCACGGTGAAAAAAGCGGGGGCGGTGTCGGAGATTTGGGCCGGAAATACGGGCTTTCAGTTCGGGGAGGGACAGATGTGTTTTGAGATCGCCTCCTTCATCCGCTTCGGCAAAAAGCGGGAGGATGTGGTGAAATACGCCGCCTCCTACCGTTGGCTGTCGGACCACAGCCTCCGGCTTCACATTGACTGGTTGGACACCGCCCACTCCACGGAGATCACCTGCGTATTTGGCGCCGGCAGCGCGGCGGCCGTCTTTTCTCCCAGCTACGGAAAATTTCAGATCGGCGGGGCGGACACACCGGCCCTTCTGACCCGCGACCAATGGTTTTTCGGCAGCTCGAAACCGCATTAGGAAATTGCCTGTGCCCGGATGGATGATCCTTGGAATTTTTAAACGCGCTCCGGGATATTCCGATTCATTGACAGCAGTACGAAAAGAGAGTAAGATAAAGTGAGTTAGATGGCGCTAACAAAATGACACGCTGCCGGTGTCTGCTTGGAAGTGGCTGATCTGAAAAAGGAGGTATTGCATGAAGTTCTATGAATTTGGAAAGAAGGAGCTGCCGGTGATTTTGCTCCTGCCCGGCACCTGCTGCCACTGGAAAGCAAATTTCGGCGAGGTGATCCCGCTGCTGGAGCCCTGGTTTCATGTGGTGTGTGTGTCCTACGACGGCTTTGACGAGACGGAGAAGACCACCTTCCCCACCATGCTGGCGGAGACAGGAAAGATAGAGACCTACATCCGAAAGCATTTCGGGGGCAGCATTTTCGCCGCCTACGGCTGCTCCCTGGGCGGCTCCGTCGTGGGATTGCTGGCGCAGAGAAAAAAGATTCACATGGATCACGGCATCCTGGGAAGCTCCGATCTGGACCAGAGCGGCAAAGTGGCGGCGGAGATCCAGGCGGCGCTGGTGACGCGGATCATCCATGGGATGCTGAAAAAGGGAACGCTTCCGGGATTCATGAAAAAGAAGCTGGAGAAACAGCCAAAGGAGGACCAGGCCTACTACGAAAAGATGCTGAAGCTCTTCGGTGTGGGAGGCACCCAGATGGCCTTTGTGACGAAAAAGAGCATCCGGAATCAGTTTTATTCCGATCTGGTCACCCCGCTTCAGGAGGGGATTTCTGTTCCGGGTACCAGGATCCACTGCTTCTATGCGGCGAAAATGGGAGAGAAGTACCAGCAACGCTATCGGGAGCACTTTGCCTCCCCGGATATCCGCCGCCACGAAACGCGGCATGAGGAGCTGCTGACGCGCTATCCTCAGCAATGGCTGGAGGAGGTGCTGCTGTGCTGCGGCCTGAAGGAGGAATGACAGACCGGTATCTGAACTGGCTGTACCGGGAGTACTTTTCCGCCTCTCCCCGGGCGGTGGAGATGGAGCTGCCCGCCGGTCTGGGGGAGGGGCGGGTTTCCCAGCTGGTGACCAGACAGGGCACCGCCCTGTCCCGGTGGCAGATGAGGTGCGATTCTCAGGTGAGGGGACATGGCGCCAGCAGCGAGGCGTATGTCCAGCTCCTTTTCTGCCTCCGGGCGGGCGTCTCCTGGGAGCTGGGAGGCGGCCAGAGCGCCAGGATGGGAAGGGGAGAGCTCTGCCTTTACCGCGGCTTTGGAAGGACGGAGCACGTAGAATACGAAGCAAAACGGGATTTCCTGTTTCAGGGAATCAAAATCCCTGTGGGCTGCTTTTGGCGGTTTCTGGAGGATTATTTTGAGGAGAAGGAGAGGGGGAGCTGCGAAAGAATGCTGGAGCAGGGCGCGGCGACGGCGGCGATCACGCCCCGGATGGAGCGCCTTCTGGGAGAGCTGGGGGATTTTTGGCAGTACCAGGGCGGTCCGGGCCGCCTCCTTCTGGAGAGCAAAATCTGTGAGCTTCTGGCCCTCAGCCTCGGCGGAGTTTTGGAGCTGCCCCCTCTTTCGCCGGGAAGCCCGGTCCTCTCGAGAAGCGACCAGGCCTCCGTCCGGGAGGCGAAGCAGATCATTGACCGCCAGCTGGACTTCGCGCCCGGCTGTGAGGAGCTGGCAAGGAGAGTCAATATCAGCACCTCCAAGCTGGCGAAGTGCTTCTCCTCCATGTACGGCACCTCCATCCACGCCTACATCATCGACCAGCGGCTGGAGCGGGCGGCCGGGCTGCTGCTGGAAACCAATCTGAGCGTGGGCCAGGTGGCGGCCCTGGTGGGATATTCCAAGGCCAGCAATTTTGCCGCCGCCTTTAAGAAAAAGTACGGGGTGGTTCCAAAGCGCTACAGAGCCGGAGAGAGGGGATAGAGGAAAAGGGAGACCTTTGTTCCGGTCAGACGGCCCGGACTGTGAACATAAAAAAAGAAACGGAGAAAAGAGATGTGCGGAAGATTTTATGTGGATCGGGGGACGCTGCGGGAGGTGGAAAGAGCGGTGAGCAGGGCCGGATTTTCCTGTGAGCCCTCGGGGGATATCCTCCCCTCCCAGTTCTCCCTTGTCCTTACCGGAAAGGAGCCGGGGCTGAGCGGACAGAGGATGCGCTGGGGCTTTCCCCAGTCCCGGAAAAAGGGACTTCTGATCAACGCCAGAGCGGAGACCGTGCTGGAGCGGCAGACCTTTCGGGAGAGCGTGCTTCACAGGCGCTGCGTTATCCCCGCCGGGCATTTTTACGAGTGGGACCCGGAGAAAAATAAGGTGGAATTTCAGAGAACGGACAGTCCGGTGCTGTACATGGCCGGATTTTATAACTGCTTTTCTGACGGGGACCATTTCATCATCCTCACCACCCGGGCCAATTCCTCCGTGGCTCCGGTCCATGACCGGATGCCGCTGATTCTGGAGGAGGGGGAGCTGAGGTCCTGGATCTACGACGAAGGATTCCTGCCGCTGGCGCTGAAAAAGGAGCCCGCGGCCTTGGAGCGGCATCAGGATTTTGAGCAGCAAAGCTTTGTCTGGTGAGAGAACAAGAGAGCGGAGGAAGGAAGATGATTAACAGAGAGGATATGCTGGAGCTGACCAGGAGGATGACACTTTCCCGCACCTCCTTTACCCGGATTGCCGGGTGCTACGTGGACCGGGACGGGGAGTTTGACGGGAGCTTTAACGTAAATTTCCTGAATCTGGCGGCGCCGGAGCGGAAAAAGAATCTGGAGCTGGCAAAGACCATCCCCTTTTCCGGCACAAACACCAATCTGAAAAAATATAAGTTTCCCCCGGAGGCCAAGAAGCCGGGAAGCGTGTGGCAGCTCCTCATGGCAATGAAGGAGTGCGGCCTGAAGAATGACGCGCTGATGGATACCTTTTACGACCTTGTGATGGAGAACTGCCCCGGGGACTCGGAGTACGCTATTTTTGTGTTCCATGACCGGTACGACGTTCCCCGGAAGGCCTCGGATAAGGAGCGGCTGTGGGAGTCGGAGGAGATGTTTGAGTATCTGATCTGCACCGTCTGTCCTCTGGAGGGGGAGTATGAGCCGGGCAGCCCAAGGTGGGGATTTCTGTTCCCGGCCTTCACGGACCGCAGCGGCGACCCGGACCACGTGGCCATATACCAGGCCGATCCCGATGGCTCCCACAGAGAGCTTGCCCGGCGGCTGTTCGGCGTCGGCTAAGGAGGAGATGCCTTTCGAAGAAGCCGGTCCGGGGCCTGCCCGCCGGACCGGAACAAATTTTGCGGCCG
This sequence comes from uncultured Lachnospiraceae bacterium, assembly GCA_964528295.1. Lineage (GTDB taxonomy): Bacteria > Bacillota > Clostridia > Lachnospirales > Lachnospiraceae > Choladousia. Next base: position 11,465 of record CAZGRM010000090.1, read on the forward strand.
GGATGAAAAAAATATTGACAAAAGCCGGCCCTGCCGAATATTATAGGACAGTGAAGTTAGTTATAGCTAACAAAAGTGAACAAAGGGGGAATAAGAAACATGAAGAAAAATCCGTTGAAAGCATTCTGGGTGGCCCTGGGCTTTCTCTGTCTTGGCCTGGGGACCGTCGGAGTGGTGCTGCCGATTCTGCCCACCGTGCCCTTTTACATGGCTACCCTGTTTTGCTTTACGAAAAGCTCGGACAGGCTGCGGATCTGGTTTACCGGCACCGGCCTGTACAAAAAGCATCTGGAAAGCTTTGTGGAGCAAAAGACTATGACCATGAAGACCAAGTGCTCCATCGTAGGCATGGTGACGGTGGTGATGGCGGTGGGCTTTATTCTCATGAAAAACGTGCCGGTGGGCAGGATCTGCCTGGCGGTGGTGTGGGTGTGCCATATCCTGTATTTCTTTTTGCGGGTAAAAACAGCGGAGCCGGAGGCGCAAAAATGACAAAGACGGAGACTATCATCAGCTGCTTGCCATCTGGCATTTGATTTGCGGCCTCCGGGAGAAGAAAAAGAGCGGGGCGAAGTGAGGTCTCTTTACAGATAAAGGAAGAATTGCCAAAAACAAAAGCCGCCCTTTCCGGGAGTGAAACACTTTGTTATGGGAAATACTGATTTCGAGAGAAAGAAGTTGAAAATCAGGAGGTTATGCGAATGTGTAATTATATGCCTATAACAGATGTGTACGCAAGGGAGATTCTGGATTCCAGAGGGAACCCCACGGTGGAGGTGGAGGTCATGACGGAGGACGGCAGTGTGGGCCGGGCCGCCGTGCCCTCCGGCGCCTCCACGGGACAGTATGAGGCGGCGGAGCTGCGGGACGGCCAGGAGCGGTATCTGGGAAAGGGAGTGGAGCAGGCCTGCCACTACGTGAATACGATCCTGGCGGACGCGGTGATCGGAGAGAATGTCTACGGTCAGGCCGCCATCGACCGGATTCTCTGCCGGGAGGACGGCACAAAAAATAAAAAGCGGCTGGGGGCCAACGGGATCCTTGGGGTATCCATGGCGGCGGCGGTGACGGCGGCCCGGTCCCTGAACCTGCCCCTGTTCCGGTATCTCGGCGGAATGCACGCCCACCGGATGCCGGTACCCATGATGAATATTTTAAACGGAGGCTGCCATGCGGACAATACCGTGGACCTTCAGGAGTTTATGATCATGCCCGTGGGGGCGGACGGCTTTTCCCACGGGCTACAGATGTGCGCGGAGATTTACCATACCCTGAAGGGGCTGCTGAAAAGCCGGGGGCTGGCCACCGGGGTGGGGGACGAGGGAGGCTTTGCCCCCGACCTGGAGGACGCGCAGGCGGTGCTTGGCCTGATCTGTGAGGCCGTGGAAAAAGCGGGCTACCGGATGG
>CAZGRM010000091.1:0-12645 GCA_964528295.1 uncultured Lachnospiraceae bacterium
TTCCTGCGGAGGCGCCGGCATCCAGGCAGATATAAAGACGATGATGGCCAATGGCGTTTACGCCATGAGCGCGGTCACGGCCCTGACTGCCCAGAATACCACCGGCGTGACAGCGATTATGGAGGTAACTCCTGAATTTTTAGCGGAACAGCTCGACTGTGTATTTACGGATATCCGCCCGGATGCGATAAAGATCGGAATGGTTTCATCGGGAGGGCTGATTGAGGTGATTGGGGAGAAGCTGCTCCAGTATCACGGGGAGCGCGTTGTGGTGGATCCCGTCATGGTGGCCACCAGCGGCGCGAAGCTCATCAGCGACCAGGCCATTTCCGTGTTAAAGGACAGGCTTTTTCCTCTGGCCTCTCTTCTCACCCCCAATATTCCGGAGGCTCAGGTGCTGACGGGAAAAGAGATCAGGACGGCGGAGGACATGGAGCGGGCCGCGCGGCAGATCGGCGATACCTACCACTGCGCCGTGCTCGTGAAGGGCGGGCACCAGTTAAACGACGCCAATGATTTACTGTACAGGGAGGGGAGGCTCACCTGGTTTCCGGGAAAACGGATCAACAATCCCAACACCCACGGCACCGGCTGTACCCTCTCCAGCGCCATCGCTTCCAATCTGGCCAAGGGCCGGGAGATGGAGGACGCGGTAAGAAACGCGAAGATCTACCTCTCCGGCGCTTTGGGCGCTATGCTGGATCTGGGAGCGGGCAGCGGCCCCATGAATCACGCTTTTGCTATTGAGGGGGAATATGGGGAGAAGGACTGAGACAAGGGGGGAGGTGATTTCATGAGGGAGCAAAAGGAAGCGGGGCAGGTCCCGTTTCACGTTGGCGCGTATGTCCTTGAGCGGAGCGGCAGCGGGATAAAATATCAGATCGAGTGTGACACGCCCAATGGTACAATGGAGTGTTATCATCTTTTCCCCGGAATCGACCTGTCTTACACCGTTTTTTATGCGAATTCCTGCTTTCAGCGCAGGGAATCCTTCCCCCATATCATAGAAATCGCCTTTTGCAGGGCGGGACGGTACGAGTGCGAATATAAGAGAGGCTTTATGACCTATTTAGGCGAAAAGGATCTTGCCATCAGCGTCATCAGCTCTCAGAGAGAAAAACCAGTATTTCCCACCGGATTCTACGACGGAGTCGCGATTCTGATTGATACCGGTAGGATAGGAGCGTATTTTACATCCCCGATTGACGGTGTTGAAATTGATTTTTCCGCTCTGATTCAAAGGTTCTGTTCGGACCGCTGCTGCGTAGTCATGAAAACACCGCCGGAACTGTCCCATGTGTTTGAAGAGCTCTGCGATCCGGTTCATAAGGGCAGCCTGGGCTACCTCAGACTAAAGGTGTTGGAAACCCTGCTTTTGCTGTCCGCGGTATCGGCCCGGGAGGAGATGGAAACCTCCGCCTATTTCTCCGGCGATACCATTAAAAAGGTGAAAGCCCTGAAAGCCTCGCTGACGGAGCGGCTGGACTTAAAGGTCTCCCTGCGGGAGCTGGCAGAGCAGTACGATCTGAGCCTCACGATGCTGAAGGATTGTTTTAAGGCGGTCTACGGTAAGCCGGTCCACGCGTTTTTGCGAGAGTATAAAATGCAGGTCGCCACAAAGCTTTTGACCACCACGGATATGTCCATTGCGGAACTGGCGGGGAAATTAGGGTACGAAAACCCGAACAAGTTTTCCGCCGCGTTTCGGGAGGTGATTGGCCTCTCTCCCCGGGAATACAGGGCGAAAAATAGATAACTGGCCTTTCGGATAGATTTTGGCTTTTTGGAGTGGAGGAAAAACAAAATATGGATTATGATAGGCTGCGTGGTTAGATATTGCTAACTATGCGGCTTAATTTTTTGAAGGGAGGGAGACAGATGAGCAAAGCGGCGGGACGGTTTATCGTCAGTAAAGCCCTGGAGATGCTGATTACCCTTGTCATTGTCACTTTGATTTCCTTTCTGCTAATGCGCCTGTCGCCCATTGACCCGGCGGAGGCGTACGCCCGCCGGTCCATGGCGGCCTTTAGCTTTACGGAGGAGCAGCTGGAGGCTCTGCGGGCGGATATGGGGCTTGATGACCCGCTGCCGGTACAGTACCTAACCTGGATACGGGACGCGCTGCGCCTGGACTTCGGGGAATCCTTTGTAAGCGGCCAGCCGGTGTTTGAGAAGGCCTCGGCGGCCATCGGGATCACGGTTACCATCGTACTCCTTTCCGGTGTCATCCAGGGGATCTTCATTTTGCTGTTTGGCTGTCTATGCTACCTGACCCGGAAACGGCTGATGGGGCATGTGCTGATTTTTTTCTGCGTCGCGGGCGTATCGGTTCCGGCCTTTTTCCTTGCCGCCGCTTATCTTGATATCTTTGCGGTCAAATTGGGCTGGACGTCGGTGGTTGGCAATACCGGCCTGACCCGTTACCTCCCGGCGGCAGCTTGCGTCGCCGTCGGCTGTATCGCGCTGTTTTCTCCCATGCTGGCCAACCACATTCAAAAGGAGATGACAAAGGACAGCGCCTTTTACGCCAGGTGCCGGGGACTGCCGGAGACAAAAATTTTACTCCGCTACGCGCTCCCCGACGCCGTCGCGGCCCTTCTCCCCAGCTTTTGCCAGATGCTGGGCCTGTGCATGGCCGGCTCGGCGATTGTAGAGCGTGTGTTCTCGCTGCCGGGACTGGGCTATTTGATCATCGACAGCGTCCTGTACCGGGACTCGCCGGTCATCCATGCCACCATCCTGTTTCTGGCCTTCTCACTGGTGACGTTCAACATTCTTTCCGATGTGCTGCGCCTGGTTTTGCGGCGGGACCGTTCCGGAAGGGAGGAAAGCTGGCTATGAAAGGGAAAAAACATATTCTCTCCTATGGAATTCCAATCCTGATTCTGCTGTTCTTTTTGTTTGGATTTCTGTTTGCGCCCCATGACCCGGCCGCCGCCGACATCCGAAACAAATATCTTTCCGGCAGCAGGGAGTATCCCTTTGGGACCGACAATTTCGGGCGCTGTGAATTTTCCCGTATCCTGGAGGGCGGAAAGACCACGCTGGGGATTGTATTTGCCGGCTCATCCATCGTGACCGGGCTTGGGATTTTCTTCGGGATTTTGCTGGCAAGGACGGGACGGCGCCGGGGCGTGCTGGGGGAAAGCGTTTTGAACGCGGTGACCGCCATTCCTCCGGTGGCGTATTTGATTATTTTCATTGGAATCTGGGGAAACAGCGTCCCCACTATGCTGGTGGCGTTGACCGCCTCCCTGATTCTCCGCATGATCAAGCTGGTCAAAACCTTGGTTGAAGTGGAGTATGAGAAAGCGTACATCCTCTGCGCGATTGCCTGCGGAGCCGGCAAAAGGAAAATCATGCTGATCCATATTTTGCCGAATATCATTCGGGATATTGCGCAGTTTATCTGCCTTTCCTGCGGAGAAATGATCCTGGCCATCTCCGGCTTCTCCTTCATTGGCCTGTCCCTGGGGGACGACGTGATTGACTGGGGCGTTATGCTGTCGGACGCCAGGGCCCTGGCCGGGACCCACCCGCAATTACTGATGTATCCGATCCTTTTTATCTTTATCAGCTCCCTGTGCTTCCAGTACCTGGGGCGGCTTCTGGAAAAGGAGGGGGAGTGATGCTGGAAATAAAAAGCCTGACCGTTCAGGCCAGGAGCGGTGTGACGATTCTGAATCAGGTCTCTCTTTCGATTGATACGGGGACCTGCACTGGTCTGACCGGGGCCAGCGGTTCCGGCAAGACCACCTTGATCAAGGCCATTATGGGGATGGGCGGCGGTGAGCTGGCAATCCCGGAGGGCGAAATTTTGTTGGACAAGGAGGATTTGCGGAAGTATTCGGGAAAAGAGCGCCGGATGCTCTGCGGGAGGGTCATAGGCTTTATTCCTCAAAATCCCATGACAGCATTTTTCCCCCACGCCAAAATCGGGCGGCAAATGACGGAGACCCTGCGGATACATACCGGGCTGAACAAAAAACAGGCGGAGACATTGTCGGCCGATGTTTTGCGCCAGGTCAATTTGGCGGATACCGGGCGGGTGATGAACGCCTACCCCGGGGAGCTTTCCGGCGGTATGCTCCAGCGGATCACGATGGCGCTGATCCTGGGAACGAAGCCCCGGTATGTGCTGGCGGATGAGCCCACCAGCGCCTTAGACGGGGCCAACCGGGACCTGCTGCTGGAGCTTTTGAGGGCTTATCAAAAAAATGCCGGAATTCTTTTCATCTCCCACGACCCGGAGGCGATGAAGAGACTGTGCCCCGTCACCCATGTGATGGAGCAGGGCAGGATCATTGAGACCCAGGCCACCGGGGAATTGTTTTTACACCCCAGGCAGCCGTGGACCAAGCGCTTTGCCGGGGCGGCCGGACGTCGGGAGGAGGTGGACTGGAAGTGGACGGCGTGGAGCTAAAGAACGTGACGAAGCTATATCGCGATGCCGGAGGCGAAGCCTTCCGGGCGTTAGACGGCCTTTCCCTGGTATGGGAGAAGGGACATAGCATGGCTCTGATGGGGGAGAGCGGCAGCGGGAAAAGCACGCTGGCCCGGCTGATGATCGGACTGGAACGGCCCTCCGGCGGAAGGATTTTGATCGGCGGCAGGGATACCGCCCAATGGGGATTTGGGGAGTGGAGAAGGTACAGGGCCAAAATTCAGGCGGTGTTCCAGGACGCGGGAGGGACGTTAAATCCGGCCCGGAGTACCTTGAAAAATGTGGAGGAGGCCCTTGCGAATCTGACGGACCTCTCCCCAAGGCAGAGGAAGCGGCGGGTTTTGGAGCTGATGGAGCAGACCGGTCTGCCAAGGGAGCTTCTGGATACGCCGGTGGTCAGACTGTCCGGCGGGGAGCAGCGGCGTCTGGCGCTGCTGCGTTCTCTCTCCATATCTCCGGAATTTTTAATTTTGGATGAGGTGACTGCGGGTCTTGACCTGATCTCCGGGGAGGCGGTGCTTTCGCTGTTGGAAAAATACCGGAGGGAGCATGACTGCTCTTATTTGGTCATTACCCACGACCTTCCGGTGGCCTCCCGGCTCTGTGAGGTCATTTACGAGATCGAAAACGGCAAAATCATCAAAAAAGCCGTTCGATCACTATAAAAATCCCAGAAAGGAAGAAACGAAGATGAAAAAACGTATTTTAAGTCTTGCTCTGGCGGCGGTCCTGTGCGCGGGACTGGCCGCCGGCGGTACAGGAAGGGCCGCGGGCGCTGAAAGCCAGGACGGCAGAGACCCGGCGGAGGAGGAAAAGGTGCTGACGATTGCCACAGTGGGGGAGACGACGACCCTTTCGCCCCTCTACATGATCGCGGACAACCGGCCCACGCAAAAGCTGCTCTTTGAGGGCCTTGTGAAGTATGTGGACGGGGAGATCGTCCCTGTCCTGGCGGAGGACTGGGAGCTCAGCGAGGACGGCACCCAGCTGACCTTCTATCTGCGACAGGGAGTGACCTTCCACGACGGAGCGGCCTTTAACGCCGAGGCCGCGATTGCCAATATCGAATCCTGGCATATAAATCCCTCTTTTGGCTCTCTGCCCGGCGTGGTAAGCTACACCAATATTGAGGCGGTGGACGAATATACCATCCGTCTGACCTACGATACGCCCTATTACGCGTACATTCATGATTTCTGCTGGCCGGATGTCTGCACAATGATTTCCCCTGAGCTGATTACACAGGGAGATTTCCAGACGGTCAACGGCTATGCCGGGACGGGGCCCTATGTTTATGACGAGTATGTGGCGGGACAGTATACCACCTTCGCGCGCAACGAAAACTATTGGGGGGAGCGGCCCTACTACGATAAGGTCATAGCGAAGTACATTCCCGACAATACCTCCCGGGTACAGGCGCTGAAAATCGGGGAGATCGATCTGATCTACGGCTCCGCCGAGCTCAGCTATGAGGACTACAGTCAGGCCGTCGCCGTGGATGGGGTGGAGGGAAAATTTGCGCCCTCCGGCTCCACGATCCGCAGTATCATTCTAAACTTTAACGGCAATCTCGCCGACCTGAGCGTGCGGCAGGCGCTGGCGAGCGCCATTGACAAGGAGGCCATCTCGGAAGGGCTGACGGATGGATATGAGCCGGTGGCCGATACCATTGTTCCCGACGGGACGCCCTACTCGGACATCACCGGGACGGCGGATTATTCCTATGATGTGGACCGGGCCGGCCAGCTTCTCGATGAGGCCGGGTGGGTGATGAATGAATCCACCGGTATCCGGGAAAAGGACGGGACGCCGCTGTGCGTAACCTTTACGTTCCCCACAGACGACAGCACGGTTGGCTCCATCGCCACCCTGATTCAGAGCCAGCTGGCCGAGGCCGGCTTTGATGTGGAGCTGAAGAGCATGGAAAAGATGGAGTGGTACGCGGGGTATCTGGAGGCGGAGGGCTGGGATATCACTGCCATGACCGCAGGCTTCTTTAACTACGGGATGCCTCACTGCTGGTTCTCCGCCATGATGGCGCAGATGCCGGAGGATGTGTCCATCCCGCTGCTGGTAAATTCCGAGGAATTTATTGCGGCTCTGAGCGAATTTAAGACCTGCAATGACGACGCCCGTCTCCGGGAGCTGTTTGAGCTGCTGATCAATACGGATCTCGACCAGGTGCTGGATATTCCTCTGACCCACCAGATGGATATGATCGTTTACAACACAGATAAAATCGCGGATTACACCTTTGTCTCCGACTATGCGTTCCTGGATGTGACGGGGATCACACCCGCGGAGGAATAAAACGGGGAGAAGCGCCGGTTGATCCGGATCCGCCGCGGCAGAATTATTTGAAAAATATGGATAAAGTACCCTACAATTTAACATTTGCGGGGTACTTTTTTTAAATTTTGTGATATACTAAATAAAATAACATTCGAGAGGGAGGCTGGATCTATGCCCGCAGTATACGCCCATGACCGCTTCGGGAAAAAGGTTGCCCAGCGGCTGACAGGGGATTTGAAGGATTTGGTTGAGAAATACCCCAGGCAGTTCCAGGTGGGACTGCAGGGGCCGGATATTTTTTTCTTTTACAGACTGAACACAAACAACCGGGTGGTGCGGTTCGGAAATCACCTCCACCGGGTGTCGGCGATGCCCTTTTTCCGCCATGCGCTCCGGGTGGCGCGCCGCCGGGGCCGGGACTCCGGGGAGTACGCCTACCTGATGGGCTATCTCTGTCATTTCGTGCTGGACAGCGAGTGCCACCCCTACGTGGAGGACATGATTGAAAAGACAGGGGTGAAGCATCTGGAGATTGAGGAGGAGTTTGAGAAGCTGCTGCTGCGGATGGATGACCAGGACCCCTTCTCCTTTCCCATGGGAGAGCTGATCCCCGTAGACCGGGAGACCGCCGGGGCGGTGTGCCCCTTCTACCGGGTGAAATGGAGGGGGAGGCCGAAAACCCTGAGTCCGCAGATCGTGGAGCGCTCCCTGAGGGATATGCGCTGGATCAAGAAATTCTTCACCGCCGCCTGTCCCGTAAAGTACGGGGTGATCAATCTTGGGATGAGGCTCACCGGAAAATATCCCTATGTGAAGGGGCTGATGCACCAGCGGGCCGACAATCCCCGCTGCGTCCGGACCAATTACGGCCTGCTGCGGCGGTTTGACCGGGCGGTGAAGGTGGCGGTGGGACTGATGGAGAGCTTGGATGAGTCTGTCCGGACCGGGAAAGAGCTGGATGAGCGGTTTGACCGGACATTTTCGTGAGGGAAAAAGACAGGGAGAAGCCTGAATGACCGGCCGGGCCGGAGATTCCTGAGGAGGGAGAAGCGATGAATTCTAAATTGACGAAGCTGGAAAAATACTGGATCCTGTACGATGTGGGAAACTCAGCCTTTATTTTGCTGGTGTCCACCATCATCCCCATTTATTTCAATTATCTGGCGGGGAACGCGGGCATCTCGGAGGTGGACTACCTGGCCTACTGGGGCTATGCGGCCTCGGTGGCCACCATTTTGGTGGCGCTGATCGGTCCGGTGCTGGGCTCCATCGCCGACACGAAGAATTTCAAAAAGCCTCTGTTTACCGCCTGCATGATGGTGGGGGTCCTGGGGTGCGCGGCCCTGTCCTTCCCCAGCTCCTGGGTGGTATTTCTGGCGGTGTTTGTGGTGGCGAAGGTGGGCTACAATGCCAGCCTGATTTTCTATGACTCCATGCTGGTGGATGTGACCACGCCGGAGCGGATGGACGCGGTGTCCTCCCAGGGCTACGCCTGGGGCTATATCGGCAGCTGCGTTCCCTTCGTGGTCTCCCTGGTGTTTGTGCTGATGAATGAAAAGCTGGGCATTTCCATGAGCTCGGCAATGACCATCGCCTTTTTTCTGAACGCGGCCTGGTGGGTGGTGGTGACCATTCCCCTCCTGAAAAATTATAAACAGGAGAATTATGTGGAGCTGCCGAAGCATCCGGTGAGGGACAGCTTCCGGCGGCTGGGAAGGACCCTGGGGGATATCAAAAAAGAGAAAAATATTTTTCTTTATCTGCTGGCCTTCTTTTTCTTCATCGACGGCGTGTACACCATCATCGAGATGGCCACGGCCTACGGCAGCGCTCTGGGGCTGGATTCCCAGGGACTTCTGCTGGCCCTTCTGCTGACCCAGATCGTGGCCTTCCCCTTTGCGCTGATCTTCGGCCGGCTGTCAAAACAATACGAGACCTCGCTTTTGATGAAGGTGTGTATTCTGGCCTATCTCGGGATCGCCCTCTTCGCCATCCAGCTGGATAAGCAGTGGGAATTCTGGCTGCTGGCGGTGCTGGTGGGGATGTTCCAGGGAGCCATACAGGCCCTGTCCCGGTCCTACTTTGCCAAGATCATCCCGGCGGAAAAGTCGGGGGAGTATTTCGGCATCTACGACATCTGCGGAAAGGGCGCTTCCTTCGTGGGCACCACCCTGGTGGGTGTGACGGCCCAGCTCACCGGCGCGGCCAACGCCGGCGTGGCGATGATCGCGGTGCTGTTTGTGATTGGCTTTGCGCTGTTTTGCAGGGCGGCGAAGCTGAACCGTTGATTTATTCATTTCTTTTGGCCGCCAGGAGGAGGGGCAGAAAGAGCAGGATCAGAAAGTAAAAGAGCGTCGCCATCTGTCCGGCCATGTCCTGAGTCCGGGGCACCAAAAGATAGAGGAGGGCGGCCAGCGCCGGTCCGGTGAGGGCGCTGACCGCCAGGGACAGGCGGCAGGCCCGGAGGATGTGGGGCCAGTTCTTGTTTGTGAAGCGGACTCCCGCCATATTCATGCGAAAGATTCCGTCGGCGTAGAAGCTGATTTTATTTTCGTCGTAGTAGCGGGGGAGGCGCTCCCGGGCGAAGATCCAGAAGTAGGCGCCGAAAATGATACTGAGAGCCTCGGTGGTGATGAGGGAGATCTGTACCTGAAAGAAATCCTCATAGAGCAGGTGCAGCGCCCCCATCTCCGCCAGGGAGAGGAACGTCCAGGCGGCCCAGATCAGAGCGTGCCGCCTCATCTGCTGGCGGGACTGCCGGGGAGCTTCCTCGGTGAGGCTCAGCGTCTTTTGCACCAGCTCCTCCACCTGGGCCGGAGCCATCCGGTCCGTCTCCTCCATTCTTCTGCATTCCAGAAGCTCCGTCACCGTGACCTCCAAAAGCTCCGCCAGCGGCATCAACAGTGTGATGTCCGGCATACTTTTCCCCGTTTCCCACTTGCTCACCGCCTTGTCTGATACCAGCAGCTTTTCCGCCACCTCCTTCTGGGTAAAGCCCTTCTCTTTGCGAAGTTCGGAAAGAAAATTCCCAAACCTTTCTTTGTCAATGGCAAACATCATATCCCTCCTTCGATTTTCCGAAAAATTTCTGTAATCAAGGTACCACAAAATAAGGATTTCGGCAATCGACGGGCGGTAGAGTCCCGGAAAAACCCCCCGGAATCTGGTTTTCGATTTTTTTTCTGTATTTGGGGGAGGATGTATGATAAGATAGTGGGAAGAAAGGCAGGCGGCAGGAGAGCGGGGTATGGAGCAGGAGATGAATGTCCGGATTTCGGTGCGGAATCTGGTGGAATTTATTTTGAGGTCGGGGGATATCGACAACCGGCATGGCGGACTGGGAGAGAAGGAGGCCATGCAGGAGGGGAGCAGGGTCCACCGGAAGATACAGGGAAGGATGGGGAGCAATTACCGGGCGGAGGTGCCCCTGTCCATTGTGCTGCCGCAGGAGGGATATACCCTGACCGTGGAGGGACGGGCGGACGGGATATTTACGGAGACCGCCCCCTCGGTGAAGGCGGAATACAGGCAGGGCGGCCTGGTAAAGAGAAGGCTGGGGAAGGCGCTGCCCGGGGAGCTGGATTCCCCGGGCTGGGCCATTCTGAAGCGGAGTCTGACGGGGCTTGCGCAGGAGGAGCCGGAGAGCGAGGCGTGCTCCGTCTTTATTGATGAGATCAAGGGAGTCTACCGGGATTTGACCCACCTAAGTGAGCCCTACGAGGCGCATCTGGCCCAGGCCATGTGCTACGCCTACATCTATGGGCACAGGGAGGGGCTGAGGCGGATCGGCGTGCAGATGACCTACTGCAATCTGGAGACGGAGGAGATCCGGCGGTTCCGGCAGGAGTTTTCCCTCCCGGAGCTGGAGGACTGGTTTTTGGATCTGACGAACCAGTACAGAAAGTGGGCGGAGTATCAGATGGAGTGGCGGAGGCTCCGGCAGGCTTCCCTTCGGGAGCTGACCTTCCCCTTTGAGTGGCGGCAGGGGCAGAAGGAGGTGGCCTCCTCGGTGTACCGGGCCATGCTGCGGGAGAAGACCATGTTTATCCAGGCCCCCACGGGAACGGGCAAGACTCTGTCCACCGTGTTCCCGGCGGTGAAGGCGGTGGGGGAGGGGCTGGCGGACCGGATTTTTTACGCCACGGCGAAGACCATCACCAGGACGGTGGCGGAGGAGGCCTTTGGGATTTTACGGCGGCAGGGAATGCGGCTGAAGACGCTGATCATCACGGCAAAGGAAAAAATCTGCCCCTGTGAGGAGACAGAGTGCAATCCCGACTACTGCCCCTACGCCAAAGGGCACTATGACCGGGTGAATGAGGCGGTGTTTTCCTTTCTCAACGGCGGGGAGGTGTTTGACCGGGAGGCGGTGCTGGAGCACGCGGAGAAGTGGCAGGTCTGCCCCTTTGAATTCAGCCTGGATGTGGCGCTCTGGACGGACGCCGTGATTTGCGACTACAATTACATTTTTGACCCAAGGGCGAAGCTGAAGCGGTTCTTCGGGGAGGGGGTGAAGGGAGATTACCTGTTCCTGATTGACGAGGCCCACAATCTGGTGGAGCGGGGGCGGGAAATGTTTTCGGCGGAATTGTGCAAAGAGGATTTCCTGGCGCTGAAAAAGGAGGTAAAGGATCACAGCCGGAAGATGAGCCGGGCCCTGGAGCGGTGCAACCATTATCTCCTGGATCTGAAGCGGGAGAGCGAGGGCGTGCGGATTCACGAGGATGTGGGACTCCTTCCTGTCTACCTCATGAATCTGTCCGGGATCATGGAGGAATTTCTGGAGGATTCCAAGAACGGGGAGCTGAACGAGAAGGTTCTGGAGCTGTATTTTAAGGTGAGAAGCTTTCTGGATACGTGTGACCGGTTGGATCAGAATTACGTGATTTATTCGGAGGTCCGGGAGGACCGGAGCTTTGTGCTGCGGCTTTACTGCGTGGACATTTCCGAAAATTTGCAGGAGTGCCTCAACAAGGGGAGGAGCGCCATCTTTTTTTCCGCCACCCTGCTCCCGATCCAGTATTACAAGAGCCTGCTCAGCGCGGACCAGGAGAAGTATGCGATTTACGCGGAGTCCAGCTTTGATCCCCGGAAGCGGCTGGTGCTGCTGGGGACGGACACCAGCAGCCGCTACACGAACCGGACGGCGGCAGAATACCGGAAGATGGCGGAGTATGTGCTGCGGGCCATCCGGGCGAGGCGGGGCAATTATCTGGTATTTTTTTCCTCCTATCGGATGATGGAGGAGGTGGGGGAGCAGTTTGAGGAGCTGTGCCGCCAGCGGGAGGAGCCCATCGAGCTTTTGAGCCAGTCGCCCGGCATGACGGAGCGCCAGCGGGAGGAGTTTTTGAAGAAATTCGAAGAGCCCCATCCCCGGGGCCTGGCCGGGTTCTGCGTGATGGGAGGGATCTTCGGGGAAGGGATTGACCTCAGGGAGGAACGGCTCATCGGCGCCATTGTGGTGGGCACAGGCATCCCCCAGGTCTGCAACCAGAGAGAAATCCTGAAGGGCTTCTATGACCGCAGGGGGCAGGACGGCTTTTTCTATGCGTATCTCTGCCCCGGGATGAACAAGGTGCTCCAGTCCGCGGGGCGCGTCATCCGCACCGACCGGGACGAGGGGGTGATCCTCCTCCTGGATGAGCGCTTCTCCAGCTACCGTTACCGCGCCATGTTTCCCAAGGAATGGGAAAGCCCCTCCACCTGCACCCTGAATACGGTGGAGCGGAGGCTGGCGGCATTTTGGGAGGAGCGGGATCAGGCTATCTTGGAGAAAACCGCTCAAAATACCCGTGCGCAGCCTCTTCCGTGAGGGAAAACCGCTTTTGCAGCTTCATAAGAATTTTTTCAGCGGGAATTTGTTCCTCCAGATTATCAAGGACAAATTCCCGGATGCCCTTTTCCATACC
>CAZGRM010000092.1:0-12529 GCA_964528295.1 uncultured Lachnospiraceae bacterium
CCCATAAAATCAAGGTTTTGGAACTAAAAACAGGTAGTAGATTTGACACTACCCTACATAGGATGGAGGTGGTGCGTATGAAACATTTTGATTTTAAAGACCTTATGTCTTTTGGAATGTTCCTATTAGCATTGCTGACATTCATTTACTTGATTTGTCACTAATGTCTTAACCATAGAAAAACCACCCTGAACTTGACCGGAACGGGTGGAATTTCTACTTAGATCTTAGGTCAGCCACCTTGTGGGCGGCTGTTCTTTTTTCATTTTTAATATACCACATCTGGGTTACATAGTAAATAGTTATTAAAATTTTTCCTTAGATCAGCGTTTCTCACCGCTACCCTACCAAGAATAAGATGATAGCTTTTCGTCCTGATTTGAGGTGATGGTTCTATCATTATCCAGGAGTATAACGCTCTAAGGAGGGTCAAATTTAACTCCCTTGCACTGTTTTGATATCTCGTTGTAATGATTCCTTAAATCAGAAGACGGCCTAATAATCGTTTCCATATTTGTCCGCCCTTACTTATCTTAATCAATGCATATTATAGTCAAATATTATCATGATATGACTATATTCACAAGATGATTTTTCAGGTGAGTATAAAAATTTACCTCGTATATAGTATATAGGATAATTTAATCAGATTTTGAGTTTTAACCCTCCGGTATATGTGTGAAGCTTCTATATAATGCGAAAAATCATTCTTTACTCTGGTCACGCTCCATTACATATGCGCCGTTCATCTTGACCGTTGACTGGCTCGGCTGGCTTTGCTGTTACCAGAAGCCGTATTTATCTTGTGACACGATGTTCGCACATCCCTGTTTTTCCACACGTGGGGCAGGTTAATCTGCGTTTTGTAAAAGTGTGATAGCCTTTTACATATTCGTCCATGCTTGGAACAAAGAGTTCCTTACAATATGGACATTCAAAATAACCGGCTTCAATATCAAGCATTACGGCCACCGCTATACCCGCTACCGCCACCACAGCAGAGAACGCAATCAGTATAATCCGCACAATCGTAGGCAAGTCAATAAAGGCCGCTATTACAATTAGGGCGGATACAGCAATGATAGTGATTACGCCAGTAATAATGGATAACGCCATTCTTTTCCTGTTTTCTTCGTTTTCTTTCATTAGGTTTATCATGTTTCCCTCCGCTTTCTTTTGATAATCAGTTGAGGAAACCTTTTCACCCGAAAGTAAATCGTTGACAGTAATATCTAATGCCGCACACAATGGCAGCATGAGAGAGACTTCGGGAAGTCCCTTACCACACTCCCATTTGGAAATTGTTTTGTCGCTAATGGAAAGCGCGTCGGCAAGCTGCCTTTGGGTAAGGTTTCTTGATTTTCTTGATTCGGCTATAAATTTTCCGATTCGGATTTGGTCCATTAGTTTCTTCCCTCCTTCCTGTCTTTATTGTAGGTAATGGGGAACTTAATAAACACACACGGAGTGTAGAGTTTCTTGTATCCGCGGAATATCTACGGAGCGTAGACCTGAATTTTCCCCTTGCTCTGCCCTGAAAGTATTATATCATTCAGCCGCAAATTGTACATTGCTTTCTCTTCTAACGCAAGGGGCTCCCCATCGTTCTCCCTCAATGCGTCTTCTATCATTTTCATGTCTCACTCGTCAGGAGCTATTGTTTCCTCAGCATATGCTTTCTTACACATAATTTTTTATCCTCCTATTGACTCGTACCGCCTATCTTCCGAGGGAGCTTGAAAGAACCGTGGACGAGTACAGAGATATGAAGACTCGCCTGAACGAGGTATCCGAACAGGTGAAAGCCCTGGAGCGTGAGATCATTGGCCATCTGGATCGCAATGAGAAGCTTATGGTGCATGGCTTCGACCGCACCATGGTGAGTGAGTATGGGGAAACGGTTACGTTTTTGTATAATGGAGGTATGGCGTAGCGGATATTTCCAGGAGTGCGGTGAATCGAATTGCGCGGACGATATAAGGGGTGAAAAATGAGTGGAAAACTATTACAATTAGCTTTCTACTCATTTTTTATATGGTATTTTAGAGTTGGTTCTGTTTAAAAGATAGTCGTTTGCTTCTGTTTGATTCTCTATCAACCGGAAAAGGAAAGTTTTCAGAGACCGCATACGTACCGGGAAATCTGGATAGAATGGAGAAAGATACCTTGTGCTGACAGTTATTGGGCCTAGAGCGTGTTTGAATATTCATTGGAGCAGCCATCCAGGCACAAGCAATTTCCAAACACGCTCTAGCGCACCCAGGAAAGGACTTCGCTATGAACTGTGAATTTTCTCCCTGCCCTCTGAACGAAGCCAGTCTCTCCGGGCTGCTTTGTGATTTTTCTGATGGTCTGAAGCCTCCGGTGATTCTTTGCATCGGGACGGACCGGCTGATCGGTGACAGCTTGGGCCCCCTGGTGGGAACTCTGCTGGAGCGCTCCGGGCGATGCGGCTTTCCGGTTTACGGTACGCTTTCGGATCCGGTTCATGCCTTGAATATAGAAGAGATTCACGTAAAAATCAAAGAGAAGCATCCGGACAGTCTGGTTATTGCTGTGGACGCTTCTCTGGGGGCTCCCTGCCGGGTGGGCTGCGTATCTCTGCGCCCCGGCAGCCTTCATCCCGGCGCCGGAGTCAATAAACGGCTCACCGCGGCCGGGGATATCTCCATCACCGGAATTACCGGGGCGGAGACCGCTCACCCCTACCTGGCCCTCCAGACTGCCAGATTGTCCACAGTCATGGAGATGGCGGAGGATATCTGTGGATGTCTCCTGGAGTGTGTTTAGACCAGAGAGATCCCAAATGTGATTCCCCATTTGCTGGGGCTTTGTCCCGCATTCGGAGGGCGGCATAACGAACTACGCCCCCCGAACGCAGGGCAAGTATCCCGCAAACCTCAGGAACGCGGATTGCGGGAATTGATTTTCGGGCACGCTTCTGAGAATGGAATGTTCAGACACGCCCCGTATAACCGTACGCACAGATACCGAAGCTCCGCGCTTTCGAAAAAGGGCCGGGATTATTTCTGATTCATCATAAGGTTCAGGATGGTCACGTCTGTGGACTTCATCCCCACCCGCCCCACGTATCCGATATCCTTGATGGTCTCCTCCACGTTATCTCCCACCAGGCCCTCGCCGGGCCGGAAGCAGTGGTTGGCGTTTTCCAGAGTGTGGGCCATGATGGCGGCATCCACGGCGGAGGCGATTTTGGCGGCGCAGGAGGATTTGGCTCCGTCGCAGACCACGCCTCCCATATTGGCAATTGTGTTGGTGATGGTGCGGGAGACGGCCTCATAGTCTCCGCCGTGGAGCCAGGTAATGGCCGCCCCGGCGCCGCAGGCGGCGCTGACAGCTCCGCAGTAGGCGGACAGGCTCCCGATGTACTTTTTCTGGTGGATGGACACCAGATTGCTGACCACCAGCGCCCGGTACATTTTCTCCCGGGAGACGCCCAGCTCCCTGGCGTATTCAATGACGGGGAGGGAGCAGGTCATTCCCTGGTTTCCGCTGCCCGAATTGATGATGACCGGCATGGAGCAGCCGTTCATCCTGGCGTCGGACCCGGCGGCAGCCTTGGCCCTTGCCCGGATTTTGATATCATCTCCGTATGCGGCCAGCAGAGTTCTGCCCACCTCCGCGCCGTAGGGGTGCTTCAGCCCTTCCTCGGAGATGGCCGTATTCATCTCCACCTGCCTGCCGATCACCTCCCGGATTTCCTCCGCGGAGACCTCCTCCGCAAAGGTGAGAATGTCCGCCACATTCAGAAGCTCCCGCTTATTTTCTTTGCCGGCGTCCGACTTTTCCTCTTTTTCCTCCAGGGAAAACAGCACCTGTCCGTCCCTCTCGATCCGGACGATCCGGGTATGCTTCTCCGCCACGGTCACACCGGACGAGTGCCCTCCGCCCGTCAGCTCCACACGGATATACAGATTAGCCACTCCCTCCTGCAGATGGCAGGTACAAAAGCCCTCCGACAGCAGCTTTTCTGTCTGCTTCCGGTCCGCCTCAGTGACGTTTTCCAGTACCTCCAGCTCTTTTCGGGCGTCGCCGCCGGTCAGGCCAAGGATGGCCGCGGCCTCAATCCCATGCATTCCACCGGAATTCGGCACCGTGACACTCTTCACATTTTTTATGATATTGCCGCTGCAATATACGTCCATATGCTCCGGCAGCCCGTCAAATAGCTCTCCTGCCTTTGCCGCCGCAAAGGCCAATGCGATGGGCTCCGTGCAGCCCAGAGCGGGTACAAGCTCTTCCCGCAGAATTTCCAGATAACACTGATATATCTTTTCATCCATTGGACATTCATGCTCCTTCTTCAAAGTATCTCTCCGGCTATCCTGTCCTTCCGGGCAGACCACCTCTGCCAGAAGGCCTCTTTACGGCAGCATTTTTCCCGCGGACAGGTAGATCTCATACCACTCTTCCCTGGTCAGGCATACATCCGACGCTTTGGCGATGTCTCTCAGCCGCTTTAGGTTTGTGCTTCCCACGATGGCCTGTATGCCGGCCGGATGTCTCAAAATCCAGGCAATGGCAATGGCGTTAGCCGTGACGCCATACTTCTCCGCCAGACGGTCCAGCACCCCGTTCAGCTTCGGGAACTTCTCGCTGCCGATGAATATCCCCTCAAACATCCCGTACTGGAAGGGGGACCAGGCCTGGAGCTGGATCTTCTTTAATCTGCAATACTCGATGACGCTGCCATCCCGGTTGCAGCCCGGATCGTTCTGAATATTCACATTCAGTCCCGCGTCGATGGTGGGGCAATGTGCCGCGCTGAACTGGATCTGATTCACCCGGATTCGCCCGCCGCAGCAGCTGTTGAGCAGCTCGATCTGCATGGGGTTGTGGTTGCTGACGCCAAAGCATTTCACCTTCCCGGAAGCGGAGAGGATGTCAAAGGCCTCCGCCACCTCCTCCGGCTCCATCAGAGCATCCGGGCGGTGCAGGAGCAAAATATCGACGTAGTCGGTCCCCAGACGCTTCAGGCTGCCGTCCACCGACGCCAGGATATGGTCCTTCGAAAAATCGTAGCAGCACCCCGGATGGATCGCGCATTTTGTCTGAATCACCATTTTTTCTCTCAGCTCCCCGGGAACGGCTCTTCCAAACATGGCCTCCGCCTCGCCGCCTCCGTAGATATCCGCATGGTCAAAGAAATTGATTCCCAGCTCCATCGCACCCTCAACCAGCTCTCTCACTTCCTTCTCTCCCGGCAGCCCGGGCAGCCGCATACAGCCCAGCCCGATTCCGGAAACCTCCTGGAATTCATCGCTTATTTTTGTCGTCTTCATGATTCTCTCCTCCTCAATATAATCTATCATGTTCCTCACCGGCGGCAGACCGCCGGGGGACAACTTATCTTTTTCCTATCCATTCATCGATTTTGATCAATGTATTGACATAGATGATTACGGCCTGTTTCAGATTTTCCACCGCCTCCGCCTCGTCGGCGCAGTGGCAGTTTCCGTGGCCGGCGGGAAGCTCCGGCACCGTCAGATCCCGCTCTGTCCCGGGGCCGAAGGATACCGCGTTGGGGATATGGCGGGCATAGGTGCCGCCGCCCATCACAAAGGGCTCCCCCGCAAGCTGCGTCTCCTCCCTCCAGGCGTCCATCAGAAGCTGTATGAAGGGATGACTCTTGTCCATGTAGTAGGGCGGACTGTCCCGGTACTCCAGCACACGGAAGCCGGCCTCCCCGGCCCTGCTCTGAAGCCGGGGCAGAAAATCTCCCGCCTCCTTTGTCACGGGATAGCGGATATCCAGCTCCAGCCGGAGCCTGCCCTCCTTCATAGAAACCACTCCCGCGTTGCAGGTCAGCCTCCCGGACAGCTCATCCTCACACCCAATCCCGATGTTCTCTCCGTACCCGTCCTCGCTGATCTCCTCCAGGAAATCCAAAATCCTGCCAATCTCACCAGGGTCCGCCCGCAAAACGGCCCCTTGATCCTTGTGCGCGGCGGACTCCGGCGACCGAGCCGCCCGCAAAATGGACTCCCGCTGGTCCGCCTGCGCCGATGGCTCCCACAACCGATCCGCCCCCACTGGCGGCCGCCACTCCCGCAGCTTCCCGCAGAGTCTATGCACCGCGTTCACCGTCCCCTCCGGGAAGGCCGCATGGCCTCCAATTCCATCCGCGGTCAGCGTACGCCATCCCTCCCCGGTCAAAATCTCCGCGGAGGCCGACGAGGGAACGCTGTTGCTGACGGTCCCCGCCTGGATCCGCAGGAGGCCGTCCGTCCGCTTCTCTGTTTCCAAAGTAGCCCGGAAACCGCCCTTCTCCCCGCAGCACACCGGGAAGCCGCAGTCCGCGACGAAGGAAAACTCCGGCGCTCTGTGGTGCTCCAGATACCAGGCCACGTCCCCCATGCCGCATTCCTCCTGGCATCCCAGGATCTGCCTGACCCGGATATTTTTTAACAGCTGATTCTCCGCGCAGTACCAGACCGCATAGAGCACGGCCACGGCAGGGCCCTTGTTATCCTGGACACCCCTTCCGATGAGATAGCCGTTCTTTTCGGTGCAGGAAAAAGGCGGATAGAGCCATCCCTCCCCGGCAGGCACCACGTCCAAATGATTCCAGATGCCAATCTCCGTTTTGCTCTGGCCGGCACAGACGGAGAGGCAATGGCCCTGATGGTCCTCTGTGGCCAAGCCCTTTTTCCCGGCCAGCTCCATCATCCGCTCCAGGGCCCGGCGGCAGCCTGCCCCGTAGGGAGCCGGCGCCTCCGCAGTCCGCCCCGAATCACCGGGGGCCTGTTCCGTTTTGGTTCTCTCCCCATTCTCCGCCACGCTCTCGATCCTCACCAGCGCCGCGATATCTCCGATCAGCTCCCGCTCCCGCTCTTCCAGCCATTTTTTCAGATTATTCTCCATGTTTCTTCCTGTCCTTTGAAAAACTTCCGTATTTTTTCGGTGTCATTCCTGTCTCCTGCTTAAAGATCCGAATAAACTGGGAGGTATCGTTATAGCCCACCATGGTGGCCACCTCCGTCACCGAATAATCCCCTTTTTCCAGAAGATCCCTGGCTCTCCCGATCCTGATCTGCCTCAGGTAGGCGGAGAAGCTGATACCCTGCTTCTCCACAAAGAGATGGCTCAGATAGTTTTGATTCATAAACAGCTCTTTCTCCGCGATCTGCTTCAGCGTAATGTCTTCATTGTAATGCTTCTCCGCGTATCGCATCAAAAAGTCCACGATCTTTCCTCTGTCCGCCGTGGGATCCGTGGTTTTTTTACCGCAGACCTCCTCCGCCAGCCGGCACAGATAGGCCTCCATTTCCTTCAGAGAATGAAAGAGAAGAATCCCTGTGAAATTCTGCTTCAGAAGCTCCCTTTGCGTCCCTCCGCCTCCCATCTCCTGATAGAAAAGCAGCAGAATCTGGGAGTACAAAAGCTCCAGGCACTCCACCCGAACGGTCCCCTTCTGCCGGATCTCCTCTGTGATATCCCCCAGAACCGCGGCGGCCTTTCTTGCGTTTCCCTCATGGAGGAAGCCTCGCAGCGCCTCCTCCTTTTGCTTTGGCAGATAGTATGCGGGAAGCTTCTCACGGTCCTCCTTTTCCGCCCAGAAAATATGTTCCTTCTCATAAATTTTATATTTCAGGCTCTCCGCAGCCTCCCGGTACGCCTCCCCCACATGTTCCCCGTCCAAATAGACTCTGCTGATTCCAAAATTTGCGCCGAAGTCATTCATCGCCGATTTCAGACGCCTCCAGAGAAAAACATTATTTTCATCGAAAACGGTGACCAGTACCCACAGGCCGTACTCCGTCTCCAGAAAGCGGGACCTGAGCCAGAACGCGCTCCCGAAGATCCGCTCCGTCTCTCTTAGAAATTCATCCCGGTCCGGCCGGCTCTCCTGAAAGCTTATCACCGTCAGCTGCCATCTCGGAAAGATCCTGGCAAACACATTCTCTCCCACAAAATTCACATACCGATCATCCCGGATCCGATTTCGGATAAACTGAGTGACGATATCCGTCCCCGTCATCAGCGCGTCCTTCTCCTCATCCCGCCTCCTCTGGAGAAACCGGTTCAGGCAGTTCGCCAGGTCCTCGTCATTCACCGGCTTCAGCAGATAATCGGAGGCGCCGTTGGACAACGCGCTTCTGGCATACTCAAAATCAGAATAGGCGCTGAGGATGATCACCTTTGTCTTCTCATCCGTCCTGCGAATCCGGGCCAGCAGCTCCAGGCCATCCAGCTTCGGCATTCGGATATCTGTGATCACCAGCTCCGGGTGACGCTCCCGGTACAGCTCCTCGCCCTCCTCCCCATTGGAGGCCTGGAGAATCTGAAACAGCCGGTCCCCGTCATACTTTTCAATCTGACGGACCAGAGATTCCCTCGCATAGAGCTCATCCTCCACCACCAGTATCTTCATCCTACCTCATCTCCTTCCGGTATCCGGGCCCATTACAGGAACGGCCAAATACCCGTCACCCCTTCACGGACCCTGCCGTCAGGCCCTTAATAATATATTTCTGACCCATACAGTATATAATCAGCATGGGCAGCATTGCAAGCAGATAAGCGGTAAAGGCCATGGTATAGTTGAAGGAGTATTCTGTCTTGAAATTATACTGAAACAGAGGCAGCGTCCAGATATCCTGGGTCCTGTTCAAAATCAGCAGAGGAAGCATGAAATCATTCCAGATCCACAACGCGTCCATGATCAGCAGAGTGGAAATCATGGGCTTCACCAGGGGCAGAACAATTCTCGTGTAGGTCTGAAATACGCTGCATCCGTCGATCTGGGCCGATTCCTCTATCTCAAAGGGAAGCCCCCGGATATAGTTTACAAACAAAAACACTCCCTGGGTCAGGCTGAAGGCCGCGTACAGAACGATCAATCCCTCGTGGTTCAGCAGATTCAGCTTCGCCATCATCTTCGTCACGGGAAGCAAAATCACCTGGGAGGGAATAAAAAGCCCCATCAGCAGATAAAAGTAAACTCCCTTATAGTAGGGCCGGTCAAAGTTCCTCGCGATGGCGTAGGATACCGACGGGACAAGGGTCAAAATCAGGATCAGTGAAATCACGGATATTTTAAAGGAATTTCTTAAAAAAATCCAATAGTTGCTGTTGGTAAACAGCTGCTTATAATTTTCCAGATTCAACGAGGAGGGCAGGGCAAAAAAGTCTCTGCTGGCCTCCTCCAGGGTTTTGAAGGAATTGATCAATACGAGATAGAGCGGAAACAGGATCAGCACCAGTCCGCAAAGCAGGATCACGTTTCTCAGTATCCTCCAGCCCAGCTCCGTTTTTCCCTGCTTCATCCGTTGATCCCTCCTTTACTGGTCAGCTTCAGCTGGGTGATCGAGAAAATAGCCACTATGACAAACAGGACGCACGCCTCCGCGTTTGCTACGGAAAATCTCATATTTTTAAACGCGTCATTGTAAATCAGAATGCCGATCACCTCCGTGGCCCGGACAGGACCGCCCCCCGTCAGCGCATAAGGGAAATCGAAGGAGGTGAAGCCCTGCTTGATCACCAGCACCAGATTCACCGTCACCGTTGGCAAAAGACAGGGCATGGTAATGTACCGGAACCGCTGGAACGCCGCCGCCCCGTCCATCTTCGCCGACTCGTAAAGCTCATCGGGAATCTGCTGCAGGCCTGCGATAAAAATGACCGTAGGCATGGCCACCGCCTGCCAGATCTGGACAAATACCACCGCCGGAAGAGCTGTCTTTCCCGTCATCAGCAGACTGTTGGACAGCCAGTCGATCCCAAGAGCCTGACCGATCAGCGGCACCACCCGGTAATAAAGCTGGTCCCAGATCAGCGCAATGGTCACGCCGCCTATCATGGCCGGAACAAAGAAGATGGATTTCATCAATGTCTTGAAAATTCTAAGGGAATTGAGTGAAATCGCCAGTACAAGTGACGTCACGATTACACCGATCACCAGCAAAACACTGTAGCACACCGTGGTTTTCATGGAATTCCAGAAGTTCGGATTGCGGAACAGCCGCAAATAGTTTTTGAACCCCACAAAGTTCATGGTCTGTGACAGGCCGTCCCAGTCCGTAAAGCTGTACCGGACTCCGTTCACCACGGATACCACGTAGAAAAAGGTGTAGAGCAAAACCGGTATAATCGTAAACAAAAAATACGTCCTTTTCCCGAATATTTTCTGTCTTTTACTGTCTTTCATTCTCCCATCCTTTCCTGAGCAAAAAGGCGGCGAAGTATCCCCGCCGCCTTTTTCCGCAAACATACGCTTTTTATTCTACCGAGGTGATCGCGATGGAAGCGTCCATGTTCTTCAGCACGCTTTCCACATCCTGATCGGCCCAGAAGCCCTGCACCACATTGTAGAGGTCTGTGATTACATTGTTGCTGATGGTGGAAGCCATCCAGTCATGGGTCTGGCCCGCGGAAATAATATCAATCATGGGAGCGATTCCCGTATCGTCGTTCACCACGCCGGTAATCGCGGAGGGAGCTCCGTCATAGTCGCAGAAGATCTGCGCGTTCTCGGTCTCTGCCAGATAAGCCAGGAACCGGTACGCGGCTTCCTTCTCCTCATCGCTTGCCTTCGCGGATACGCAGATGGCCGCGTCAATACCGGAAAGCACCTTTGTGGACTCCGCTGTGTCATTGGGCAGCGGGAACACGCCCAGCTCCAGCTCCGTGTTGATGGACTGGATGGTTCCTCTCGCATAGGAGCCGGTAATGCACATCGCGTACTGTCCGTTCACAAAGTTCTCATAGCAGGCCGTGTCGGAGAGGGCCAGCGCGTCGGCGTTGGAATAGGAAAGCAGCGTCTTCATCTTATTGAATACCTCTGTGAACTCCTCATTGCCCTCCAGCTTGATCTCACCGGCCACCGTCTGCTCGATCAGCTCAACGCCGTTGGGAGCCCAGGCCACCGTGGCGGTCTGGAAAACATGTCCCACACGTCCCGGATCCTTGCCGTGAAGGCCCATGGGAGTGATCCCCGCCGCCTGCAGCGTCTCGCACACATTCACAAACTCTTCCCAGGTAGTGGGAATCTCCAGGCCGTTGTCCTCAAATATCTGCACATTGTAGTAAACGCCCATGTAGTTCCGGCTGTAGGGCAGCGCATAAGAGCCGCCGTCCGCCTGCTTCGACATCTCCAGAGCCGACTCATTTACGTTTGACAAAAATTCCTGATCGGACAGATCCTGCACATAGCCGTTCTCCACCTTCAGTCCAAACTGGGTCTGGGTGGGATAGTCGGAAAAGATTACCGGGATATCGCCGGAGGAAATTCTGGATGTCAGCACGGTGCCCGCATCCGGAACGGTATTCATCTCGATCACGATATCCGGGTTCTCCGCGTTGAATTTGTCGATAATCTCCTGGTATCCCTTCTGAGGTCCTTCCTCGCTCTTCTGCTGGAAAAACTCAATTGTCAGTACGTCCTCGTCCGCCATCACCGTGCTGCCTCCCGCAAATACGGTGAGCGCCATCGCCGCGCTGAGTGCCAATGCCATTTTCTTTCTCATAATCCTATGACCTCCTTCTTAATAATGGTGCGCCGCGTCCACGGCGGCTTTTATATAATCGAGTCTGATGTTTTTGCCCTGAATCGTGCAGTCAGCCCCGACCATAATCCCTCTCGTTCCGAATTCGTCCAAAACCGCCTTCACCTCTGCCTCAATGGCGTCCTTCGGACCGTTCAGAATGTTTCCTTTGTTGTTCATTCCTCCGAGAATCGGCTTCCCGAAGGTCTCCCGGCCCTTTGTCAGGCTGTATCCGTTGTCCTTCACGGACCAGTTCACCAGATCCGCCGGATAGGACAGGAACCGGTCCACGCAGGTGTGGAACTCATACTCCGGCTCTCCGCAGATATGAAGAATATTATATTTCCCCTCCAGCTGGTCCGCTACC
Source organism: uncultured Lachnospiraceae bacterium (assembly GCA_964528295.1). Lineage (GTDB taxonomy): Bacteria > Bacillota > Clostridia > Lachnospirales > Lachnospiraceae > Choladousia. The sequence continues at coordinate 11,878 of CAZGRM010000092.1, forward strand.
TGTAAAATCTGGATATCCCAGGGCTTCACCAGACGGCTCCACTCCTCCTCGGTGAATCTCCCCGGCTCTCCGAACTGGGCCGAATAATAAATCCCGTCGGCCCCGGCTTTCAGATATCCTTTTGCCCACTGCTCCAGCGCGTCGGCAATGATCCTCACACCTGCCTCCACAGCCTCCGGCGCTTCCTTGCTGTACTTCATCAGCACATCGTCCCCAAAGGTCATGGACGCCGCCTTGAAGGGGCCGAACATGGTCTGGAAGATCAGCACATCATCCCCCGCCTCCCTTCGGATCCCCCGGATAACCTCCGCCATTTTTCCAAATTCCTCCGAGTCAGTGCCCTTTACCTGGATATGATACCAGTCCTCAGCGCAGGTGATGGAGCCGCTGACGGGATAGCTGTAGTCCTGCATGATCTTGATGATATCCATGCCGGTCTCCCGGTACAGCTTCATATGCGCGTCAATCATCTCCTGTACGGAATAGTCGGAGCGGTAATGAAACCAGAAGCCCGCCGGAACACAGTCCACCGGCTCCCCCCTCATCACTGCCAACACTCGTTCTGCTCTGGTCATTTCTCAAACCCTCCCTTAATTCTCTATAAACTATTTTTCCTATAAATTTACTAGATTATAGGCTGTTTTTCAAAATT
>CAZGRM010000093.1:0-12464 GCA_964528295.1 uncultured Lachnospiraceae bacterium
GGATGTGAACCTGGCGGAGGTGGCCCGCACCACCGCGGGCTTCACCGGGGCGGAGCTGGAAAATCTGATGAACGAGGCGGCCATTCTGGCGGCCAAGGAAAAGCGCATATACGTCAAACAGGAGGATATCAACCGGGCCTTCGTGAAGGTGGGCATTGGCGCGGAGAAGAAGAGCAGGGTGATCTCCGAGAAGGAGAAGCGGATCACGGCCTACCACGAGGCGGGTCACGCCATCCTCTTTCATCTGCTGCCGGACGTGGGACCGGTGCACACCATTTCCATCATCCCCACCGGAAGGGGAGCGGCGGGCTACACCATGCCGCTTCCGGAGAAGGATGAGATGTTCAACACCAAGGGCAAGATGCTCCAGAATATCATCGTGAGTCTGGGAGGGCGTGTGGCGGAGGAGCTGGTGATCGGCGACGTCACCACAGGAGCTTCCCAGGATATCAAGCAGGCCACCGCGGTGGCCAAGGCCATGGTGACCAAGTACGGCATGTCGGACCGGATCGGCCTGATCAATTACGACAACGAGGACAGCGAGGTCTTCATCGGCCGGGACCTGGCCCACACCAGGGCCTACGGCGAGGATGTGGCCTCCGCCATCGATCAGGAGGTAAAGCGGATCATAGACGAGTCCCACGCCAAGGCCAGAGAAATGATCTCCGAGCACATGGATGTGCTTCACAGCTGCGCGCGGCTGCTGGTGGAGAAGGAAAAGATTGGCCGGGAGGAGTTCGAAGCTCTTTTCTCCGCCTGATTTCGTCAAAATGATTGGACAATGGGAAGCGCTATTTTGAGGAAGAAAAATACTGCACAAAAACAAACGGCAAAAATTGTGAACTTTGTGCAGACTTATTTGGGAACCGATGCTATAATGTACATCGTAAAACCCCCCAATACATTATATAGTTTTTGCTACACCCCATTAGAGAAATACCTTCTCCAAAAAAGGAAGCTAGAGATAGCTTCCTTTTTTTGTAGTGTGATTCCGAAGCTTCAAATAGTAACTTTTTTGACTGGGTGGTTGTGTAAATGCGCAACTTAGTATAAAATAAACAGATGGAAAAAAACGCAGAGGTGGAGAGATGGATCAACAGTTTCAATCATTGATGAAAACCCTGAAATATATTGTTTTTATGCGTCCTGTTTTTAAGACGAACGCGCTGTTCGCGGATGAGACGGAAAATTATGTCTCACCCATGGAGCCGAAGCCTGGGGAAACGGTGCGGATCCGGTTTCGGGCCGGGCGGGATAATGTGGACCGGGTGTATCTGATCAGCGGCGCGATGAAGGAGGAGATGCGGTACGCCTTCAGCGAGGGCGACTTCGATTACTACGAGACGGAGCTCACCATGGGGCAGGAGGCGCTCTACTATTATTTTGAGATTCAGGCCGGACAGGCCCGCTGCTTTTACAATAAGTGCGGCGTGAACCGGGATCTGCAGCAGAGCAAGGCCTTCTGTATCGCACCCGGCTTTTCCACGCCGGACTGGGCCAAGGGAGCCGTGATGTACCAGATTTTCACGGACCGGTTCCGCAACGGGGACCCCACCAATGATGTGGAGGACCGGGAATACATTTATGTCGGTGAGGGAACCGTCCGGGTGAAGGACTGGAACAAGCTGCCGGCCGCCGTGGGGGTCCGGGAATTTTACGGCGGTGATCTGCAGGGCGTGATGGACAAGCTGGATTATCTCCAGGACCTTGGAGTGGATGTGGTATACTTCAATCCCCTGTTTGTCTCCCCCTCCAATCACAAATACGACATTCAGGATTATGATTATATTGATCCCCATTACGGAAAGATCGTCCGGGAGGAGGGAAGAGTCCTGGAGGAGTGGGAGAAGGAAAATAAGTACGCCACCCGGTACATCTCCAGAGTGACGGGGCTGGAGAATCTGGAGGCCAGCAACCGACTCTTCATCAAGCTGGTGGAGGAGCTGCACCGGAGAGGGATGCGGGTGATTCTGGACGGGGTCTTCAATCACTGCGGCTCCTTTAATAAATGGCTGGACCGGGAACGGATCTACGAGAACCAGCCCGGCTACGCTCCGGGGGCCTACATCGCCGCCGGCAGCCCCTACCGCGGCTTTTTCAAATTTAATAATGAGCATGAGTGGCCCTACAATCCCTTCTACGACGGCTGGTGGGGATACGAGACTTTGCCGAAGCTGAACTATGAGGATTCTCCCAAGCTGGAGGAGTATATTCTGAATATTGCGAAAAAATGGGTGTCGCCCCCCTACAATGTGGACGGATGGCGTCTCGATGTGGCGGCCGATCTGGGCTTTTCTCCCCAGTACAATCATGAGTTCTGGCGAAAGTTCCGAAAGGCGGTGAAGACGGCCAATCCGGAGGCGCTGATTCTGGCGGAGCATTACGGCGACGCGGTGAGCTGGCTGCGGGGAGATCAGTGGGATACGGTGATGAACTACGACGCCTTTATGGAGCCTCTCACCTGGTTTTTCACCGGAATGGAGAAGCACAGTGACGACTACCAGCCGGGAATGCTGGGGAACGCGGACAGCTTTATCGAAGCCATGACCTATCACATGGCCTCCTTTATGGCTCCCTCTCTCCAGGTGGCCATGAACGAGCTGTCCAATCACGATCATTCCCGTTTCCTCACCAGGACCAGCGGCCGGGTGGGCCGGGTGGAGCGTTTGGGCGGCGAGGCGGCCGGGGAAGGCGTGCGGCCCGAGATTATGCGGGAGGCGGTGGTGATGCAGATGACCTGGCCCGGAGCTCCCACGGTGTATTATGGGGATGAGGCGGGCGTCTGCGGCTTCACGGATCCCGACAACCGCCGGAGCTATCCCTGGGGAAGGGAGGACCGGCAGATGGTGGCCTTCCACCGGGCGGCCATACGGCTGCATAAGCGCTATCCCGTCTTTGCCCGGGGTTCCTTAAAGTTTCTGTACGCGGATTATAATTGTCTGGCCTACGGCAGATTCAGCCGCCGGGAGCAGGTGATCGTGCTGTTTAATAATAATGATACGCCCAGGGAGATGAAGATTCCGGTATGGCTGGCCGGAGTGAAGAAGAACCATGTGCTGGAGGAGGTGTTCCGAACGGACGCCCGGGGCTTTACGGAGGCGGACGGTGAGTGCTGGAGAGATGGCCTGCCGGTGCCCGGCACAGGGAAACGGGATAAAGCCTGGGAGGGAACCGCCTGGGCCCTCCGGGGAGAGGGCGCGTCGGAGACCGCCCCCTGGACAGAGACAGGAAGGGCGGTGGAGCCCGGCGAATGGCCGGAGCGGACCGGGATCGCTGACTGGGAAATCCACGAGACGGAGGCCCGGTCCGGAGATTGGGTCATCGGCGCGACGGAGGAGCCCCAGAGACGCGCGCCGGCCGCCGGAAACGAGGCGGGAACCCCGGACAGCGCGCCGGCCGCCGGAGGCGGTGCGGGAATCATAGACAGCGCGCCAGCCGCCGGAGACGAGGCGAAAGCCACAGACCGCGTCCCCTCTGTGCCGGAGGCGGAGAAGGCCGGCGGGGATTCTGATTCGGTGTGGTATCCGGTGAAGGCCGGAAAGCTGACCATCGAGCTGCCCGGCACCTGCGGGATGGTGCTTGTGGCCCGGCCTGCCGTTGAATTTAAGAAAAATTAAACTATGTTTTAACCACAGCTTTCTTTTCATTTTTTCCATTCCATTTTAAAATGAGATGGAAGTTGTTTCGGGAAGAAAGTGAAAGGAAGAGACGCATATGAGAAAACGAACAGGGATCATTCTGGCCTGCGTGGTGGTGCTGCTCTTTGCGGTGGCAGTGGTCTACGCCGGCATCGGGAAGCACTACGGGACACATTTTTTTGAATTTACCACCATCAATGGAATTGATGTGTCAGATCTGACCGCGGCGGAGGCCGAGGCGCTGATCGCCGCCCAGGCCGAGGACTATCAGGTAAAGGTGACCACGAGAGAAGGCGCGGAGGAGGAAATCTCCGGTGACGCCATCGGCTACCGCTTCGTCTCCGGCGGAGAGGTGGAGAGCTTTTTGAAGGAGCAAAATGGCTTTGCCTGGCTGCCGGCCTATCTGAAGGGCGGGACCAGCTATATCATGGAGGCCTCCGTCACCTACGACAAGGAGCTGCTGGCCCAGGCGGTGAAAAATCTGAACTGTATGCGGGAGGACCAGACCATGGCTCCCTCGGACGCCCGGGTGGAGAAGCAGGAGAACACCTACGTGATCGTGCCGGAGGTGGAGGGAAACCGCCTGGATGAGGAGAAGGTGATCAAAGCGCTGACCCAGGCCGTGGACAGCGGGGAGACCGCGGTGGATCTGGAGGCCTCCTCCTGCTACCTGGAGCCCCAGATCCGCTCCGGCGACGGATCCCTGCGGGCGGAGGCGGCGGTGATGAACCGCTATTCCTCTATCACCGTGACCTACCAGATGGGCGGAGGCATAACGGAGGTGCTGGATTCGGACACCGTCGCCTCCTGGTTTACGCTAAATGAGAACAAGCAGCCCATATTTGACCGGGAAAAGGTGGCCGAGTGGGTGAACCAGCTGGCGGACAAATACGATACCATCGGCACCTGGCAGCCCTTCACCACCTCCAACGGGGAGACCGTCTATGTGGAGGCCCGGACCTACGGCTGGCAGCTGGACCGGGATACGGAGACGGAGGAGCTTTACCAGCTGCTGGGAGCCGGGGATTCCGCGGAGCGGAGCCCGGTTTATCTGGAGAGCGCCGGGACCAGAGGGGAGAACGACATCGGCAGCACCTACGTGGAGATCGATTACACGAACCAGAGAATGTGGTATTACAAGGACGGAGCGCTGCTGGTGGAGACTCCGGTGGTCACGGGCAATGTCAGCGCCGGGATGGAATCCCCGGAGGGAATTTTCTGCCTGGTGGGCAAGGAGCAAAACGCCACGCTGACCGGTGAGGGCTACAGCACCCCGGTGGATTACTGGATGCCCTTCTACGGGGGAGTGGGGATCCACGACGCGGACAGCTGGCGGACTGCCTACGGCGGGGATATCTATCAGTGGAGTGGTTCCCACGGCTGTATCAATACCCCTACAGCCCAGGCGGCCGTCATCTATCAGAATATAGAGGTCGGCACCCCCATCATCTGCTACAAATCGGAGATCAATTACGGCTACAGTCAGGTCGGCAGCTCGGGCGGTACCTCGGGCGCCTCAGACGGCGTAATAGATATCTCAGACAGTATCATAGATATCTCGGGCGGTACATCCGGCACGGACGGCGGCTCGGGCAGTACCTCCGGCACAGGCGGCGCCTCCGGCAACGCGTCAGGCGCCGGCGCGTCTTCCGGCGGCAGCGATGATATTGTGATTCTGGACGGCGGAGTCACAGACATCCAGCTGCCACAGTCCCAGGATCCGGAGGACTGGGCCGATGAGTCGCTTTACTATGGGGAGGATCTTCATGACATTGTGATCGAATAAGAAATTGGAAAGAGGGAGGAGGCCCCGGGGCGGCATCCTCCCTCCTGCCGGGTAGACACGATTCGCAATAAAAATGGCATAATATAGCTTTTTATTTTATATAGTGGTGATAAAATGATAGTGACAGCGAAAAAATCCGGGCTGCCGGCGGGGAAAGAGCGCGTGCACCGCAGGGCGGCAAAAAGGAGTCAAGGAGGAGCAGGATTATGAAAATAGTAGTATTGGCAGGCGGTATCAGCACGGAGCGGGAGATCTCCATCGTATCCGGCACCATGGTGTGCAAGGCGCTGCGCCAGAAGGGGCACTGTGCCATTTTGACGGATGTGTTCTGCGGGGATGACAGGACCTCCGCGGCGGAGGCGTTTGCCCAGGAGTACGATGTGGACGGGGCGGCGGCCTATATCCGTTCCATGAATGACCGGATCGAGGCCATCCAGGCCTCCGGCCGTTCCTTTTTCGGACCGAATGTACTGAAGCAGTGCGGCGCGGCGGACGTGGTATTTCTGGCCCTCCACGGCGCGGACGGGGAGGGCGGCAGAGTCCAGGCGGCTCTTGACCTGATGCGGATTCCCTACACTGGCTCCGGCCATCTGGGCAGCGCCATGGCTTTGGACAAGGGCCTGTCCCGGCAGCTTTTCCATGAGAACGGGATCCCCACCGCCGCCGGTATGGTGCTGAAGCGGCAGGATGAGCGGAAAGCCCCCTCCGAGAATGGTGTGGGCCTGCCCTGCATCGTAAAGCCCTGCTGCGGAGGCTCCAGCGTGGGAGTGACGGTGGCGAGGACGGAGCAGGAGTATAAGGAAGCTCTGGAGGAGGCCTTCCGCTATGAGGAGGAGGCCGTGGTGGAGCGGTACATAGAGGGACGGGAATTTTCCGCCGGAGTGGTGGACGGGGAGGCCTACCCGGTGATCGAGATCGCCCCGGTGGAGGGCTTCTACGATTATGTAAATAAATACAAGGCGGGGGCCGCCGTGGAGACCTGCCCCGCCCAGCTCTCCCCGGAGAAGACGAAGGAAATGCAGGGCTATGCGGTGAAGGCCTTCCAGGTGCTGCGGCTGGGCGGTTACGCCAGGGTAGATTTTATGATGGATCAGGAGGAAAACCTGTACTGCCTGGAGGCAAACACCCTTCCCGGCATGACGCCCACCAGCCTCCTTCCCCAGGAGGCCGCCGCCCTTGGCATCGATTTTCCCCAGCTGTGTGAGCTGCTGATCCAGGTATCGCTGAAAAACGCGTAAAGCAGAGAGGGAAGGCATCCCTGTCATTGAAGGAGAAGAGATATGCCGCGGTTCTTTTTAAACGATTACACGGAGGAGGCCCATGTCTATGCGCAGAATCATCAAAATATCTATGTGAGCCATACTTCGGACAGCGAATCAAAAATGTTTTCTCATATGCATGCTTCCTGCGAATTACTGTTCTTTGAAAAGGGCGGGGGAAAGTATTATGTGGAGGATCATTGCTACGAGGTGGGAGAGAGAAGCGTGCTGATCATCGGGGCGGCCCAGCTTCACGGGCGGATTTTTACGGAGCTGCCCTGTGTCAGATATGGCCTGAACGTGATTCCGGGATATCTGCAAAATCTGCCCATTATCAACACCTATATCAAGCTCTTTCAGACCCTTCCCCCGAAGGACGAAGAGAAGCTGAGGAACATTGACCCGGATATCTTCGACAGAATGATAACTATTTTGAAGCTGCTTCGGCGGGAAACCGAGGCGGACGCGTCGGGGGAGGGCTATATGTCCTACGCCCTCCTCCTGGAATTGACCATTCTGCTGCAACGCGTGCTTCAGGCTGAGAAAATCGAATTAAGCGCTTCCTACCGGGCCATGGCCGAGGTGAAGAAATACATCGATTTTCACTACATGGAGGACCTGAGTCTGGAGAGCCTGAGCCGTCAGTTTTGTCTCCGGCCCTACGCCATCAGCAAGCGCTTCAGCCAATCTTTTGGGACCGGGATCAACGATTACATCAATTCCGTGCGGATCAGCAATGCCATCCGGCTGCTGGAGGACTCCCGCGTAAACATCACAGACCTGGCCCTGCTGGTGGGATACGGCAATGTCAATTCCTTCCTGAGACAATTCCGAAAGCGGGTCAGGACCTCGCCCCTCCAGTACAGAAAGAGCTATGAACAATACAGGCAGAGCCCTTCCCGGGAGCTTTTGGATTAAAGCGCGTAAAATGGTGATTTTTTAGCGAAAAACGCGGAGAAAAAAAGAGCATGCGGAGGGGAACTCTGTGGAAGAGGTGGAGGAGAATATTCAGGCCTACCTGGAGCAGGGCTACCGCTATATCCGGTGCCAGCAGGGAATGTACGGCGGAAATGACAGCGGCAAGCTTCAGAGGATGGTCCGCCCGGAGCGGGCGCCGAAGGGAGCCTACTACTCTCCCAGACTTTATATGCGAAATACGGTGAAGCTTTTTGAGCGTGTCCGGTCGGATCTGGGATGGGAGCCGGAGCTGATCCATGACATTCACGAGAGACTGTCTCCGGCGGATGCCCTCGGCTTTGTGAAGGAGCTGGAGGCTTTTCGATTATTCTTTGTGGAGGACGCCCTCTCCCCGGAGCAGACGGGGTATTTTAAAACTATACGGGAACAGACCTCCGTGCCGCTGGCGGTGGGAGAGCTGTTTACCCATCCTCTGGAGTGGAGGACGATCATACAGAACCAGTGGATTGATTTTATCCGCTGCCATTTGAGCGACATCGGCGGCCTCACTCCGGCCCGGAAGCTGGCCGCCTTTGGGGAGCTGTACCAGGTCCGGACCGCATGGCACGGCCCCAATGACATGTCTCCCATCGGGATGACGGCCCAGATGCATCTGGATCTGAGCAGTCCCAATTTTGGGATACAGGAATTTATGGGCTTTCATGAGGCGGAGGAGGAGATTTTCCCGGGCTGTCCCCAGGTGCGGGGCGGCTACGCCTATTTGAGCGACCGGCCCGGGCTCGGCATCGATTTCAATGAGGAGGCCGCAAAAAAATGTCCGCCGGTGGAGACGGATTTTGGCTGGATGTTCAGCAGGCTGGAGGATGGGACGGCGGTGAGGCCTTAAAGAAAAGAGTGTGAGAAAACGGGAGCTTTTATAGGGAAGAGAAGGTGGCCGGAGCTTTCAGGCGCGAAGCTCCGGCTTTTTCGTGGAAAACCGCGGAGCAGAAAAGATTTTTGCCAAGGCCGGAGGAGAGTATGATATAATAGTCCGGATCAGGAATACAATGGAAAAAGGAGGAGGATTTTACATGAAGAATATGACACTGGGCCGTATGGCGGATGCCTGTGGCGGCACATACTTTGGAAAAGAAGAGGACCGGCGGCGGGAGATCACGTCCGTCACCACCGACAGCCGCAAAGCGGAGGAGGGCGCCCTCTTCGCCGCCATCAAGGGCGAGCGGGCGGACGGTCACGATTTCATTCCCTCCGTCTTTGAAAAGGGCGCGCTCTGCGTCATCTCCGAGCATGAGCTGCCGGAGGCCGGGGGAAACTATATCCTGGTGGAAAATACCGTGAAGGCCCTGGGGATGCTGGCCGCCTTCTATCTGGAGCAGCTTCAGATTTCGGTGGTGGGCGTCACGGGCAGCGTGGGAAAGACCAGCACCAAGGAAATGATCGCCGCGGTTTTGTCCCAGAAATACAGGACCCTGAAGACCGCCGGAAACTTCAACAATGAGCTGGGCCTGCCCCTCACCGTGTTCCGCCTCCGGGAGGAGGATGAGATCGCCGTGCTGGAGATGGGAATCAGCCATTTCGGGGAGATGCGCCGGCTGGCCGCCATCGCCAGACCGGATACCTGCGTCATCACAAACATCGGACAGTGCCACCTGGAATTTCTGGGAGACAGGGATGGGGTGCTCAGGGCCAAATCAGAAATTTTTGACTATTTAAAGGAAGACGGTTATATTATATTAAATGGAGAGGACGACAAGCTGGAGACCATCCGGGAGGTGAAGGGCATCCGGCCCCTGTTCTTCGGCTTCGGAAAGGAGAACCAGGTGTATGCGGACCGGATTGAGTCCCGGGGATTGGAGGGCGTCTCCTGCCGCGTTCACACAGAGCAGGGCAGCTTTGACACCCTGATCCCCATCCCCGGCCTCCACATGGTATTGAACGCCCTGGCCGGGACGGCGGTGGGGCTCCACTACGGCCTGACCACGGACCAGATCCGGGCCGGCATCGAGAGCCTGCAGCCGGTTGGCGGACGGTTCCACATCATCCGCACGGAGCAGTTCACCGTCATCGATGACTGCTACAACGCCAACCCCGTATCCATGAAATCCTCCCTGTCGGTGCTCTCGGACAGCCTGGGCCGGAAGGTGGCCATCCTGGGAGATATGGGAGAGCTGGGAGCCCGGGAGAAGGAGCTGCACCGGGAGGTGGGAGAGTATGCCGGAGCCCTTGGGATCGATGAGGTGATCTGCGTAGGGCCTCTGTCGGCACACCTGGCGGAGGGCCTGCTGGCCGTCCGCCCCGACGCCAGGGTACACTGTTTTTCCAGCCTCCAGGTCTTTTTGAAGGAGATGGACGCTTTGCTGCGGCCCGGGGATACGGTGCTGGTAAAGGCCTCCCATTTCATGCGCTTCGAGAAGGTGGTGGAGCGGCTGACGGACCAGTAGCGCCGCCGCCTTTGGCATATTATAAGAATCAAACGGAGAACACATTATGTACATCATAGCAGGACTGGGAAATCCGGGCCGGGAGTACGCGAATACCCGGCACAATGCGGGCTTCGCCGCCATCGACCGGCTGGCGGACCGCTACCGGATTTCCATCGAGACGAAAAAATTTCACGCTCTTTGCGGCAGCGGCTATATCGAGGGCCAGAAGGTGCTGCTCCTAAAGCCCCAGACCTACATGAATCTCAGCGGCGAGAGCCTTCGGGCCGCCTGCGATTTCTACAAGATCGACCCGGAGGAGGAGCTGATCGTGCTCTACGACGATATCAGCCTGGAGCCGGGCCAGCTGCGGGTCCGCAAGAAGGGCAGCGCCGGAGGCCACAACGGCATCAAGAGCATCATCGCCCACCTGAACACCCAGGTTTTCCGCCGGGTCAAGATCGGCGTGGGGGAGAAGCCCCAGGGCTATGACCTGGCGGATTACGTGCTGGGCCATTTCTCCAAGGGGGAGCAGGAGCTGATGGGGGAGGCCTTTGACCGGGCCGCCCAGGCTGCCGCCGCCATGCTCACAGAGGACATGGAGCGGGTCATGAATGAGTTCAACACCCACAAAAATAAGGAATAAATTTTCGGCCCGGGGAAAGCCGGGAGAAAAGAAAAGGAAATTCATCCATGAAAGCATTTATATCACCCATGAGCCAGCTGGGAGAATTTGAGGAGATCAGGCAGCGGATCGGGACCAACCGGGGCGTGCTCCAGGTCACGGGCTGCATCGACTCCCAGAAGTCTCATTTTATTTACTGTGCGGGGCAGGGCCGCTCCCACAAAATCATACTGACCTACAGTGACCTGAGGGCTAAGGAGCTGTACGAGAATTATCGCTTCTTTGACCGGGAGGTGCTGTACTTTCCCGCCAAGGACCTGATTTTCTTCCAGGCGGACATCCACAGCAATCTGCTGGAGCGGCAGAGAATCGAGGTGCTGAAGGCCCTGGTGGAGCGAAAGAGCGTCACCGTCATCACCACCATGGCGGCCTGCATGAACCACCTGATCCCCTTCGGGGAATGGATGGAGCACATCAGGACCGTGGATGTAGGGGACACCCTGGACACAGAGGAGCTGAAACGGACCTTGATCCTTCTGGGGTATGAGCGGGTGGGCCAGGTGGAGGGGCCGGGACAGTTCGCCATCCGGGGCGGCATCATCGACCTCTTCCCCCTCACCGAGGAAAACCCCGTCCGCATGGAGCTGTGGGGAGATGAGGTGGACTCCCTGAGAAGCTTCGACGCGGAGAGCCAGCGCTCCATAGAAAATATGGATACGGTGGTCATCTATCCGGCGGCGGAGCTGATTCCCGGGAAAAAGGAGCGGGAGCGGGCCCTGTCCCGGCTGGAAAAGGAGACCAAAAAGGCGGAGGAACGATTCAAAAAGGAGGGCCGGACGGAGGAGGCCGCCCGGGTGCGGCACCTGTGGCAGGACGCCCGGGATCAGCTGACAGAATTTGGCGAGCCCCTCTCCATGGAGGGCTTTATCGACTATTTCACGGATCACAAAACCACCTTTCTGGACTATTTTGACAGCGAAAAGACCTTGATCTTCCTGGATGAGCCCAACCGGCTTCTGGAGGAGGGCCAGGCTGTGGAGATGGAGTTTCGGGAGAGCATGGAGCACCGGCTGGAGAAGGGCTACGTGGTGGCGGGCCAGACCGGTCTCCTCTTCTCCTGCCAGGAGACCGCCGGGCTCCTCTCCAAGAAAAATGTGCTGGGACTGTGTACGCTGGAGAACGCCAGAGCGCCCTGGAGCGTTTCCGGAAAATTCGGCCTGACGGTCCGCTCCGTCAATCCCTACAATAATAGCTTTGAGCTGCTGGTGAAGGATCTGCGGCGCTGGAAAAAGGAGGGCTACCGGGTGATTCTCCTGTCCGCGTCCCGGACCAGGGGGCACCGCCTTGCCGGAGACTTGATGCAGGAGGGTCTGACCAGCTATTACACCGAGGATCCGGAGCGGGAGGTGGCGCCGGGAGAGATTCTGATCACCTACGGAAACACAAAGCGGGGCTATGAGTACCCGCTGATCAAATTTGTGATCATCGCCGAGAGTGATATTTTCGGCCAGGAGCAGAAGAAAAAGAAAAAACGGAAGCGGTACGAGGGAAAGCGGGTCAGCAGCTTCACGGAGCTGGCGGTGGGGGATTTTGTGGTGCACGAAAACCACGGCCTGGGGATCTACCGGGGCATCGAGAAGGTGGAGGTGGATAAGGTCACCAAGGATTACATGAAAATCGAGTATTCCGGCGGCAGTCACCTCTACGTCCCGGCCACCCAGCTGGACGTGATCCAGAAATACGCGGACGGGGACGCCGCGAAGGCGCCGAAGCTGAACAAGCTGGGCACCCAGGAGTGGAACCGCACCAAGTCCCGGG